>DATAUL010000295.1:0-10467 GCA_036268255.1 Solirubrobacteraceae bacterium | reverse complement strand
GTCAGGGACCATCGGCACGCCGCGCACCTTGCCGCTCTTGGGCGAGCCGACGCCGCCGTGGACGTTGTAGCTGCGCCGCACGCGGATCGCTTCACCCCCGTAGTCGATGTCGCGCCACTGCAGCGCCAGCAGCTCCCCCATCCTCAGCCCCGTGAACGCCGCCGTCAGATACAGAGCCGCGTCCTGGTCAAAGCCCGCCGCCCGGACCAGCGCCCACACCTCCTCCGGCGAATAGGCCTCCAGATCGTCCGACACGCGATACCGCGGACGCTCGACGGTTGCAGCCGGGTTCGACGGCAGGCCCCAGACCTTCATCGCTCGCCGGAAGATGCCGTGGAGGATCACCAGGTGCTTGGCCACGGTCCGGTTCGACGAGGTCAGCGTCGCACGCCAGCGCTCCAGCACCTCGGTCGTCACGTCCTCGAGGCGCATCTCCCCCAGGTCGCGAGCGATCCGGTTCCCCGTGTGGCGATAGTCGGTCAGCGTCGAGGGCTTCACCGCTCGGTCGTGCTCGGCGTAGCGCAGCCACTCCGCCACGGCGTCGGCGACCGTCGCTCCCGTCCGCACCATCCCCGGCAGCTCGCGGCGGCGAGCCTGAGCGAGGACATCATCGAGCCACGCCTGAGCCGTGCGCTTGGTGAAGGTCCCCGCCGCGGGACGTCCGCGACCGCTGAACGCCGGGCCGATCTTCTTCTGGACCTGGCGGCCATCCGGCAGCCGGTACTTGCCGTACCAGACCGGCCCGCGCACTCGCTCGACCCGGAAGACGTGCCCGCTGATGGGCTCTGAGACCCGTCCCATGGCCAAAGAATACCCGATTCTCGGGACATATTCGGGACATGGTTGGCAAATCGGTCGGGAGCGGACCCTCCACCTACACCGGCAGAAACCGCTGATTTGCAGGCACGACGCGGCGAAGGAATCGAACCTTCCAAGCGAGGGGCTGCCCCGCCCTGCCGGTTTTGAAGACCGGATGGGCCACCAGGCCCGTGCCGCGCCACCGCCGATCGTAGGCGGGCCGGGGAAAAATTGGGGGTCAGTCGCCGAGACCGTGCTCGAGGGCGCCCTTGACGCCGGCGTCCAGGGCATTCAGGCGGTACAGCGCCAGGGCCTCGGATGAGGCGAAGCGACCGCCGGGAGCGCTCGAGGGGCCGTGGTGGCAGAGCACGCAGTGCAACAGCGCGAGCTGGCGTGGCTCGTCGAGCACGCCGTGGAAGCGCTCGGACAGCATGCGCTCGCCGATGACCAGATGGCCGAGCAGGCGCCCCTCGTCGGTGAGACCGATCTCGGCGCCGTAGGTGAACTCACGAACCCGGCCGATGTCGTGCACCAGGGATGCGGTCAACAGCAGATCGGAGTTGAGTCCCGGGTGCAGCTGGCAGGTCTCGTGGGCCAGGGTGGCCACGGCGACGGTGTGCTCGAGCAGCCCGCCAAGGAAGGCGTGGTGTCCCGCGCGCGAGCAGGGGGCCCGGCGCCAAGCGGCGCGCAGCTCATCGTCGGCGAGCATCGCACCCAGCAGTTGCGCGTAGGAGCGGTCGTAGACCTCGCCGGCGAGGTGCTCGAGGAATCCGTCGAGCTCGTCGAGGTCCCGGTATGCGGTGGGCAGGAAGCGCCCGGGATCGACGTCATCGGCGCGCGCGATATTCGACAGCTCGAGCACCAGCTCGTCGCGGAAGCGCTCGACCCGCCCGCGCACCCGGACCACGTCGCCGCGCTCGAAGCGCCCGGCCAGGGCGTCGGCGTTCTGAAACGCGCGCGCGGGCAGCGTGCCGGTCCGGTCGCGCAACTCGAGCGCCAGGTATGGCGCACCGGTGCGGGTCATCAGGCGGTCTTTGCGAGTGCAGGCGAACACGCCGACGACGTCCTGTCCGGGGCGTAAGGCGGTGACCGCCGCCATGGTCTGCTCGGCTTGGCCCATCAGTCCATGATGTACGGTGAGTCGGATGCAGCCATTGCAATGGGAGCATCGACCGGATGGTTTACGGGCCCCTGCGCTGATCTGCGCATTCAAGGGTTGGAACGACGCCGCCGACGCCGCATCGAGCGCGATCGAGTTCGTCGGTTCGGCTCTCGGCGCTGAGCGATTCGCCACGATCGACCCCGAGGACTTCTACGACTTCCAGGCCACGCGTCCGCGCGTGAAGATGGTCGACGGCCAGGCCCGTGAGATTGTGTGGCCCGCCGTGGAGCTGTTCGAGGCCCGGGTGCCGCGCGCGCCGCGGGATCTCATCCTGATGGCCGGCTCCGAGCCGTCGTTTCGCTGGCGGACCTTCTGTCAGCTGGTCACCGAGCTGGCCGAGGTCCTCAACACGCAGCTCGTGGTAACGCTGGGCGCGCTCCTGGCCGACGTGCCCCACACTCGGCCGGTGTCGGTGACCGGGCTGAGCTCGGATCCCGCGCTCGTCGCGCGCCTGGGGCTGGCACCGTCCTCCTACGAGGGCCCAACCGGGATCGTCGGCATCCTGCATGCCGCCTGCCAACAGGCCGGCCTGCCGTCGGCCAGCCTGTGGGCGGCCGTCCCCCACTACATCGCCGCGACCCCCAACCCCAAGGCGGCGCTGGCGCTCGTGCGCAAGCTGGAGGGCCTGGTCGGCGTGGCCGTGGACGGATCCGACCTCGAGACCGCCGCCGCCGACTACGACCGTCAGGTCAACGTCGCCGTCCAGTCCGACCCTGACGTCCAGGCGTTCGTCGAGCGCCTGGAGCAGGCCGCCGTCGAGGAGTCAGACGACGAGCCGACGTCGCTGCCCTCCGGCGAGACGATCGCCCGCGACCTGCAGCGCTTCCTACGCCAGCGCGGCGACGGGCAAGAATCCGACTGACGGCCTGAAGGCCGTCGGCGCCGGTTACCGCTCGGCCGCCGGGCAGACCAGGCGGTAGTCGCAGATCGAGCAGGCGGCGATCGACGGCGTCGGCTCAAACCCCTGCGAGAGGATCCCCTCGGCGACCTCCGTCGCCACCTCGCGCACCCAGTCGCCGCGGTCACCCTCGTCGGTCACCGCCACCTTCTGGTCGTCGAGGAGGTAGTAGTAGGCCTGCCGTGAGGCCTCCAGCTGCCACGCCTCGCGCGCGCCCACGGCGTAGAGCGACAGCTGGACGTCGTCGGCCAGCTGATCGACGCTCTTGGGCCGGCCGGTCTTGTAGTCGATCAGCTCGTACTCACCGCCCGGCAGCAGGTCGACGCGATCGACCCGGCCACGCAGCAGGTGCGGCCCGAGCTTGAACGTGAACTGGCGCTCGAACCACATCGGCTGACCCTCCTCGGAGCGAGAGCGCTCGTGGTAGCGCGTGAGGGCCGACGTTGCCTTGCCGCGCAGCTGGCGCTCCTGCTCGGAGTCGGCGAAGCCGCCCCGACGCCAGGCGGCGTCGAGCAGGCCCAGCAGCTCCGGCAGGCCGCCGTCGTCTCCCGCGTGGTAGCGCTCCAGCACCTGATGCACCACGATCCCGAAGCGCTGGTGCAACGTCGGCTCCTGCGGGATGCGGAACACCCGCGCGAACTTGTACTTGAGCGGGCACGTCCGGTAGGTATCGATGTCCGACGCCGATAGCACCACGCCGTCGCCGCGGCGCGGGAGGAACGGCTCGAGCGACGGCTCGTCGCGGGCGACCATCGCCTGGGCGCGTCGCCGGGCGTCGCGGTCGGTATCGAGCAGATAGTCGTCGAGCGGCGAGGACTCGAAGATCTCCCGCTGCTCGGCCGTGATCGCCTGCACAATCCGCGAATTGATGTCCCGCAACGACTCGGCCACGCTCGGGACCCGATCGCGCCCACCCTGGGCGATGAGCGCCGCCACTTTCAGGAGCTCCAGGTAGCGGACGACGGCGTGCGAGACGTCGAGATCGGTGTCGAAGCGCAGCTCGCCGAGCCGGCCGCCGGCGCGCATCGTGCCCTCGAGCAGCTCGTCGCGCAGCAGCCTGTAGGTGGAGTGAAGCGCCTCAGCGGGGCCGAACAGCTCCTCCTCCTTGTCCAGCCACACCGCGCCCAGAGCCGCCCGGACCTCCTCGAGCACGGGCGCGCACGACAGCACCCCACCGCGGTCATCGGCCTGGGGATAGGAGAGCACCAGCCGGCGGCGCGCGCGCGACAGCGCGACGTGGAGCTCCTGGCGCAGCGCCCGCAGGCGCGTCTCGTCGGAGTCGGCAGGTAACGGCTCGGTGAGCAGCTCCTGTGGGATCGGCTCAAAGCCGGCGCCCGTCCAGCGTCCGATCCCGGCATGCAGGCCGATCACGTAGACGTGCTCGGCCTCCAGGCCGCCGGCGGCCGCCAGGGTCAGCACCTGCACCGCGCCGGCGTCGAACAGATCTGGCTCCTCCTGCTCCCGCAGCCCGAGGTCGGCCACGGCGGCGATCGAGCGGGCGAATTCACGAGGCGTGGCCTGCGGTGAGCGCCCGACAAACGCCGTCGCGAGCTCGCCGAAGGCGGCCAGCGCGCGCAGGCGCTCGACGACGTCTGACTGGGCGGCGAACAGTTGCTGGCGGCGGAAGCCGAGGCGTTCAATCAGACGGTGCACATACAGATCCGGTCGGCTCGAGTCCAGCGCCGCGACGCTCGCCCGGTACAGCTTGAGGAACACGCGGATGCGCTCGCGTGCCTCCGGCGGGACCTGCGGCGACTCAGTGGCCGCCGCCAGGGCTCCCACCATGTCGAGCTTTCGCCGGCGCGCGATCTGGGTGCAGCGTGCGATGTCGACGGACCGCAGCTCGATCGGCGGCCGGGCCAGTGCCCGCACGACCGCGCCGGCATCCGTCGGATCGGCGAGCAGCCGCAGCCAGGCCAGCACGTCGCGGATCTCGGCGCGCTGGAAGAACGCCGCCTCGCCGATCAGCCGGTGGGCGATCGCGCGCTCCTCCAGGGCCACGCTCACCGCCTGGCCCTCGTGGCCGACATCGGGCACGATCACCGCGATCTGATCCCCCGCGACGCCTTCGCGTGCCATGAGCCGCTCGACGTCGACCGCCACCGACTGGGCCTGCGAGCGCTCGTTGGCGCACCGCCACAACTCCACCTCGCCGGCCGGGCCGTCACCGTTGACCGCGCGGCTCGTGACCCGGCCGTCGGGCAGGGCAGCCGTCGCCGCCTGCCACACCCGTCCCGGGCAGCGCTGCGATCGGGCGAACTCGACCTCGCGCACTGCCGGGCCGGCGAAGCTCGCCATCCGTTCAGCGCCCGCGCCGCGATATCGACGGAGCCCCGCCGCCGGGTCTCCGGCGACCGTCAGGCTGGGGAGATCAAGAGTCTGCACGAGCGTCGCCGGCGCCAAGTCGAGCTCCTGCGCGTCGTCGAGCATGAGGTGAGCGAACCGACGCAGCGCCCCGGGATCCTGGCGCGCCAGCGATAACGCATCGCCGATCAGGCTGCCATCGTCGCGCGCGCCCGCCTGGGCCAGCATCCGCTCGTGGGCGGCGTAGACGGCCGCGAACTCGCGCTCGAGCGCGGGCGGGACGTCGCCGTCGTCCTCGGAGAGCTCCCGCGCCCAGCGCTCGTAGTCGGCCGCGAACACCAGCTCGGCCTTGAGTCGGTCGATCCGGCGCACGAAGCCGCCCAGCAACGCGTTCGGACGCCCGCCGAAGTCGTGGTGCTGGAGCGAGAGCTCGTCGATGCGCTCGACGAGCATCGCCAGCCGGTCGCCGGCACTGAGCGTGGATTCCAGTGGGTCGCCGAGCCCGGGACCGCTCCGCGTTCGCAGCACGAGCGCCGCCAGCTGGGACGGCGTGAGCACGAACAGCTGCTCGTAGCCGAGCTCCAGACGAGTCTCGAGGCGGGCCCGCATGGCCGCGGCGCGCGCCGCGGTGGGGACGAGCACGGCGATCCGCTCCGGCGCGCAGCCGTTGCGCACCAGCCAGCGAAAGCGCGCCTCCAGTACGCGCGTCTTCCCGGAGCCGGCAACCCCGCGCAGCAGCAGGCGCGGATCGGAGTGGGTTGCGACCTCTCGCTGCGCGCCGTCGAGACCGTCCAGAGGACGACTGGAGCCGGCGCCGTCGGAAAGGAGGTCCACCGTCTGACAGCATAGGTAGTGAGATGACGAGCACGCGGACGGCATTGGAGGCGGATTGGCTGGGCGCGTGCCGGCGTGCCGTGGCGGGTCTTCAGCAGATGCTCGCGACCGCCGGAAGTGTCGACGAGCGGGCGACGGAGACAGGCACGCGCGGCAGCGGAGGCGACCGCACGCTGGTGCTCGACAGCTCGGCCGAGCAGATCATCGTCGCCGAGCTGCAGGCGATCCACCGGCAGGGATACCGGTTCAGCGCAATCTCGGAGGAACGCGGTGAGATCGACTTCGGCGACGGATCCGTGCGGGTGATCATCGATCCGATCGACGGCTCGACGAACGCCAAGCGCGACGCCTTGCACTACGCCCTGTCGGTGGCCGTCGCCGACGGAGAGTCGATGGCCGACGTAGCTTTCGGTTTCGTGCACGACTTCGGATGCGCCGAGGAATGGTGGGCGGCCCGCCACGCCGGCGCGTGGCTCAATGGCCGGCGGCTGGATCCGTCGCGAGGCGAACGGCGCGCCCGTGACGGCAAGCTCGAGCTCGTTGGGATCGAGTCTGCCGACCCGACCTGGGTGCAGGACTCGATCACCGGCCTCGTCGCCTCGGCCCACCGGCTGCGGGCGCTGGGCACGATCGCTTCGACTCTGTGCCAGGTGGCCGCGGCGCGCTTCGACGGCATGGTGACGCTCCGCCGGTGCCGGGGCGTCGACGCCGCCGCCGGTCAACTGATCGTCCGCGAGGCCGGTGGCCTGGTCAGCTTCAGTGATTGCGCGGACCCGTTGGGGGCGCCACTGGACGCCGCGCCGAGCTCGCATCTGGTGGCCGCGCGGACGATCGAGGGCCTGCACGAGCTGGAGCAGATCCCGGCGTGATCGACTGGATCCTGGCCGAGAAGATCGCCGGCTATGTCGCCGGCTCCGGGGACGCCGCGCGGCCGCGGGCCGACCTGGCGGTCCTCGCCAGCGAGGCCGAGCGCCGGGTCGTCGCCTACACGGGCCTGGAGCCCGCGCGGCCACTGCCGCCCCCCGAGGGCATCGAGCGCCGGGAATGGGTCCGCGCCAACGTCTCCGCGATGCGCCAGATGCTCGACCCCGTGCTGGAGCGGGCCGGCGAGGGCCTGGGACCGCTGCGGCCACCCGTGCAGCTGGCCGTCGGGCTGATGGTGACCAGCGAGGTCGGAGTCGTGCTCGGCTACCTGGGCCAACGGGTGCTCGGTCAATACGAGCTCGTGCTGCTCGACGAGACCCCGGAGGACCGTCCCCCGCGGCTGCTGTTCGTGATGCCCAATCTAGGCGCGGCGGTGAAGTCGTTCGCGGCCCCGGAAGACGAGTTCATGACCTGGGTCGCACTGCACGAGGTCACGCACGCCGTGCAGTTCGCCGGAGTGCCATGGCTGCAGGGCCACGTCGCCGGCCTGGTGCGCGAGCTGCTCAAGAGCGCCGAGCTGCGTATCGACAAGCCGCGCAAGATGCGTCTGCCCGGCACCGCTGAACTCAAGCGCGTCGCCGGCGCTTTGCGCAACGGCGATCTGATCTCGATCTTCACGACGCCGGCCGAGCGCGACACGCTCGACCGCGTGCAGGCGGTGATGGCCGTGATCGAGGGTCACGCCGAGCACGTGATGGACGCCGTCGCGCCTGACCTGCTGCCGTCGCTTCCCAGCCTGCGGGCCGCGCTGGACCGCCGGCGCAAGTCGCAGTCCGGGCTCTCACGACTGCTCGCCAAGCTCCTGGGACTCGAGCTGAAGCTGCGTCAGTACGAGCAGGGCAAGTTCTTCTGCGACGCGATCGTCCGAGTGGCCGGCACCGAGGCGCTCGTGCACGTGTTCTCCGGCCCGGACGCGCTGCCGACGCTCGCCGAGCTCACCGATCCCCCGGCGTGGCTGGCGCGCGTGGATCTGGAAGAGCAGCTGCCTCAGCGCTCGAGCGCGTAGAGGCGCCGCGGGTCCGGCACGCCGCGCAGGACGTGGTTGCCGCGATCGGGGAAACGCAGACCGGCGCCCACCACGCGGCCCTCGGCGGCCACCCCAGAGAGGACCGGCCCGGTGACCTGTTCGGGATACTGTGGCGGCGAACAGGGCCGACAGACCGAGGTCCGAGCCGCCGTCCGCTCGGAGCCGCCGGCGAACTCACGTTCCCAGAAAACTGTAACCGAGGGGCGGGGCTGGTTTACAAACGTGTGTTCGATAATCGCAAGCGAACCAGCTAACATCCTTCACCAAGACTGAGACGGAGTGAGGCCTAGATGGCAGAGACAAACAGCACCAGCGGTCAGCGAACCGGCACCGCGAACAGTCGGCGCGCCAGCGCACCAACCCGACGCAGCCCGAGCACGAGCGGTCAGAAGGCTGCGGCAACCCGGAAGCGCAACGCCGCCAGCCGTTCGGCGACGACGACGAAGGCAAATGTCAAGCGCACCGCCACGAGCGCCAAGACCACGGCGAGCAGCGCGTCCGACGCGACCGGCGCCGAGTCCAAGGTCATCGTCACCCAGGTCCAGCAGATCGCCGAGCGCGCCGTGCTGGTGCCTGTCGGTGCGAGCCTCCTGGCCCGCGACAACCTGGTGTCGACCGTCAACGGGCTGGCGACCAAGTTCGGTACCCGCGCAGCGGCTGAGCGTGAGCTGAAGCGCTATGAGCGTCGCGGCGCCAGCGCCCGCAACCGGCTGGAGCGCCAGGTGCGTCGCAGCCGGACGAAGTTCGAGCGCGAGTTGCGCCAGCGCCGGAACCGCGTCGAGAAGACCGTCAAGCAGAACCGCCTTCGCGTCGAGCGGGACCTGAGAACGGCTCGCAAGGACCTGGAGAAGCAGTCAAGCGCGATCACGTCGCGCGTCGAGAAGCTCGTGTCCGACGCGCAGAGCCGGGTCGGCTCAATCGCCTGAGAACCAGTTTCCCCGCCGGGCGCCCAGGAGAGCGTCGCGGCGGACAGATTCGCCGGCCTCATACCTCGCCGGCGAATGAAGCACCCTCTCCTCCCTCAACCGCCGGGGCGCCACATTGCGTGGCGCCCCGTCGGTCTTTAAAGGCCCCGCGCCCGCGGCCGGCATCGCGCGCCCATAGACTGGCGCGCATGGAACTGTGTCTGATGATCGAGGGGCAGGAGGGGATCACCTGGCCGCAGTGGCTGGATCTGGCCGGGGCCTGCGAGCAGCACGGCATCGGCACGCTGTTTCGCTCTGATCACTACATGAATCTCGACGGTCAGCACCCCGAGCGCGGCTCTCTGGACGCCTGGGGAACGCTCTGCGCGCTGGCCGCCGTGACGACGACGCTGCGCCTGGGCACGATGGTCTCCTCGGCGACGTTCCGGCACCCCTCGGAGCTGGCCAAGCTCGTGGTGACCGCCGATCACGTCTCCGGTGGACGCGTGGAGCTCGGCCTCGGCGCCGGCTGGCACGAGCGCGAACACGCCGCCTACGGCTTTGCGTTCGCGCCGGTGCGCACACGCCTCGACGTCCTGGAGGAGCAGCTACAGGTGGTGCTCGGCACCTGGGCCTCAGGTCCGGAGCAGCCCTTCAGCTTCGCGGGTGAGCACTATCGGCTCGCCGCGCTCGACGCCCAGCCCGCCCCTCTGCAGTCGCCTCATCCGCCGCTCATCATGGGCGGATCCGCCGGCCCGCGCAGCGCCGCGATGGCCGCACGGTACGCCGACGAGTACAACACCCCCTTCGCCGCCGTCGAGGAGGTCCGCGAGCGCCGGGCGCGGATCGAGCAGGCGTGCGCCGACGCCGGGCGCGAGATGCTGCCCTTCTCGGTCATGACCGGCGTGGTGATCGGAGCCGACGAGGCCGACCTGCGCGATCGCGCCGCCCGGTTGGAGGAGCGCGGAGGCTTTCAGGACCTGATCGACGCGCCGCCGGGGGGATGGATCGTCGCCACCGTGGACGCCGCGGCCGAGCAACTGCAGACGCTCGCCGCGGCCGGAGTGGACCGCGTCATGTGCCAGCAGCTGCTGCACGACGATCTCGATGCCGTCGCGCTACTCGGCAGGCAGCTGGCGCCGGCCGTCGCCTGACCGACCGCTCCGGCTACGGCGAGGGGGACGGCTGCGCCTGCAGCTTGTGGGCGAGCGCGGGCAAATCGAGGCCGAAATTCGGGGGCGCCGTGGGCGTCCGCATGACCTTCCTACCGAGCTTCGGCGACCGGCAGCGAGGCGAGGCGAGGCGGACCCCCGGGACCGGCGCCCGCGCGACGGCGGCCGCGGCGGACCGGATGTACTCGATGCACGGGGTCTCCGAGCACCGCGGCACGCTCACGAAGCACGCGTGGCCGCCGGCGGCCGGCACACTGCGGCGAGGAGCCGCCGATGAGCGCGGCTGCGCGTGGACCGCAGCCGGAGCGGGACGGGCCGAAACCGTGCGGGCGCCCACACCGGCGGCGAGCACCCCCGCCGCGGCCAGGACGGCGATCGAGCCGACAGCTACCAGGAGGCGTCGCATTGCGGAAGGTCAGTATCCACCGCGTGGCACCTCCGGG
>DATAUL010000294.1:0-5256 GCA_036268255.1 Solirubrobacteraceae bacterium | reverse complement strand
CCAATTCGTCAGCTCCCTCCGCCGGGCAGTCGGTGACGCTCATCGCGACGGTGACGTCGGCCGCTGGGTCGATCAGGCCGGCGGGGACGGTCGACTTCCACGACGGCGGCGCGACGATCCCCGGATGCACGGGCCTGGCGCTGGGCAATGGGGCACCGACCGCCGTCTGCCAGACATCGTTCCAGGCCGCCGTCGCCAATGTGACCGCAGCGTACTCGGCGGCGCCGGGCACCTTCATCACCGGGTCCACGAGCTCGCCGACCACGCTCACCGTCGGCAGAGCCGCGACCTCGGTCACGGTCGCGACCTCGGGGCACGTGTCCCTGGGAGCCAAGACGACCTACACCGCCACGGTGCATCCGCCCGCGGGCAGCTCGCTGACGCCCAGCGGCCGAGTCACGTTCACCGACGGCGGCAAGACGATCAAGGGCTGCCGCAGCAAGGTCCTGGCAGCGCACAAGGCGCCGTGCTCGGTCAAGTACCTGGGGCTCAAGCAGCATCGCATCTCGGCCCGCTACAGCGGTGATGCCAACTTCGCCCCATCCGCGTCGATCACCAGCCACGTGCTCGTCCAGCCGCAGGCCCCGAGCGGCGTCGTGACGGCCGCCATGTATTGGTCGTTTGGGTACTCGCTGCACTCCACGCAGATCAAGTCGCTGGCCGCGACCGGGCTGTCCGCCGGGATTCGCATCGCGCTGACCTGTCGTGGCCACGGCTGTCCGTTCACAATCCGCGCCGTGACCGTAGTCGCGCATGGCAAATGCGGTAAGCATGCAAAGAAAGGGTGCGTCGCGGCCCCATCGTTTAATCTCACGTCGATGTTCCACGGAGCGCATCTGCACGTCGGGACGCAGCTGACCGTCGCCGTCACCCACCGAGCTTGGATCGGCAAGTACTACCGCTTTACGATCCGCGCCGGACGGAAGCCAACGACAGCCTTGTCGTGCCTC
Source organism: Solirubrobacteraceae bacterium (assembly GCA_036268255.1). GTDB lineage: Bacteria > Actinomycetota > Thermoleophilia > Solirubrobacterales > Solirubrobacteraceae > Palsa-465. The sequence continues at coordinate 4,306 of DATAUL010000294.1, read as the reverse complement.
GCCGTCAACGGCACGCGCCCCGGGGTCGGCTGCAGTGCCCGATAGCCGCCCACCGTGCCGCCGGCACGCGCCGGCAGGGCGGTGGCGTCGGGCGATCCGCTTCAGCATCATCATGGCCGCGACCGCGTTGGCAGCGCCGGTGGCAAATGCCGCCGCGGCTCCGCCAGGGCTGCCCGGCCCGCCTCCGGGCACCGGGACCGGCTTCCCCCGCCCCCCCGCGCCGGGCGCCGCTCCGGGGCCTGCGGCAAGTCTTGGGGCAACGACGCTTCCCACCACGACGACCGGCCCCGGGGTGCTCACCGGCTTCGTCACCCTGAGCGGGAGCTCCGTGAGCGTCAAGCTCGCCTGTGCGGCATCGGGCTCCGCGACGCTCCTCGGCGCGAAGACCACCTACCGCTGCAAGCACGGCCGGTCCACCGCCACGTTCGTCCTGACCAAGGGACAGGCCGGAAAGATTCCGCGGCTCGGCGGGATCACCGCAAAGCTCACCGTCGTCGAGAAGGGCAAGACCGAGCACCTCACAGTGTCGGTCTCGAAGATCCTCCCAGCGCCGCCTTACTGGACGAGCAACTTCGGCCTCGCCTGCACCGCCCAGGGCAGCAACGTCGCGCAGCTCATCGCCCCGAACTTCAGCGCGAGCCTTGCGACGACAATCGACGTCCGCCCCTGGCTGGCGTGGTACACGCCGTCCACCGGCTGGCAATGGCTCGGCTCCCGCGGGCCCGGGAAGAGCTCGTGGTACCGATTCACCGCCACCCCCTCGGGCGTCTTCGAATGGCAGCAGAGCGGAACGATCAACCCGTGGACGTGGGCACCGATCACCGTGACTGCCGGTCACGGCACCTACGTGGTCGCTGCCTTCGAGGCGGTCTACTGGTACGGCAACCCTGCCTACGTCTGGAATTATGCGCACACCCAACCCGGGTCTCTGACCACCGACTGTGTCTACCCGTAAGCCGATCCGATCCCGGTTCGTCAACCCGTCGCGCCGGGTGGCGCTCACGCTGGCGGCCGTCGCCACCACTGCTGCGGTCGGCAGCGCGCAGGCGACCGCCGCCACCGGCGCACCGGTCGGACTTCCCGGGCCGCCGCCGCTCGCGATGAGCAATTATCCGACGCCTCCGGTCACCGGGGTCGTCCCGCCCGCCGGACCCGCGGGGCCACCGGCGAAGGTCCCGGCGAAGGTGGGCGGCGGCCCCGGCCTGCTCAGCGGCGTCGTGCGCGCCCGGGGGCGTCAGGTGACGCTCCAGATCGCCTGTTCGGGCAACGGCAGCGCGGCCGTTTCCGCCGCGGCGATCGCGAAGGGCACGCTCGCCCGCGGTTCGTACACGTGCGCGAGCCACCGCGCGTCGGCTCAGCTCAAGCTGAGCAGCGCGGCCGCCCGCGAACTCGGCCGGCTCACGTCGACGCTCGGTCACGTCAAGCTCGGTAAGGGCAGCGCGACGACGCAGTACGCGATCACGCTCGAGAGCCGCCCCACGGCCTCGCCGCGCTGGTCAGACGGCGGCCTGGTGTGCAGCTTCTACGGCACGGACTCGCCGATGATCTCCGCGCCGAACTTCACCGTCCAGCCCCCGGCGATCATCGACATCCGGCCATGGCTCGCGTTCTACACCACGAACAACGGCTGGCGGTGGCTGGGCACCGCCGGACTGAACCAGAGCCTGTGGTACCGCGGGACGGCCACGCCCACGGGTGTGACGCAATGGCGGACCCTCGGGGGCGCCCTCAACCGCTGGACGTGGGCCCCGATCACGGTGCGCCCCGGTTCCAACACATACGCCATCGGGGTATTCGAGGTCGTCTACTGGTACACCCACATGCGCTACGTGTGGGAGTACACGTCGTCTCTGATGGGCAGCGGGGCGAAGACGACCTACTGCTCGTACCCCTGATCAGCGCAGGCGCCGGCGCCGGCCGCGCATGCGGTCCGGCTGGGCGGCCGGGCGGGGGCGCGAGTTTGGATGCTCTGGAGGCGCTGGAGCCCGGTCAGGCGGCTTACGTCGCGCGCGATCGCGGTCCTCGCTGAGTCCGACCTCGTAGAACACGAGGCTCAGCACGCCGACGAGGCCGATCCCGATCAGCGCCGTGGCCAGTGTCCCGCCCAGCGTGCCGGGGATCGTCGCCCCGCAGGCGACGCCCGCGACCGCCAGGCCGATGGCCGCGCCGTAGCGCCGGGTGCGCCATCGCCGGTTCAAGCGCTCATCCGGCGTTGTAGGGATCGTAGGTTCCAAACGACCAGAGATTGCCCTCGGGATCACGCAGGCTGTACTCCCGCGAGCCGTAGTCCGTGTCCTGCAGAGGCCGGACGACGGTGGCGCCGGCGGCCACGGCTCGCTCGTGATGGGCGTCGGGCTCGTCAACGACCACGTACAGACTGACCGTCGAGGCCAACGGGCGTGCCGGCTCGCCGCCGAGCCAGCCCTCTTCGGCCGCCTGGCCGACCATCACCAAACCGCCGCCGAGACCGACGACGGCATGACGGATCACACCGTCGCCGTCGCGGTGGACTTCCCTGGCGTCGGCGCCCAACGCCGACTCCAGGAACTGCAGGCCCGCGTCGGCATCGCGGTAGCGCACGGCGGGGATGATGCTCGATCGGATCGCGGCCACGGCTTCACCTTTCAGGGTCGGTGGTGGACTCTGCCCGACACGCTAGATCGGAAACTTTCGACGGTCTTGCGCGCGCTCGATCCGCCGGCGGGCGTCGGCTAAGCGCAACAGGCGCGCCGTGGTCACCCCCCAGCCACGCGTCGGGCAGCCGCGACCCGACGACCGCGGACAGACGGAGGCCAGGCAGACGGCGCGCGCGGCTCCAGGTGCCGAGCTGATGCTCGTGCACCGAGAGTCGCGCGCGCGGCGCCACCAACTAGTCCTCCGAGGACTCTCCGTTATCCGACGACGGGAGGTCCAGATCGGCCAGCTCCTCGGCGAAGCCCAGCGATGGGCCGCCGTTGCCGATGTTCTCCAGGTCGGAGAGGTCGGGCTCGATACCGCTGGCAAAGCCCGTGAGGGACTCGCCGTCGGTCAGGCCGAGCTCCGCTGCCAGATCGTCGTGATCCAGCAGGCCGACCTCGTCGATTCCGCGGGGGAGCGGCTCGGAAGGCTCGATCTCGATCCGCCGGTAGCGCTTGAGCCCCGTCGCGGCCGGGATCAGCTTGCCGATGATCACGTTCTCCTTCAGGCCGTTGAGCCGATCGATCTTGCCCTCGAGGGCAGCGTCGGTCAGCACCTTGGTCGTCTCCTGGAAGGAGGCGGCCGACAGGAACGAGTCCGTGTTCAGCGACGCCTTGGTGATCCCGAGGATGATCTCCACGGCCTGGGCGGCCTCGCCGCCCGAGTCGATCACGGCGTTGTTGATCTTGGCGTACTCGTAGCGGTCGACGAACTGGCCCGGGAGCAGGTCGGTGTCGCCCTTCTGGTCGACGCGAACCTTCTTCATCATCTGGCGCACGATCAGCTCGATGTGCTTGTCGTTGATGTCCACGCCCTGGGACTTGTAGACCTCTTGGACCTCGCGGACGAGATACAGCTCGGTCTCGGTCCGACCGCGGAGGTCCAGCAGCTCGTGGGGGTACAGCGATCCCTCGTTGAGCTGCGTGCCAGGCTCGACCGTCTGACCGGACTCGACGTACAGCAGCGTCCGCCGCGGGAACGTGTAGCGGTGCTCCTCACCACCCTCGTCGGTGATGACGACGGTGATCGCCTTGTCGGAATCCTCGATCGACACCTTGCCGGCGACCTCGGAGATCTTCGCCAGGCCCTTGGGCTTACGAGCCTCGAACAGCTCGACGACACGCGGCAGACCGTGCGTGATGTCCGCGCCGGCGACGCCGCCGGTGTGGAATGTACGCATCGTCAGCTGCGTGCCCGGCTCACCGATCGACTGAGCGGCGATGATGCCCACCGCGTCGCCGATCTGCGCAACCTTGCCGCTCGCCATCGAGCGGCCGTAGCACGCCTGACACACGCCGGTCGGAGCCTCGCACTTGAGCACCGAGCGCACCTGCACGGTGATGACGGTGCCCTTGTCGGTGTCGTCCTGCCAGGCCTCGTAGAGGTCGGCCAGCTCGGCACGATCGATCTCCCTGCCCGCCTCGACGATGACGCGGCCACGCTTGGTGGCGACGTCACGCGCCGCGAAGCGGCCGATCAGATCGGTGTTGGGCTGCCCGGTCGGACGCAGGCCCCGGGTCTCGGGATCGATCTCCAGGCGCGACACCGGCATCTCGATGAACTCCTCGGTGCCGCAGTCCTCCTGGCGGATGATCACATCCTGGGAGACGTCGACCAGCCGTCGGGTCAG
>DATAUL010000293.1:0-12202 GCA_036268255.1 Solirubrobacteraceae bacterium | reverse complement strand
AGAGCAGCTTGACCGCCATCTCCGACAGCCGACCGAGAGCGTCGAGGACGTGCTGGCGCTGCGTGAGCGGCAGTCGCTGGTGGAGCGGTTCGCGCCGCTCGCCACTGCGGACGCGCACGCGATCGTCCGCTTCACCGAATCAGAGCTGCGGGACTGCCTGCTTGAGCTGACCGACTACACGGAGCGAGTCGACGGGGAGCATTTCCAACCCGTCGAACTGCGCGAGCGTCTCCAGGAGATCGCCCAGATCATTCCGGTCCTGTGGGATGCAAACGCGACTGCCGCCGCCATCCGCGGCAGCGAACCACTGTCACGCACTGCGCAGTAATCGCAACCCGCCGGCGTTGACATACCGGCCGCATGCCGCGTCGAGCAACGACAGGCGAAAGCGACAGCGATTCGATCTGTTCCCCCGGCGCGACGAGCACGATTGTGTCGGCACCTGCCGCAGCCAGCCGTTGCACCGCCTTGGCGCACATCTCGCGGTCACCACAGATGGCGACCGCCTCCGTGAGCGCCTGTCGCGCTGGATCGCCCGGCGGCGGGGGTCGGCGACCCCGGCGACGCGCCTCGGATGCGGATACAGGTCCCACGTCAGCCAATGGTCGATCGCCGGCATCAATCGGCGCTGCGCCTGCGCCGGATCGTCGTCGATACTGAACCAGCTATACAGCACACATCTAGGAGTGCGGGTCGCCAACGTCTGTTGCAAGGCCCATTTCACAAACGCGGGGCCGCACCCTTCGGGCAACAGGATCCCATCGGCATGTCGTCCGGCACACGCGAGGCGCTTGGGGCCTGTCGTGCCGAGCAGCACCGCGGGGGCGACCGCAGGCGCCTGCTCCAAAGCGACCCCGGTGAGCTCGACGTGAGTCCCACTGATGGTCACCGTCTCGCCGGCGAGCAGCTCCCGGATCCCGCCGCCGTCTCTCCGAGCGCCGCCAGACGCCGGATCGGCAGCGCACCGATCTGGGCCATCCACTCCGCCACCCCGTGACCGAGCGTCGCCTCGAACCGCCCCGGGTGCAGGCGAGCAAGCGTCGCGAACTCATAGCCGCGATCGCCGGGTTTCGCACCGGGGCGGGCAGCAATCCGACCCCGACCCCAATCGATTCCGTCACCGCCAGCGCCGTAGCGGCCATCGTCAGCCCGCCGGACAAAAAGCAATCCTCGATCAGCCAGAGCGTGTCGAATCCAAGCTCCTCCACGTGGACCGCAAACGCAGGCAGACTCGCCGGGTCCGCCTGCGCTGGGTAGACGACGCCGGTGCGGTACGGAAGCCCGGTCACTGAGATCTCCGTTCCCGAAGCCCGTTCGTCAATCATCCTTGACAGCCGTGTCAGGTCCGTGTTACGAGGAGCGTGCCGGCGATGACCAGCGCTATCCCCAGTAGGCGCCCGGGGCTGACGGCGACGTGGTGCACTCCAAACCAACCGAGACGGTCTGCAATGACCGAGATGATCACTTGGCCGGCGACGAGCACGGCGATGACGGCACCGGCCCCGAGCGGCTTGACAGCGACCAGTCCGACCGCGACGACCGCCGCGCCGCCGAGCGCGCCGATTAGGTGCTCGGGCCTGAGCGCAGTCACGCCGGCCAGCCGGCCGGGGTGCCCCGCGGCACACAGGAGCACGCCGATGATCGTGGTGGCGACCACCAGGCTGACGAACGCCGCCCCCAGGTCGCCGACGTGCTTCGACATAGCCGCGTTGGACGCCGGCTGCAGGCCGACCACCAGCCCCACAGCGATAGTGCAGACCAATGCAACCGGACGGGTCACGTCTCGCTTCGGGTTCCGCGCCGCCGGCCGAGTTCCTTGGTGAAGGGCCAGGTCGTCCGTTCGGCGCGCCAAACCGGTCGCGTCGTCAAGCCTTGACGGTCGCCGGTGAAGAATGGCCGGGGGTGGCTCAAGGCCCAGACGTTGGGTCACTGCTGGCGCTGGTGCGCCGGGAGGCCATTTGCTTGAGCATTGCGTCGTGGTTTCGGTCGAGCTCAGCGCGGGTCTCGGCGGCAATCACGGCGTTGTTGTGGATGCTGAGTTCGTTGTCTTGTTTCTGCTCGCCGCCGAGTGACCAATTAGTGGAGCCACGGACGGTGTAGACGCCGTCGATGATGACGATCTTCATGTGTGAGATCGCGCCCTTGGTGGATTGTCCGATCGCGATCGAATTGCCGATCAGGTCGTGCTGCCATTTGGCGAGCAACGCTTTTTCGTGGACGCCGCCGGCCTGGGATTTGTCGAGACTCATCTGGATGTAGATGTGCTCGTCGGCGAGTTTGGCGAGGATGATGTCGTTGAGTTCGTCGTCGTCATACCCGTACATATTCAGCACGAGCGACTTCTGGGTCGAGGAGAGAAGCGCGGCGAGCACGCCGTGGACGTCGTCGACCGGCGAATAGAAGGTGCGCACGTCGGTCGGATACCCGTCGAGAAACCGACCGGCTTGCTTGTAGTGGCCGAGGTCGTCCCAGTCGAAAGCCACGGGCGGGGGCGGGGCTGGCATTGCTGTGACCATACGCCCTGACGCGGCGGCCGATGCCGCGAGTGCGGTCCTGATCGCAAACTCCGCGCGGACAATCGCCGAGAGGTACGGCCTTACCCTTCCGCAAAGCACCCCCGCCACCTCGGCAGGGCCGGAGATCGTGCCGGCCGGAGAACGCTTTGTGACCTCGATGTTCGCCGACGTCCGTCCGCGGTTACACGGCGCTCACCGTCGCGACCCCATCGGCCGGACTGGCCGAGCGCATCACCACGCTTTATTCGCTGGGCCGCCGCAGAGGTCAGCCGCCACCATGGCGTCGTCAACAAGTTTGCGGGCGACGCCGTGATGGCCACCAACAACGTGACCGGTACGCGTATCGAGCACGCTCGCGAGGCGCTTGAAGCCGCGGTCGCACTGAGCGGCAGGGCCACGCTGCTCGAGCTCGGGGTGGGTATCGGCATCTCGGTCGGTCCCGTGGTCGTCGGACCCAAAACTGCCGATGCGGACATCTTGGTGCTGGGCGAGGCCACGAGCCTTGCCGCGCGGCTGCAGACTGCGGCCAAGGCGGGCGAGATCGTGTTGAGTGATGAGGTCCACCGGCGGGTGGCCGCTTGGCTGAAGCAGCACGATCCGAGGCGACGCGGGAACCGCTGGAACTCAAAGCGTTCGACGGCCCTCAGTCCGGGTGGCGCCTACGTGCAGGCGCGAGGGCGCCCGCACGCCCCGCGAAGAGCTCGGCCAAGTGGTCGCCGACCGCCTAGCCGTCTCCCGCGGACGTTGAAGTTGAAGGTGTGTGCACGTCGAGCGGAGCAGTGGGACGTGTCGCACACGCGCGGGTTACGGCCGGGTGGAGCTCTTGCCGGCGCCCTGCCGCCCAGCGCGACGATCACGGCTGCGCGCTTGGTACCTTTGAGCTTGTCGGCGCGGCTGGTCCCGACGATCGTCGCCTTGCGACCGGCGCACCGCGGGATCTTCGTCTGGCCCCCGCCGGGACCGCCACCGCCTCCGGTGCCGGCGCCGCTCCCGCCACTGCCTCCGCCACTGACGCCGCCACCCCCAGCGGCCGCGTCGCCGAGCAGCCGCACGACCACCAGATCCGACGTCGATCCGACGTCGTTCCCGCCGGCCAGGACGATCTTGCCGTCCGGCTGCAGCGCCACCGAATTGGCCACCTCCTTGGCGCCGAAGTCGGCGCGCACCGCCCCGGCGCTCCCGAAGGACGTGTCCACGTCACCCGGAGTCGCCCGGGCCACTCCAGCCGACAACGACAACACGCCGGCCACCACAGCCAACAACCGGCAGACCTGCCCCCGGTCAATCATCGGCCAGAAGCACCAGAAGTCGACGCCGGACGCAAATCACCACGCCAAAGGCTTTGCGTCTACACCATATTGGTGTTAGTTTGGTTCTTATGAATTCGTCGACGACGGCTCGCTCTGGCAAGCGGCGCTATCAGATGGCGGCGCGGGCACGGACGGCGGCGGCGACACGCTCGTCGATCGCAGGGGCATGGCTGGCGCTGTCTCACGAGCTTGACTACGACGAGATCCTGCTTGACGTTGTCGCGGCGCGTGCCGGCGTGACTGTTCAGACGGTCATTCGGCATTTCGGGTCAAAGGAGGAGTTGTTCATCACGGTCGCTCGGGAGGTCGCGGCCGCGGAGGAGGCGCGTCGGGCGGAGAGCCCGATCGGCGACGTTGCGAGCGCTGTGCAGGCGGTGATCGGGCACTACGAGCGCATCGGGGACATCGTCTTGCGGCTACTGGGTCAGGAGAATCGATTCCCGGCGATCCGGGAGATGACCGACGAGGGGCGGCGTATCCACTACGAGTGGGTCGGACGGGCCTTCGCTCCGTTTCTCGCGGACTTGAAGGGTGCTGAGCGGCGTCGCCGGCGAGCGCAGCTCGTCGCGCTCACCGACGTGTACACGTGGAAGCTGCTGCGACGAGACCTCGGGCTGAGCACGCGCCAGACCCAGGCCGCCATGGCGGAGATGGTGAACGCTCTACTCAAGGGGACCTGATGGGGAAATATCTGGCGTACACGTCGCCCGCGCGAGGGCACCTATATCCGATTGTCGACACGCTCATCGAGTTGCGCGAGCGTGGCCATGAGGTGGCAGTGCGGACGCTCGCGTCGGAGGTAGCACGGATGCAGCAGCTCGGCTTCTCGGCTGCCCCGATCGCCCCCGCCATCGAGGCGATCGAGCCCGACGACTGGCAGGCACGCACACCGATCGGCGCCAACACGCGACTCCTCAAGACATTCGCGCGGCGTGCCGAGCACGAGATCGCAGATGTCCAGGCGGCGATCGCCGAGGTCGAGCCTGACGGCGTGCTGATCGATATCAACTGCCAGGGGGCAGCGACCGTAGCGGAGGCGAGGGGGCGGTCGTGGGCGATGTGGACCCCGTACTTCATGCCGCTGCCCTCGCGTGACGCGCCGCCGTTCGGCCTCGGCATACATCCGCGAAACGATCTCGTCGGCCGGGTCCGCGACGCGCTGCTGGCGATGGCCGTGCTGGGGCCGCCCGAACGCCAAGCGGCGCGGAGCGTCAATCCGCTACGTGCGCGCTTTGGACTGGCGCCGTTTCGACGCGGAACCGAGCTCTGGGCCGTCGCTCCGCTGAATCTCTACTTCACGGCCGAGCCATTTGAGTACCCGCGGTCAGACTGGCCAGACTCCGTCCGGCTGATCGGCCCGGGCACCTGGCAACCGGCCGCCGAGCCGCCCGCCTGGCTCGACGAACTCCAGCGACCGCTCGTGCTCGTGACGCTCTCCACCGAGTTCCAAGACGACGGCAAGCTCGCAGCCGTCGCGCTCAGAGCACTCGCGGACGAAAATCTCGACGTTGTCATCACGACCGCCGCAGTCGATCCGGCGAGCTTCACCCCGCCGGGGAACGCGCGCGTCGAGCGGTTCATACCCCACGGCCCGCTGATCGACCGTGCGGCCTGCGTCGTCTGCCACGGAGGCATGGGAATCACCCAGCGCGCGCTGGGAGCGGGGGTACCGGTGTGCGTGGTGCCCTTCGGGCGCGACCAACTCGAGGTCGCCGGCCACGTCACCAGATGCGATGCCGGCACCCGCCTTGCGGTGCAGCGCCTACGACCCGACCGCCTACGCGCGGCTGTCCGAAGCGCGATCGGCAAGCGAGCCGAGGCACGGCGGGTCGCGGCCGCCTTCGCGCGGGCGGGGGGCGCGCCAGCGGCTGTAGACGCACTCGAGCAACTCGCCAACCCCGGCGTGGCAGGGCCAGCGCACGCGACCCTCGGGACCTGACCCCAACCACGTGACCGATCCCGCATGATCTGCCTATGGCTGTGGTGCATCGTCGGCGTGGCCTCGCTCGCGATCGTTGGATGTGGCCGGGGAGCTCCGGCGGCGGCCAGTCGCGGGAGATAAGCAAGCGTCCTGGGCTGGTCAAAGATCGGTCCTCTAGGATCGCCCTGCCCATGGCTGGTGGTCATTCAGTTCCGGGGGGCTGATGCTGCGCGGTCGGCGAGACGAGTGCGCGGTGCTTGATCGGCTGCTCGATGGGGCGCGGGCTGGGCGAAGTGGATCGCTGGTGCTGGAAGGCGAGGCCGGGGTCGGGAAAACCGCGCTCCTGGAGCACGCGATCGCGTCGGCGTCGGATTTGAGGGTTCTGCGTGCGGTCGGGGTTGAGTCGGAGATGGAGCTGGCGTTCGCTGCGCTTCATCAGTTGTGCGCGCCCGTGCTCGATCGCCTCGAGCGCCTCCCGGCTCCGCAGCGCGACGCGCTTCTGACGACGTTCGGGCTGCGCGCCGGCCCGGTGCCGGATCGCTTTCTCGTTGGTCTCGCGGTGTTGAGTCTCCTCTCCGAGGTGGCTGACGAGCGCCCGCTTGTGTGCGTGGTCGATGACGCGCAGTGGCTAGACGGGGCATCCGCCCAGTGCGTGGCATTCGTGGCGCGACGGCTGCTGGCGGAGTCGGCAGTGATCTTGTTCGCCGCGCGCGGGCAGAGCGACCTGTTCGCCGGTCTGCCGGAGCTGGTGGTCGAGGGTCTTCGAGCTGCCGATGCGCGGTCGCTGTTGGCGTCGGCCGTCCCGGGACGGCTGGACGAGGGGGTCGCCGATCAGCTCTTGGCCGAGACGCGGGGAAACCCCTTGGCGCTGCTCGAACTCCCGCGGGGGCTCACCGCCACGCAGCTTGCGGGGGGGTTCGGGTTGCCGGGGGCGCTGTCGTTGTCGGGCAGGATCGAGGAGAGTTTTGTGAAGCGGTTGGAGGCCCTCCCAGCGGACACCCAGCGTCTTTTGTTGGCCGCGGCGGCGGAGCCGCTCGGTGACCCGGCGCTTGTGGGGCGGGCCGCCGAGCGGCTCGGGGTAACGGGCGCGGCGCTCGCGCCGGCGGAATCGGCCGGGTTGTTAGAGATCGACGCGCGGGTGCGGTTTCGCCATCCGCTGGTGCGCTCGGCGGTCTACCGAGCGGGCGCGCCGAGCGACCGCCGCCAGGTGCACCGGGCGCTGGGCGAAGCGACCGACGCGCGGGTTGATCCGGACCGGCGCGCGTGGCACCTAGCCGAGGCGGCGGCCGGTCCCGACGAGGATGTCGCAGCTGAGCTCGAGCGGGCAGCAGACCGCGCCCAAGCGAGGGGCGGACTGGCCGCCGCGGCGGCATTTCACGAGCGATCGGCGCGGCTGACGAGCGACCCGGATCGCCGCGCGCAGCGCCTCCTTGCGGCCGCAGGCGTGAAGCGCGGCTCGGGCGCACTCGACGCTGCCCTCGGCCTCTTGGCAGAGGTCGAAGCCGGGCCGCTGGACGAGCTCGGGCGCGCTCATGCCGAGCTTTCGGGGGGCCGGATCGCGTTGGAGCAGCGGCGCGGCGACGACGCCGGCCGCCTGCTGGCCAGCGCGGCGAGACGACTCGAGCCGCTTGACCCCGAGCTGGCGCGCGAGACGTACCTCGAGGCGCTTGGAGGCGCGATGGTCGGAGACCTCGAAGCCCCCGGCGGCGCGCGGGCGGTCGCCGAGGCAGCGCGGGCGGCGCGATCCGGTCCCGTCCCGCCTCGGGCGGCCGATGTTCTGCTCGACGCGTTCGCGACCCGCTTGACCGACGGGTACGCAGCGGCGGCGCCGGCGCTCGCCCGCGGGCTTGAGCTCCTGCTGGCATCCGATGTCACCAACGAGGATGTCGGTCGCTCGCTGTCGCTCGTCAGCAACAGAGCCAGCGCGATCGTTGCCCTCGAGCTGTGGGATGTCGAGGCCTTTCATCTCCTCGCGGCCCGCCGAGTGCAGCTCGCCCGCGACGCGGGCGCGCTCGTGCACCTGCGGTTCGCGCTCAGCTTCCTGGCGAGAAGCCAGCTGCTCGCCGGCGAGGTGACTGCGGCCACGTCGACGATCGACGAAGCCCAGTTGATCGCTGAGGCGAGCGGGAATCTACCGCTCGTGAACGCACCGATGATTCTTGCTGCGTGGCGCGGGCAGGAGGAACGGGCGTCCGAGCTGATCGAGGCCACCGCGGAGGAGGCGGCCGCACGCCGATGGACGTCCAACGCCTACGCGAGATCCGTGCTCTACAACGGCCTCGGCCGTCACGACGCCGCGCGCGACGCCGCCCGGGAAGCGTTCCAACTGGATCTGGTCGGCCACGGACCGTTCCTGGTGCCCGAGCTTGCCGAGGCGGCATCCAGGACCGGCGACACGGCAATGCTCGAGTCCGCCCTGGAGTGGCTCTCAGGGCGCACCCGCGTGGTCAGCTCGGAGTGGGTGCTCGGAATCGAAGCCCGCGTGCACGCGCTGCTCAGCGAGGGCGAGGCCGCCGAGCGCCTGTACCGCGACTCGATCGTGCACCTCTCCGGTAACCGCGTCCGGCTCGACCTCGCCCGCACGCACCTGCTCTACGGGGAATGGCTGCGACGCGAGCGCCACCACCTCGACGCCCGAGAACAACTTCGCACCGCGCTTGAGATGTTCACCAACATGGGCACCGACGCCTTCGCCGCGCGGGCCGAGCGAGAGCTCCTGGCCACCGGCGAGCGCGTCCGCAAACGCACAGTCGAGATCCACGACGAGCTCACTCCTCAGGAGGCTCAGATCGCCAGACTCGCCAGCGAGGGCTTGTCGAACGCCGAAATCGGGGCGCGACTGTTCATCAGCCAGCACACCGTCGCCTACCACCTGCGCAAGGTGTTCTCCAAGCTCGGCATCACCTCGCGCAACCAACTCGATCGCGTGCTGCCCGAAGGCGGCGTCCGGCAGACGACGTGACCAGCGCACAAATCACGCCACGGACTGCTTCGGATGTTTCAGTGACGGACCTGATCAAGATCCGCCGGGGCGCGCCGCCGGACTGCCGCTCGCTCCGCGTCTGGTTCTCCGACGCGACAGCCCGCCACATCGAACGCGTTATCGACCGGCCGGGTTCGCTTTTTCCAATTCGGTCTGAGAGACCTGCGGGTAGTCGGCCGGAATCTGCGCCAGCTGAGAGTTCGCGATGTTCCCGGCGGTCGCCGGCAGCCACTTCTCGGTGGTTGTGTCGGTGCCCGCTGAGGGTCCTGCGCGTCCGCCGGCGACTCGCTGAAGCTCTGCACGGTGGGCAAGCGCGTCCAAGGCCTCGCTCTTGACAGTGCCGACCGAGATCTCGAGCACGGTGGCCGTCTCGGCCTCGGTGAGCTCGCTGAGGTAGCGCAACACGATGACCGCCCGCTGCCAGTGGGGCAGCGCGGTCAGCGCTGCCAGCAGCGCATCCCGTTCAAGGAACGACGCCTCGAGGGGCGGCATCCTCTGCGCGTCCGCGGTCTCCGCTGACCATGAGTCCGAGCTTGATCAACCCCGCGCTGAGCGCGGCGGCGAACACTTCAAAGCGCGAACGCTTGCGCCCCGCGAGCTTCATCGGGCGCTGCTGCTATCTGTTGAACTCATCTCGGTTCCTTTCGGTTGGGGCCGGGCCGCTTGTGCGCGGCGCGGTGGTACGCCCTTCCAGACGTGCGGGCTCGGCGAAAGGTCGGGTCCGCCGGCACCACCAGGATCGATGGACGCCCGCCGCCAAGTTCATCAACCCGTACGGCACCGGCAGCAAAGCTGATCGCTGAGCGCGCGCTGGAGGCCCTTCAGCGGTTCTCGTCGGGGGTGCCGAATGTTTGTGAAACCGGGCGTCTCCGCGCATCCCGCATCAGCCTTCCGCTTGTGCGAGATTGCTCGGAATGATCGGCGCTCTCGAGCAGCGTGCCGTTACGGCTGCCGGCGCGGTCGCGTCTGCGTGCGGGCTCAAGCTGAAGCTGGACGAGGCCGACCTCTTGCAGACGGCAAGCAATGTGCTGGTGCATCTTCGTCCCGCGCCAGTCGTCGCTCGGGTGATGACCGGAACCGTGGCGCTCCACGAGGACCCGCGGACGTGGCTTGAGCGCGAGATCTCCGTGCTGGAGTTCCTGGCGCCCTCAGGCGTGGCCGTGTCACCGAGCCGGTTGATCGCCCCGGGACCGCACTACCACGACGGTCTGTGGATGACGTTCGTCGAGTGGATCGCCGACGTCAAACCGGGTCCCGAGGTCCAGCCCGCGGCCCACGTCGACGACCCGCGCGGACTCGGTCGCTTGCTGAAGGATCTCCACGATCAGCTGCGACCGTTCACGGGTGAGCTGGCCGGACTGCACGACCTGCGCGACGACATCAAGCGCCTGATCGGTCAGCTATGCCCGGCCGACGCCCAAGAGGGCGAGACGATCGCGTCGCTGCGCGAGCGGCTGGAAATGCTGCGGACGAGCGTCTTTGATTCAGGCCTTCCGACCCAGGCGCTGCACGGAGACGTCTCGTTGCGCAACCTGCTTCGCACGCCGGATCGCCGCCTCTGGAACGACTTCGAGGACACCTTCCGAGGACCAGTGCACTGGGATATTGCGAGCTATGTCGGCAGCCTTCGGATGCACGGAGCAAACGAGCGCACCGTGCGGGCGATGCTCGAGGGCTACGGCTGGAACGACGTGCAGGAGCTCGCAGCGTTCCTTGCCGCCCAAGACGTGTACGACGAGATCTGGCGAATGTATGACCGCCAGCGGCGTCGACTCCGGCGCCCGACGGCCCCGTGAGCGGGCACCTCACACGCAGCAGGGTGCAACCTCGTCTCCGTGCAATCCCCTCTCGTTTCGTCGCCGTGTGGGCGGTCTGAAGCCGTTGCCGCTCACCAGCTCGACAGTTGCGCGGGCCCGGGCGGTGTTGGGCTAACCGTGCGTCGCAGAGAGATTCCTCCGAGCCCGGGGGCAACAGTTGGAACACGTTGGTCGGTGTGGAGTGAAATGAATCGCTCCTTCCGCGCGATAAAGGAGTGACCCCACGCATGCACAGGAGCCCGGTCTGACGTGCCCCAGTTTTCGTCACGACAGCCTGATCGCCTCGACCGCATGCTCAGCGCGTGTGACCCCGCGTCTGCGGGAACACTGGCGACAGAGGAAATCGGGGACGCGCGGTGGTTGGCGCGGCCGAGGAGCGCGCTGGTGGTTGCCGTGGCGCTGGTCTCGCTCGCGGGGGTCGCGGTGGCGGCGACGAGGCTCTTTATCCAGACCTACACCCACGCCTATCCGCCGAAGTGGGCGATCGGCGGGGCGGGTCCCGGCGAGATCCTCAACACCCGAGGGACGAGCTTTGAGCGGATCGCGATCGCGTTGGCCGCCGACATCGATCAGCGCGATCTGCGCGTGGGTGATCGACTGGCGCCAGGCAGCGCGCACCGGCGATCGTGCCCGCGCGTCGCATGACGCGGCCGTGCTCGCCGGCGCGTTGCGCTGGAGCGCGGTGGCGGCCTGGGACCCGCACCCGCGCGTGTCGGTGCCCGGCGATGTGGGGAGCGTCGCTCCGAGCAAGTTCGGGTGGACGATCCCGTACATCTCAGCCGTGCGCGCTGGCGCCCTGGCCACGGTCGAGCGACTGCTCGTCGGCAACTATCGGTCTGGACGAGAGGATTACCCGCTGTACGGCAACTTCTTGCTCCATACCCCGGGCTATGACCCGCCGCTGCCGGGCAGGCAGGACAACTGGGTGTTGAGGACCGGCGCGCGGATGGGCCCCCGTTCCTACCTGCGTTATCTCGCGACCCACGGACTGTCATGAATACCCCCCACGGCCGCGATCCGCGCGACGCGTTTGAGGACCTGTACCGATCGACGTGCGACGCTCTGCTGCGTTACCTCGTTCATCGCTGCCGCGACGCTGAGGAGGCCGCCGACCTGCTCGCCGAGACCTACCTGACCGCTTGGGGCAAGCTCGACGCGGTCCCCGACGGGGAGGCGGCGCAGCTGTCGCTGTTCGGTGTCGCGCGCAATCTCCTGCTACGAAGTGCCCGTCGTCGACGAGTGGCTGACGCGCTCATCGAGCGACTGGCAGAAGGGACGCGCGCCGCTCAAGCCACGGGCGAAGCGCTGTCTCGCTCCGCGATCCGAGCCACCGAGTAACCCTGGTTGACTACGCAGTCACCACCGTGGCCCTGCTGGTGACCCCCAGGAAATACTCCGAGATCGTTAGCACCAGTAGGCACTGCTCGCCTCGGGATGCCAGCCGCCACGCGCTCGGGCGTTGCCCAACCTTGCAGGGTCGGTCAGAGCTCCGGGTCAGCGGGTCGGTTTTGGAAGCCGGGGTTGTGATTGGGTGCTGCGTCGAGCACGTAAATCTCGGTGGCGAGGTCAGGATCGATGTGGTTGGCGCTCATGAAGGCGATCACGTTTCGCCCGGTGAGCTCGGCGACCTTGGCGCTGCTCTCCTCACGCATCGC
>DATAUL010000292.1:0-16223 GCA_036268255.1 Solirubrobacteraceae bacterium | reverse complement strand
AGCGCGGAAGCGGCCTCCTCATGGCTGGAGCCGGCGACAGCGGTCATGAGAAGCGCACGACGCTGGGGCTCGGGCATCTTCGCCAGCCCGGCAAGAATCTCGCCGACGACCACACGGACCTCGGGACCGGCTTGGGCGCGGGGGGCGTCCACCGCCTCGTTGAGCTCCACCGTGTCGTGACGTGCCCGTCGCAGCACGGTGACCGCGCTGTTGTGGACGATGCCGTACAGCCACGCGCGGGGGTTGGCGACCTCGGCGTCTCGATCGCGCAACGCGATCCACGCGCTCATCAGCGCATGCTGGAGGGCATCCTCTGAGCGCCCTTCGGCTCCCAGCAGGCGCGCCGCGTACACCTGCAGCTCGTGGCTGTGGCGCCGCACCAGGGCCTCGAAGGCCCGCTCGTCCCCGGCCCGGGAGAGCTCGACCAGGCGGTCGTCGGACTGGCGGGAGAGGAGCTTGAACGCCGTTCCCGGAACGCGCCGGCGAGTGGGTTGCACAGTGGCTGACACCTGGCCGTTGAGACCCCACACGAACCGGATCCTTCCCGCCTCGGACGGGAGCGTGGACGGAGTGCCTCCCGGACGCAAAAAGAAGGCCGGCGACCCCGGGGGGCCGCCGGCCTTGCGAGTGGGACTGGTGGGCCTACAGTCCCAGCTCGACCTCGTCCCAGACAGCGTTGGTGCGCGACACGTGCAGCTCGGCGTCGCGAACGGTCGTCCCCGGCTGCTGCAGCACGGCCACGCAGCTCGGCGAGTTGTTCTCGTCGCCGCGGTCGCCGCGGTCGCCGTTGTCGCCGCTATCGCCGCGGTTTCCGATGTCGCCGTTGCCAGATCCGCTCGGACTGGGTCCGCCGTCACGGGAGGCGAAGGCGTGATCCATGGCCTCACAGCTGACGCGCGTGGCGCTGGTGACCAAGCCGGCAGCCGTCGAGCCGTCGGCGAGCTTGATCGTCAGGACGCCGTTCTGGGAGGACCGCACCATGCCGGCCGTGCCCGCATCGTGCGCGCGGAAATGCTCCCGCCGGTCGCGGCGCTCACGGTCGTGGTGGCGATCGCCGTGCCGATCGCGATTGCCGCCTCGGTCGTCGGGGCGATGGTCACGACCGACATGGTTGCTGGATGAGTGCGCCGCCGAGATCGCCGGTAGGGCGACGAGCAGCGAGAGGCAGGTGATTGCCGCCAACACAATGCGCTTCATGAGAAACCTCCTGATGGCGGCGCCGATCGGCGCGCGCCCTTGGGGACTGGTCCTCATGAGACGCGAGCATCCGGGTGATGCTCACATGGAGATTCAAAAAAAGGCGGGGCGGCCCGTCCAAAGCCGCCCCGCCGTACTACTGCGAACCGTTCCACCGGAGGTAGGGGAAGGGAGGTTCGGTTCGCGCCGCGTGCCGTCGCCGGTGGTAGGAAGACGACGACGCGCTGGGTCCTGCAACGGTAAGCATGCCTGAAACTTGCGTAGACTGATCTTTAAATCTGACGTCAACCCCGCTGAACGCGCGGATCGCGACCCTGCCCCGGCCAGACCGGGGACCGCGAACCCGGCACAGCGGGCCTTATCTGCGGTAATCACTACTTAAGGGAGCAGCACAATGCCTGAGGTTGGCATCAAGGAGCTGTTGGAGGCCGGCGTTCATTTCGGCCACCAGACACGCCGTTGGAACCCCAAGATGCGCCGCTTCATCTTCGGCGAGCGCGACGGCATCTACATCATCGATCTGCTGCAGACCGAAGAGCTGTTGCAGAACGCCCGCGAGTTCGCCTCAAACGTCGCACGCCGCGGCGGGACCGTCCTGTTCGTGGGCACCAAGAAGCAGGCCCGCGACTCCGTCAAGGACATCGCCGAATCGGCCGACATGCCGTACGTCAATCATCGCTGGCTGGGTGGTCTGCTGACCAACTTCCAGACGATCTCGCAGCGGATCAAGCGCCTGCACGACCTCGAGCGCTACGAGACCGAGGGCCAGCTGCAGCTGCTGCCGACACGCGAGCGGATGGCTGCCCAGGCCGATCTGGCCAAGCTGCGCGCCAATCTCGGTGGCGTCAAGAACATGCAGCGCGTGCCCGACGCGGTGTTCGTCATCGACCTCAAGGTTGAGGCGATCGCCGTGCGCGAGGCGCAGCGGCTGCGGATCCCGATCATCGGCCTCGTCGACACCAACTGCGACCCCGAGGGCATCGACTATGTGATCCCCGGCAACGACGACGCGATCCGCTCGTGCGCGGCCATCACCGGGGCGATCGGCGACGTGGTCAGCCAGGGCCACAGCGTGTTCCGCGCCGAGGAGGAGCGCGCCCGCCTCGAGCGCGAGCGCCAGGAGGCCGAGGAACGCGCCCGCCGCGAGGCCGAAGAGCAGGCCCGTCGCGATGCCGAGGAGCAGGCCCGCCAGGAGGCCGAGGAGAAGGCTCGCCTAGAGGCCGAGGCAGCCGCCGGCGCAGCGGCGCCGCCTGAGCAGGCCCCCGCCGCCGCTGATTCTGAGCCGGCAGCGCCTGCCGCGGCTCAGGCCGGCGAGGTGCCGGCACCGGCCCCTCCGACGCCTGCGCCCGCTGAGGCCAGCGAGACGCCCGCGGCCGCTCAGGCGCCCCAGCCCGCCCCACCGGCTGCTCCCGAGCCGGTTGCCGCTCCGGCGCCGGCCGCCGCCGAGGATCCAGCCCCCCAGACCCCGTCGGCGCCGCCCGTCGAGTCCGAGGCCGCACCGCCCGGGCCGCCGGCGACACCCGCCGTGACAGCACCGGCCGACGAGCCCGCCGCCGCCACATCGCAGGCGCCGCCGGCCCCGGACACCGAGACCACCGACGACGATGCCGTCCCCGCGGCCCAGGAGGAGCAGCAGTCATGAGTGCCGTCACCGCCAAGGATGTGAAGGCTCTCCGCGACCGCACGGGGGCCGGCATGCTGGCCTGCCGGGACGCGCTCGCCGAAACCGACGGCGATCTGGAGAGGGCTGTCGAGCTCCTGCGGACCCGTGGCGAGGCCCAGGCGGCCAAGCGCTCCGGCGAGGAGGCGCGCGAGGGCGTGGTCCAGAGCTACATCCACGCCGGCAACAAGATCGGCGCGCTGGTGGAGGTCGATTGCCAGACGGACTTCGTCGCTCGCAACGAGAAGTTCGTCGAGTTCGCCCGCGACGTCGCCCTCCACGTGGCTGCCTCGACGCCGATTGCCATCAGTGAGGAGGACGTCCCGGCCGAGGAACGAGAGCGCGAGGAGCGGATCGCCACCGAGCAGGCAGCGGAGCGCCCCGAGAACGTGCGCGAGCGGATCGTCAAGGGCAAGCTCGACAAATGGCTCGACGACGTCGTCCTGTTGCGTCAGAAACACGTCAACGAGGACAAGCACGAGGGCAAGACGATCGAGGAGCTGCGCGCCGCGCTCTCGGCCGAGACTCGCGAGAACATCGTCATTCGCCGCATCTCCAGGTTCGCGGTCGGCGGCTGAGATAGTGTGGCGGCTGCAGGGCGACGTGAGGTGAGTGGATGACTGATTCGGATCTGATCGACGAGCTTCTGGCGGACGCGCGCGAGCGGATGAGCAAGTCGGTGGAGTCGACGCGCCACGAGTTCGGCAGCGTGCGCACAGGCCGCGCCACACCGGCTCTGCTCGACCGCATCTCCGTGGACTACTACGGCGCGGTGACGCCGTTGAAGCAGCTGGCCACGATTACCGCCCCTGAGCCGCGCATGCTCACCGTCCAGCCCTATGACAAGAGCTCGATCAAGGCGATCGAGCGCGCGATCATGGAGTCCGACGTCGGTCTGACGCCCGGCAACGACGGCAACCTGATCCGCCTCGTCGTGCCCGAGCTGAGCGAGGAGCGCCGGCGCCAGCTCGTCAAGGTGGTGCGCAACATCGCCGAGGACGGTCGCATCGCCATTCGCAACATCCGTCGGGACGTGATGCACGACCTGCGCGAGCTCAAGGAGGCCGGGGACGCCGGCTCCGACGATGAACACCGTGCCGAGGTGGACCTGCAGAAGGTCACCGACGCTCGCATCTCCGAGCTCGACGAGCTGCTGAAGCACAAGGAAGACGACATCCTGGAGGTGTAGTGGTGGCGGCCGCGTCGCCACACGAGCCGGCCGGCGTACCCGGGAGGACCGGCCAGATGGACAGGCGAGACAAGCTGAGTGGACGGGCTCGATACGTCGCGATCATCACGGACGGCAACGGCCGCTGGGCTCAAGCGCGCGGCCTGCCGGTGGTGGCCGGCCACGAGGCGGGCGCCGACACCGTCAAGGCTCGTCTGCGCGATGCCGCGCAGCTCGGCGTCAAGGAGCTGACCGTGTATTCGTTCTCCACGGAGAACTGGTCACGCGACGAGCGGGAGGTCGCCGCGCTGATGGAGATGTTCTCCCGCCGGATCGAACTCGAAACGCCCGAGCTCGATGCGGAGGGAGTGCGGATGCGCTTCATCGGACGTCGCTCGCATCCGGTCGCACCGGACCTGATCAAGCGGATGGAGTGGGCCGAGCAGACGACGGCCGCCAACACCCGGATCACCCTGTTTGTCGCGTTCAACTACGGAGGGCGGGCGGAGATCGTTGATGCGGCGCGAACCTTTACCGGGAGCACCGAATCCGAGTTCGCCGCCCACCTGTACGCCCCTGACATGCACGACCCCGACCTGGTGATCCGCACGAGCGGCGAGCAGCGCATCTCTAACTATCTGCTGTGGCAGGCCGCCTACAGCGAGCTGGTCTTCAGCGACGAGCTGTGGCCGGACTTCTCCCGGGAGGCCTTCGAACGGGCGCTGGATGAGTTCAGCGCTCGTCGGCGGCGCTTCGGGGGACGCTGATGCCCTCGGGCCGTCGCTCGCCCCCGGACCGGCGAGACCGCCCCGCCCCGCGGCGCGGCGCCGACACCGGCGACGGCCGCGCCGGCACGGCCCCGAGGCGTGCCCGCGCTCCGCAGCGCGCGCCGCAGCGTCCGCGACGCGCTCGCTCCGATCTCCTCGCCCGGGTGCTCGTGGCCGTTCCGGCGGCGGTGGTCGCGATCGCGTTCGTCAACGTCGGAGGCATCGCCTGGGCGCTGTTCATGCTGGCGATCGCGCTCGTGTGCCTCCACGAGCTCTACCGGATGCTGCCGCGCTGGCGTCCGGCGCCGATCGTCGGCTTCGCGTCGGCGGCGGCGATGATCATCGCCGCGCACTTCGGGACCGAGCGTGATGTCCTGGAGATCGCCGTGGCGACGCTGCCGGTGGCGTTCCTCGCGGTCATCGCCTCCGGCCGGGGCGGCACGGCCACGGTGTCGATCGCCGGCACGATGCTCGGCGTCTGGTGGATCGGCGTGGCCTTCGCGCACGCCGTCCTGCTGCGCGAGGTGCACCACGGCAACGCCATCCTGATCGACGTGATGGTGGGCACGTTCCTGGGCGACACCGGCGCCTACCTGGGCGGACGGCTGTTCGGCCGTCGCCCGCTGGCCCCGGAGATCTCGCCCAATAAGACGGTCGAGGGGCTCGTCTGCGGGATGTTCGTGGCGATCATGGCGGTATTCGTGGCCGGCCTCTACGAGACGTGGATGACCCAGGGCGACTCGCTGCTGCTGGGGGTGGCGGTGGCTGTGCTCGGCCCGCTCGGCGATCTGTTCGAGTCCTTGGTCAAGCGCGACGCGGGAGCCAAGGACGCGGGCTCGCTGTTCGGCGCCCACGGCGGCGCCCTCGATCGTCTGGACGCCATCATCTTCACCGTCGTTGCCGCCTATTACGTCTGGACCTCGGTGATGCACTAGTGGCCGCTCCGGCAAGTACGCTCGCATTCGGAGCGCGGATTTCGCCGACCTAGACTTGGGCAAATGCCCCGCCGGCTGCTCATCCTGGGGTCAACGGGCTCGATCGGAGTCCAGGCCCTCGATGTCGTCTCCCGCGCCTCTGCCGACGAGCTGCGGGTCGTCGGCCTGAGCGCCGGCTCGGCGTGGAAGGAGCTCGTTGCCCAGGCGCGCGCCCACGGCGTCGGCCGCATCGTCCTCGCCGATCCCGACGCTGCAGCGCTGGCCGCCGAAGCATGGACCGAAGGAGAGGTCTTGGCCGGGGCCGACGGACTGATTGCACTCATCACCGAGGCCGAGTGCGATCTGGTGCTCAACGGAATCGTCGGTTCGGCGGGGCTGGTACCGACCGTCGCCACGCTGGGCGAGGGGATCGACCTGGCGCTTGCCAACAAGGAGTCGCTCGTCGTCGGCGGCGAGCTGGTGACCCAACTGGCGGAGGCCACCGGCGCGCAGATCACCCCCGTCGACTCCGAGCACTCCGCTCTGCATCAGCTGTTGGCCGACCAAGCACCGGGGACCGTGGAGCGGTTGATCCTGACCGCGTCGGGCGGGCCGTTCCGCGGTCGCGGCGCGGCCGAGCTGGGCCAGGTGACAATCGAGCAGGCGCTCGCTCATCCCACCTGGGCGATGGGGGGCAAGATCACGATCGATTCGGCGACGCTGATGAACAAGGGCCTGGAGCTGATCGAGGCCCACCATCTGTTTGGCACACCGTATGAACGCATCGACGTCATCGTCCACCCCCAGTCGATCGTCCACAGCCTCATCCAACTGTGCGACGGGGCCACCCTGGCCCACCTCGGCTATCCGGACATGCGAGTGCCGATCGCCTACGGCCTGCACTACCCCGAGCGCGTCGACGTGCCGGTCCGCCCGCTCGATCTCGCCGAGGTTGGGGCGCTGACGTTCGAGCCGGTCGACGTCGAGACCTTCCGCTGCCTGGCGCTGGCGCGCGATGCCGGCATCGCCGCCGGAACCGCACCGTGCACGCTGAACGCCGCCAACGAGGTGGCGGTCCACGCTTTTCTGCAAGGACGGCTGCGCTTCCTGGGGATCGCCGAGGTGATCGAGCGAACGCTGGCCCGCCTGCCCCGCCAGCGTCTGCATTCCTTCGACTCGCTCGCCGCTGCCGATGCCGAGGCTCGCCGAGTGGCCGGTGAGTTGGTGCAAGCTCTCGCGTCCGCTTGAGCATCGCTTAACGGGACGCCTGCCACACTCGAGACCGCTATGTCGTTCGTCCTCGCCTTCCTGGGCTTTGCCCTGCTCATCATCCTGCACGAGGCCGGCCACTTCGTCGTCGCCAAGGCAGTCGGCATGCGCGTGGAGCGCTTCTCGCTGTTCTTCCCGCCCCTGATCTGGAAGACGAAACGGGGGGAGACCGAGTACGGGATCGGCGCGATTCCGCTCGGGGGGTACGTGAAGATCACCGGAATGAACCCCGAGGAGGAGATCCCGCCCGAGGCGGTCCATCGCGCCTATTACAACCAGGCGGTGTGGAAGCGGGTCGTCACGATCCTCGCCGGCCCGTTCGTCAACCTGTTGATCGCGTTCTTCCTGATCCTCGGGATCGCGCTGTCCGAGGGACAGCCGGTGGTCCGCGACGGCCACGCCCAGTTCAGCCATCGCCTCGCCTCCGTGGGACCGCCGGCCGCGGCGTCGCTGCGTCCGGGCGACACGATCGTGGCCATCGACGGACGGCGGGGCCTGTCGGTCAGCCAGATCTCCAAGGTGACCGGTTCGGACCGCTGCGCGGGGACGCCCACCAATGGCTGCCGCGCGGCCAAGCCGGTGACGCTGCTGATCTCACGCGCCGGACACGAGCGTACGGTCTCGCTCTACCCGCGCTACGTCGCCAGTGCCAAGGCGATGCGACTGGGGATCAGCTTCCCGCCGCTGACCGAGGACGTCGCGGTGCCGAGGGCCGCCTCGGCCACCGTCAGCACGATGTGGCGGGTCACCTCGCAGACGGTGTCGACGATCGGGCGGATCTTCGAGTCCAAGGAGCGCAAGCAGCTGCACGGAGTGGTCGGCAGCTACACCGTCACCGAGGAGTCGTTCTCCACCAGCACGACCCAGGCTCTGTGGGTCCTCGCCCTGATCTCGCTCTCGCTGGCGGTGATCAACCTGTTCCCGTTCCTCCCGCTCGACGGCGGCCACGTGTTCTGGGCGGTCGCCGAGAAGGTTCGCGGGCGGCGGATTCCGTTTGCCGTGATGGAGCGCGCCGGCCTCGTCGGCTTTGCCCTGATCGCCGTCGTGTTCGTGATCGGGCTGAGTAACGACATCTCGACGCTCTCCGGTCCGGGCTTTGGGGTGCGGTAGCGTAGACGCCGCAGCTGGCCGGCCACGGACACCACGGAGGAGAGCATGGAGAGCAGCACGAGCACGGCCACCGCCGGCCAGGCGGTCGACGCCGCGACGCTGACCGAGGCCCTACGACGTACCGCGGCCGAGCATCCCGACCTCGTCGCGGTGCGGATGCCCGATGACGGTGTCTCGCTCACGTGGTCAGAGCTGCTGGGCCGGGTCGATGCGCTGGCCGGAGGCCTGGCCAAGCTGGGCGTGGCCCGGGGCGACTGCGTGGCGATCATGCTCGCCAACCGTCCCGAGTTCCACATCGTGGATCTGGCCGCCGTGACCCTGGGAGCGACCCCTTTCTCCGTCTACACCACGTATCCCGCCTCGGAGATCGAGTATCTGATGACTGATTCTGAGGCGCGGGTGGCGGTCGTCGAGCAGGCCTTCCTGCCGGTGATGCTCGAAGCGCGACGCAATCTGCCGGGTCTCAAGCACGTGATCGTCGTCGACGGAGACGCCCCGGAGGGGGTCGTGCACCTGGACGAGGTGGAAGGCTCAGATCCCGGCTTCGACACCGTGGCGGCCGCGGCCGAGGTGCGCGCCGAGGACGTGCTGACACTGATCTACACGTCGGGTACCACCGGGCCGCCCAAGGGTGTCCAGCTCACCCACCACGCCGTCATGTTCTCCGCACTCGGTGTCCGCGAGGTGATCGACTTCCCGCCCGGCTCGCGGGTCATCTCGTGGCTGCCGGCGGCGCACATCGCCGAGCGGATGGCCCACCACTATGTCCCGATCATTTACGCGGGAACCGTCACCTGCGCCCCGAACCCGCGAGAGGTGCTGTCCTATCTCCCGCAGGTGCGTCCCAACTGGTTCTTCGCCGTCCCACGGATCTGGGAGAAGCTCAAGGCCGGCCTGGAGGCGATGCAGGCCACCCAGCCCGAGGAGCAGCGCGCGTCCGTGCAGGCCGGCCTGGCGGCGGCCGTTCAGCGCGTGCGCCTGCGCCAGCGCGGAGAACCGGTGCCCCCGGAGCTCGAGCGACAGGTGGCCGCCGCCGACGAGCAGGTGTTCTCCAAGCTGCGCGAGATGCTGGGGCTCGACCAGGCGATCGCCGTCAACGTGGGTGCCGCCCCCACGCCGGTGGAGGTGCTGGAGTTCTTTCACGCGCTGGGTATCGAGTTGTCCGAGCTGTGGGGCATGTCGGAGACCTGCGGGGTCGGCGCGGTCAACCGCCCCGGCGCGGTGCGGATCGGGACCGTCGGACCGGCGGGCCCCGGGGTGGAGCTGGCGCTCGCGGACGACGGCGAGGTCCTGTGCCGCGGCGAATTCCTGATGTCGGGCTACCGCAACCAGCCTGAGCTGACAGCCGAGGCGATCGACGCCGACGGGTGGCTGCATACCGGCGACATCGGCACGATCGACGACGACGGCTTCCTCTCCATCGTGGATCGCAAGAAGGAGCTGATCATCAACGCCGCCGGCAAGAACATGTCACCGGCCAACATCGAGGCGGCGATCAAGTCGAGCTCCCCGCTGATCGGGCAGGCCTGTTGCATCGGCGACCGCCGTTCGTACAACACGGCGCTGATCGTGCTCGATGCCGACTTCGCGCCCGTCTGGGCGGCTCAGAACGATCTACAGGACCGATCGCTGGAGCAGCTGGCGACCGAGGCGGCGGTGATCGAGGTTGTTCAGACGGCGATCGACGCCGCGAACATGCATCTGGCGCGGGTGGAGCAGATCAAGAAGTTCACCATCATCGCAGGCGACTGGCTGCCCGGCGGCGACGAGCTCACCCCGACGATCAAGCTCAAACGCAAGCCGATCGCCGCGAAGTACGCCGCCGAGATCGACTGGATGTACGCGAGCTGAGGGACCGCCCCTAGGCGCGCACGCGGAAGACGATCACCCGCGAGAAGTCCGTGCCGTCGACCTGGTAGGCATAGCAGCCGGGGTGCTGCACGCGGGTGAGTGACAGCCAGGCCCGGCCGCCACCGCTCATCGTGGCCTCGCCCCGGCCGGAGTCGAGCAGCTGAAGCTCGTCATATGGCTCATGGCCCTCGCCGAAGCCGACCACGCCCGCCCCCCCGAGTCGCCGGCCGCGGATGAGGATCGGCCCGTGGTAGCCGACGGCGGCATGCCACGTGACGTGGGCGGCCATCCAGTGGCTGCCGACGAACCTCTGCGCGGTCAGTCGCGACCCGCCGGCGATCGATACCGGCGTCTCGCCGGCCGACACAGAGCAGCTCTTCGATCCGCCTCGGCGAGCGAGATGCAGCGGACGGCGCAGCGACGCCGGTACGTGCCCCGCGCAGTTGCCGTGACACAGCTCGTAGGTGTCATAGCCGCCCGTCTGGGCCAGGCCGGCGGGCGCGGGCGGCGTCCCGGCCGGCAGCGGCGCCGGCTCGGTGCGCAGCACGCTGGGCTTGGCGCTCTTCTGCGCGGCCGACGTCGCCGATGAGGAGGATTGTGTCGACGTCGAGCTGGAGGAGCCACAGC
Organism: Solirubrobacteraceae bacterium; assembly: GCA_036268255.1. GTDB lineage: Bacteria > Actinomycetota > Thermoleophilia > Solirubrobacterales > Solirubrobacteraceae > Palsa-465. The sequence goes on along the minus strand of DATAUL010000292.1, from coordinate 5,660 downwards.
CGGCCACGGCGATGACGAGGACGAACAGGGCGCTGAGGGCAGATCCACGCAGCATCACGATCACCAGTTCTGCGCGGCCGACAGCGACCGCGATAGGAGTTCGACGGGATGGTGGATGGGCAGCGGGCAGCCGAGCTGTCTCAGATGCATGGTTAGCTGCGCCGCGCAGCCGGGATTGCCGGCAGCGATCGCCTGTGCCCCGGTGTCGATCAGGTTGCGGGCCTTGCGCTCTCCGAGCGCGGCGGCGGCGTCGGGCTGGACGAGGTTGTAGATCCCCGCCGAGCCGCAGCAGACATCGCGCTCGATGCCGACCTCGATGAGCTCCAGGTCGGGAATCGCTGCCAGCAGCGCCCGCGGCTGGGCGCGAACGCCCTGTGCGTGGGCCAGATGGCAGGCGTCGTGGTAGACGACGCGCAGGGGGACGGGCCCGCGCTCGGCACGTGGCTCGATCGATCCCAGCAGCTCGGAGACGTCGCGCACGCGGGCCGAGAACTCCCGGGCCCGGGGGGTCTCGAGCAGCTCGCCGTAGTCCTTCATCGCCGATCCACACCCGGCGGCATTGATCACGACGTAGTCGAGGTCTCCGGCGGCGGCGAATGCGTCGATCGTCTCCTGCGCCCTCCGCTTGGCCGACGGCTCCTCGCCGCCGTGCATCTCGAGCGCTCCACAGCAATCCGGCATCCGCGGCGCCACCACGTCGAAACCCTCGGCCGCGAGGACGTGGGCCGTCGCTCGATGCACCTCTGGGTAGAACACGCGCTGCACGCATCCGAGCAGCAGGCCCACCCGGCCTCGGGCCGGCCCGAGGGCGGCCGTGTGCTCGGGCACCTGCGCCTTGGCGGCGCGCCCGGTCGGGCCGTTGGGGGCCACTTTGGCGATCGCCGCCAGCCTCTCGGGTAGCCGGCGCTCGGCCCCGAGGCGGCGACCGGCCGCCAGCAGCGGCGCGAGCGCCCGCAGGCGCTTGGGGTGCGGCAACGTCTCATAGAGCAGCCGTCGTACGGCCCGCTCGCCGGCGCTGCGCTCGTGATTGCGCTCCACCTGGGGCCGAACGCGCTCGATCAGCCGGTCGTACTGCACCCCTGAGGGACAGGCGGTCACGCACGCCATGCAGCCCAGACAGCGGTCGAAGTGGGTGACCATCTCATCCGACATCGGCGCATCGCTGTTCAGACCGTCGTTCATGAGCACGATGCGGCCGCGTGGGGAATCGGCCTCGGCTCCCCACAGGACGTACGTCGGGCAGGTGTCCAGGCAGAACCCGCAGTGCACGCAATCGTCGATGACGTCCGGCTCGGGCGGGCGTTGGGAGTCGAACGCGGGCATCAGATCCCTCCGACGAACAGTCCGGGGTTGCAGGTACCAGCGGGATCGAAGCGCCGCTTGACGCGGTGCATCAGCTCGAGCGCCGGACCGGGGACCGGTCCCCAGCGGTCCAGGTCGCTTCCCGCCGGCGCGTCGAGTACGACAGCCGCGGCCCCCGCCGGTAGCCGGTCACGCAGCCCGGCCACTTCCTCGGGCACGAGCTCCATAAAGCTCTGGCCGAGCGCGGCGCGGCCGACGACGGTGGCCTCGGCGCGGTCGGCTGCGGCCAGCACGTCGGCCAGGGCGCTGGGCGCCGCCGCCACCCGCAGGAGCACCCGGTCGGCCGATCGCTGGCCCGCGCGCTGGCGCTCCCACAGCTGTCCGTCGGCTTCGATCACATCGACCTGTTCGAGGCCCAGCTCGGAGATCTCGCGAGCGGCACGCTGGGCGCGGCGCGCGGACTCGCCGCCCGCGCAGCGAGCGAGGACCCCGCCGCGGCCTCCGCGCCAGGCGATGTCGAGCGCCTCGAACTCGGCCGGGAAGGCCGCGAGCGCGACCGCGGCTCGCTGGAGCGTGTCGGCGTCACCGGTCGCGCCCACGGCGGTGCAGCTGTCCTCATGCAGCGGGTGCAGGCGCAGGCTGATCGAGAGGATCAGCCCGAGCGTGCCGAACGAGCCGCTGAACAGCTTCGCCAGGTCATAGCCGGCGACGTTCTTGATCACCTTGCCGCCGGTCGAGGCGATTGCCCCGTCCGATAGCGCGACGGTCGCTCCGATCACCAGGTCGCGCGGACCGCCGTAGCGGTGGCGCAGCGGCCCGCTGTCACCGGTGGCGACCACCCCGCCGATCGTCGGTGCGGGATCCAGCGGAGGGTCGAGCGCGAGCATCTGCCCGGCGGCAGCGAACGTCCGCTGGGCGACGGCCAACGGGACGCCGGCCTGGAGGATGGCCGTGAGGTCGCCGGCATTGTGCTCGACGATCTGGTCGAGGCCGGTGGTGTGAAGCTCAACGGCGGCCTCGCCGGGCGGTTCGGGGTTGCCCCACCGGAGCTTTGTCCCCGCGCCGACGATCCGCACGGCCTGGCCGGCGGAGGTTGCGGCGGCAAGCGCCGCTGCGGCGTCCTCGAAGGTCTCAGGTGCGTGTCGGGTGACGGTCGCCATCGCGTCTAGAAGCGCTCCGCGATCCCCGCACGCTCCAGGGGATGCTCTCGATAGGGACCGGGGACCTCGCCGCAGAGGCGCGGCGTGGGCATCACCTTGCCGGGGTTGGCCAAGCCGTGCGGATCAAACGCGCAGCGCAGCCGCTGAAAGGCGTCGAGGTCGGGCTCGGAGAACATCGACGGCATGTAGGCCTTCTTGTCGACGCCCACCCCGTGCTCGCCGGTGATCGACCCGCCCGCGTCGACGCACGTCTTCATGATCCGCCCCGACAGCTCCTCGGCCCGAGCAGCCTCGCCCTCCTTCGCGGAGTCGTAGCAGACGAGCGGATGGAGGTTGCCGTCGCCAGCGTGGAACACGTTGGCGACGCGCATCCCGTACTCCTCGGCGAGCGCATCGATCCGTCGCAGCACCTCCGACAGGCGGGTGCGCGGGATCACGCCGTCCTGCACGTAGTAGGCGGGGGCGATCCGTCCCATCGACGCGAACGCCGCCTTGCGGGTACGCCAGATCAGGTCTCGCTCCGCGTCGGACTGGGCGATCCGGATATCGAGCGAGCCCGCCTGCGCGCACAGGGTCGTGAGCTGCTCGAGGCCGGCGAGGCACTGCTCGCGGGGACCGTCGAGCTCGACGAGCAGCGCTGCGCCGGCGTCGAGCCGGTAACCCGCGCCGGTCGACTGCTCGGCGGCCTCGATCGAGAGCCGGTCCATCATCTCGATCGCGCCCGGCACGAGGCCGGCATCGACGATCGCCGAGACGGCGTCGCCGGCGTCGCTCGTATCGGTGAAGAAGGCGAGCATCGTGCGCACGCTCTCCGGCGCGGGCACGACACGCAGAGTGATCTCGGTCGCCACACCGAGGGTCCCCTCGGACCCGACGAACGCGCCCAGCAGGTCATAGCCGGGCATGTCGCGCTGTAGCTGCACGACCGAGCCATCGGAGAGCACGATCTCCAGGGCGGTCACGTAGTTGGTGGTGAAACCGTATTTGAAGCAGTGTGCCCCGCCGGAGTTCTCGGCGATGTTGCCGCCGATCGAACAGACGATCTGGCTCGAGGGGTCGGGCGGGTAGAAGTGGGTGGGGGCGACGGCCCGCGAGACCGCCAGGTTGGTCACGCCGGGCTGCACGACGACCCGTCCGTCGTCGAGATCGACCTCAAGGATGCGCCGCATCCGCGAGAGGACGATCAGCACGCCGTCCTGCACCGGCAGAGCACCGCCGGACAGCCCGGTGCCCGACCCCCGGGCGACCCATGGCACGTCGGCTTCGAAGCAGGCGGCGACCACCTGCTGGACCTGCTCACCGGTGTCGGGGAGCACCGCGACCGCCGGAACCTGGCGGTAGTGCAGGAGCCCGTCGGAGCGGTAGGTGGCCAGGTCGTGCTCGTGGGTGAGCACGTGTTCGCGACCGCAGATCTGCTGCAGGCGCCCGAGCAACTGGGGCGATGGCAACGCCACCGCCCCAGTATTCCCGATGCTCGCTATCTAATGCACGCTGATCTTGAAAGAACGGCTGTGGACCGTCGTGCCGAGATCGCTCACCGGCAGCAGGCTGTCGCTCTTGGGATACGTGTAGGCCAGCCGCACGGTGCCGCTCGACGTGAACTTCACCTTGGCGTCGAAGTAACCGCCGGACGCGCCCGGCTTGACGGTCTGGACCGTCTTGCCGTTGACCTGGATGGCGACGCTCTGAGCGCCGTCACGGGTGAGGAACGGCGCCGGACGGGCCGCGCCCCACACCTCGGCCGCGGTGCCCTTCTTCACCGACGTCTTGGGCATGTACAACGGCAGCCGGTAGGCGTCGTAGCCCGGCTTGTGCTTGCCGGTGTTGAACTCCAGCCCGCTGGCGAACCCGGAGTACGGGCCCTTGTTGTTGGCCGGGTCCTTGAGCAGGTACTGCATGTAGCTGGCGATCCGGGGGTTCTTCCAGCTCAGGTACTCGGCCCAGTTGATGTACTCGGCCGCCTTGGCGGGCGAGACGTAGCCCGGAGGGCCGCCGTTCGGCGGGTTGGTGATGTAGCCGTACTCGTCGTTGTAGATCGCGTACTTCTTCGACGATCCGTAGGCCCTGTTGGCCTTGTCGAGGGTCGCGGCGAGATTGCCCAGCTCCGGGAACGTCGCGTAGTCGACCGTCTTGCCGTCGTTGAGTGGCGTTCCGTTCCCTGGATACGGGTGGTCGCCGAAGCCCGAGGCCTTGAACAGACCGGGGTGGGCGTTGCGGAAGCCCCTGCTGCTCGTCGGGCAGCCCACGGTCGTGGCGACCTTGCCACTCAGCGGCTTGCCGTTGGTCCCGATGCAGTACAGCGACCGCAGGAAGTACAGCGCCCGCGTCTGGCCGTAGTTGCCGGGATAGCCCTGCGGGGCAGCCCTCGAGTGCTTGCCGTTGCTCAGGTAGAACCCGCGTGCGGCCAGCTCCCCGATCAGGATCGTGTCGTGCGCGTGGTGCGCCTGCAGCGCCTTCCAGCCGGCGTCGACGATCCCGCGATACAGGGCCGCCCCCGTCAGGGTCCGCGACGTGTTGGTCGCCTGCGGGCCGAGGTCCTGGCCGAAGTTGGGCTCGTTGTAGATGACCCAGAAACTCACCTTCGGCAGTGCCTTGCTCTGGCCCTTGGGCGTGAAGCTGCCGTCATACCGCGTCGCCACGGCAGTCATGAACTGGCCGTAGGCCTTGGGGTCGGGCTTCCACGCGAAGCTCAGCTCCTTGACTCCTTCGGCCGGGATGTCCTTCCCCTCGGCCCAGCGCGGAGCGCCACCGGTGACCGTGAAGTCCACCTTCATGCCGTACTGTTTGGCCGCGTTGACCGCGGCGTCGTACTGGCCCCAGCCCGTGTACTGCGAGGCGTTGGGGTCCGAGGCGTTGAACCCCGCCGGCTTGGTCTTCGAGGACTGCGCCGAGGCGGAGAGCACGCTGTTCCAGTTGACGATGATCCGCACGGTGTTGGCCCCCAGCGCGCGGAACTCCTGGAAGGTCGCCTGCGGATCGGTGAGATCGCCTCCGTCCTGGATCATCGCGATCTGGTTGGTCTTGGCGACCGAGGCCGCGGGGAGGGCCGCCAGGCCTGCGATGACCGCGGCGGCACCGATCGCGCCGCTGGTGACGCGACGGGAGAGGAATCTGATCTTGGGCATGGTTGCGATAACAGCTCCAGGAAGTGAGAGTTGCGCGCCGCGGTCCGGAAACGGTCAGGTCGGCACGTTCGGA
>DATAUL010000291.1:0-2361 GCA_036268255.1 Solirubrobacteraceae bacterium | reverse complement strand
GTAGGTGTCGATCACGACGTGGTTGGGCGGCGCGAAGATGCCGATCGGACGCCACATGTCGTCGTACAGGTAGGAGTTCTTCTCCTCCTTGTACTGCTGGCGGTTCTCCAGCTGCGGCAGGTCCGAGGCGACCGCCATCATCATCCCGAAGATCGTCGAGACGATCGCCAGGGCGCCGAGGCCGACGAGGATCGACAGCAGCCGCAGCTTCTTGACCTTCGGCTTGGCGGGGCGTCCGGTGGGGTCTCGCCGCCAGGGGCGCCGGGGTGCCTTGAACGGCACCGGGGCGTGCGGATCGGGACGTGTTTGGGGGGTGTGATCGTCGTCGCTCATGCGATCGAGGCGCCGCTTGCCGCGACGGCCGGCCGACCGTGACCAGGGGAGACGCGACTGCCAGAGCGCCCCGTGCCCGTGTCCGGGCGGCGCCTGCAAAGCGGCGGCGAGAGTCTAGCATCGGACCATGGCCGCACCTCCCTCCACGCCGCCGGCCGGCGACGCCGTCCAGCAAGCCGCCTGGCTGTCCCGCAACGCCGTCGACTCCCTGCCCGAGGGGGCACTGGCCGACAAGCTGGCCACGGGCCGTCAGCTGCGGGTCAAGCTCGGAATCGATCCGACCGCTCCCGACATCCATCTCGGGTTCACGGTCGTCCTGGGCAAGCTCCGCGAGTTTCAGGATCTCGGTCACAAGGTCGTCCTGATCGTCGGCGACTACACCGCGCGGGTGGGCGATCCCAGCGGCCGCTCCACCACCCGCCCCGTGCTCGACCCCGAGCAGATCGACGCCAACGCCAAGACCTTCGAGTCCCAGGCGCTGAAGGTGCTGCGGCCCGATCCCGAGTTGCTCGAGGTCCGCTTCAATGGCGAATGGCTGGACATGCCGGTCGCCGACCTGTTCGGGCTGCTGCGCATCGCCACCGTGGCGCAGATCCTCGAGCGCGACGATTTTGCCAAGCGCTACGCCGCGCACGAGCCGATCTCGGTGCTGGAGATGCTCTATCCGCTGCTGCAGGCCTACGACTCGGTGGCCGTGCACGCCGACGTTGAGCTCGGCGGCACCGATCAGAAGTTCAACCTGCTGCTCGGCCGCCACGTGCAGACCGCCTACGGCCAGCCGGGACAGGCGATCCTCACCATGCCGCTGCTCACCGGCACCGAGGGCGAGCGCAAGATGTCCAAGTCGTTCGGAAACTACATCGGCGTCACGGACGCCCCGGAGGAGATGTACGGCAAGACGCTCAGCATCCCCGACGCGTCGCTGGACAGCTGGTACTCGTTGCTGCTTGGCCAGACGGCCGAGGGACTGGCTCCGCGTGACGCCAAGCGCGCCCTGGCCCGGGCCCTGGTGGCGCGATATCACTCCGATGCGGCGGCGCGCGAGGCCGAGGAGCACTTCGATCGTGTCCATGTCCGCCATGAGCTGCCCGAGGACGTCGAGCTCGTCCCCTGGCCTGCCGACGGCGAGGACGTCCACCTGCCCGCGCTGCTGGCCCGCGCGTTCGGGATCTCGACATCCGAGGCGCGCCGTGGCCTGGGTCAGGGAGCGGTCAAGCTCGACGGCGAGCCCGTGGAGCCCGGGGCGCTCGACGTGCCGGTCACGGCGGTCGACGGGCGCGTGCTCCAGTTCGGCAAGCGGCGCTTTGCTCGCGTCCAGGTGATCTCGCCGGTGCGCGAATGAGCTGCCGGCAACAGTCGCCTCGATGACCGTGAGCGGCGGGCTGCTGCGCCTCCAGACTCCCGGCGACGGCGAGGTCGTCGACGTCACCGAGGGGGTGGCGCGGATCGTCGCCGCGTCCGGCGCCGACCGGGGTCTCGTGACCGTGTTTGTCGTCGGCTCGACGGCCGCGGTGACGACCATGGAGTACGAGCCGGGCGGCGTCAGCGACCTGCAGGAGCTGCTTGGCCGCCTGATCCCCGCCGCGGGGGATTACGCGCACAATCGCCTCAACCACGACTCCAATTCGCATGCCCATCAGCGGGCGTCGCTGATCGGCCCCTCGGAGACGATCCCCGTCGTCGACGGGCGTCTGATGCTCGGGACGTGGCAGCAGATCGTGCTGCTCGATTTCGACGACCGGCCACGAGAACGCACGCTCAGCGTCCAAGTCGTATTCTGAGCGACCGCTGCCCACGGCACGCCCCGGTGTGAGATCGCAAAATTCGCGATGACGCCGGTGGCGAGCGCTATAGTGGTCGGTCCGCCCCGGTGCCGCAGTCCGGCTCCGGGAGCGCCCCTGAGGAAGAGGAACTTTCTGAAGAGGTGCGACGGTCTTTGAAAACTCAACAGCATGCACACTCATCGATCGATCCCTCGATCGAGATTGTGTGTCCAGGTTCGACGCCGTCGCTCCTTGGCCGGTCCCT
>DATAUL010000290.1:0-12909 GCA_036268255.1 Solirubrobacteraceae bacterium | reverse complement strand
GGCCGCCGCTATCCGCAGAACGCGACCGTGCCGTATCGGACCTTGTCGATCCCGCAAGCCGGCCTCGGTCCCGGCACGGTCGCTCAGATCGAGTTCCCCGCTTGGGGAGACGACCGCGCCTTCGGCCAGCAGGTCGTCCGCGCGTCGCCCTATGCCCGGGTGTACGCCCTCGCCCGGCGGCTGGCCGGGCAGGCGCGCACTCCCTATGACTTCGTGGCCAGCGTCAAGCGCTATCTCTCCCGTGGCTACACGTATGACGAGCACCCCCCGGCAGCCCGCTATCCGCTGGAGAGCTTCCTGTTCGCGCACAAGGTCGGCTATTGCCAGCAGTTCTCCGGGGCGATGGCGATGCTGCTGCGGATGGGGGGGATCCCGGCTCGGGTGTCGGCCGGCTTCACCTCCGGGGAGTTTCAGAAGGAGACCCACACCTGGCAGGTCGCCGACACCGATGCCCACGCCTGGGTCGAGGCATGGTTCCCGCGCTACGGATGGGTGCGCTTCGACCCCACGCCGACCAGTGCTCCCGCCCGCGGGGGCAACGCCTCGGATCCGATCGTCAAGAGCCTCAGCGGTCTCAGCGGCTCGCAGACGATCGCGGCGCCACACCGAGAGATCGGCGTCAACGCCACGACCACCAAGCCCGTCAGCGTGGGCGGGGGCTCCGGTCTCAGCCCGTGGCTCGGACTCCCGGCTCTGGTCGTGCTGGCGGCGATCGGCCGGTTGGCGTGGATCCTGCTGCATCCCGTCGGCGGCACCGAGCAACTGCTCGCCGAGTTGCGCCGCGCGATGGCGCGCACCGGGCGGCCGCTCTCCGATGACGTCACCCTGGCGACGCTCGAGCACCGCTTCGCCGACTCGCCGGCCGCCGCCGGCTATGTCCGCTCGCTGCGACTGGCCCGCTTTGGGGCTGCCAGCGCGCCCCCGACGGCCACCCAGCGCCGCGCTCTGCGTCGCCAGCTGGCGTTCGGACTGGGGGCGAGCGGACGGCTGCGAGCTCTGTGGGCCCTGCCGCCACGCCTGCGCGCCTTCGGCCGTCGCCGCGTGCGCGATCGCCGCCCGCCCGCCGCCTAGAGCGGCCTAAAATGGTGCACATGGAGGACGCATACGACCTGTACCGGCGGGGCACCGAGCTGCTCGAGGCCGGTCACAACCACCAGGCGGCGATCCCGCTGGCGCGCGCCCGCGAGCTGGCTCCGGACAAGACCTCGGTTCGCGAGGCGCTGGGCCGCGCGCTGTTTCACATCCAGCGCTACGAGGAGGCGGCCGAGGAGTTCCAGGCGGTCGTCGACCGAGCACCGACCAACGATTTCGCACTGTTCTGCCTCGGCCGTTGCCTGCAGCTTCTCGGCCGCCACGCCGAGGCTCGCCACCCCCTCGCGCTGGCCGCCTGCCTGCAGCCCGGGCGGCGCGATTACCGGGTATATCGCGATCGTGCACGAGCGCGTGCAGCGCAGACTTCGGGGGGCTGAGTGCAGTTGAACTGCCCCGCGTCGGTGCTACGCTGAGAGCACAGCTTTCCGGCCGGGCGGGTCCCGGCGCAGTACAGAAAGTGGGCGCTCGCCCGCTTTTTTTATGAGATTTATGGAGGAGACAGTGAGTGCCCTACAGACCGAGATCGAAGCCCGCCTCGCCGGCGTCGAGCCCGAGGTCGAGGTGCTGCTGGCGGAGGTCGCAGGTTCGACCCTGCGCCTGTTCATCGACCACCCAGATGGCGTGACGCTGGCCGTCTGCGAGCGCGTTTCGGGGCTCTTGAGCGAATACCGCGAGCGCTTCTCTCTGGAGGTTTCCTCTCCCGGTCAGGATCGTCCGCTGACCAAGCCCCAGCACTACTCCCGCTTTCTGGGGCGCCGCGCGCGCGTGCGGCTGCGCGGGCCCGAACAGGCCCACAAGCAGCTGACCGGCGAGCTGGTCGGCGCCTCGGACAGCGACATCACGATCGCGGCCGGCGACGGGATCCTCACGATCCCCTATGACCAGATCGTCCGCTCCAACCTCGTCCCCGGAGACTGATCCATGTCCAAGGAGATCGTCGAGGCCGTACGCGGCCTCGCAGCGGAAAAGAACATTTCATCCGACAAACTGATGGAGGCGCTCGAAGACGCGCTGCTGTCGGCCTACAAGAAGACCCCGGGTTCGGCCCCGTACGCCAAGGTGGAGATGGACCGCGACAGTGGCGACTTCATCGTGTGGGAGCTGAAGATCCCGCCGGAGCTCGAGGAGCAGTTGCTCGTCGAGGCGACCGAGGATGCCCAGCCGACGGTCGATCCGGAGACCGGCGAGATGCGCGAGGCGCCCGAGCCGGAGATCGACCTCGAGAAGCTCAAGGAGTACGAGCACGAGATCGAGGTCGAGGACGTCACGCCTCACGACTTCGGGCGGATCGCAGCGCAGACGGCCAAGCAGGTCATCCTGCAGCGCATCCGCGAGGCCGAGCGGGACATGATGTTCGAGGAGTACCGCGATCGCGTCGGCGAGCTGATCACGGGAATCGTCCAGCAGTCGGACTCGCGCTACACGCTCGTGCAGCTGCGCGAGCGCGTTGAGGCGCTGCTGCCCAAGTCCGAGCAGGTGGACGGTGAGCGCTACGACCACTCCCAGCGGATCAAGGCCGTGATCAAGGACGTGTCGAACTCGACCAAGGGGCCGAGCATCATCGTCTCGCGCCGCGACCCCGAGCTGATCAAGTCGCTGTTCGAGCTGGAGGTCCCCGAGATCGCCGACGGCCTCGTGGAGATCACGGGCGTCGCCCGCGAGCCCGGCTACCGCTCCAAGATCGCCGTGGTCTCCCACGTCGACGGCGTCGACCCGGTCGGCGCGTGCGTCGGACCCCGTGGCTCCCGAGTGCGGATGGTCGTCTCCGAGCTGCGCGGCGAGAAGATCGACATCATTCCCTACAACGACGAGCCGGCCCGATTCGTCGCCAAGGCCCTGTCACCTGCGCGCGTGCGCGAAGTCCTCGTCGACGATGCCGGCAAGCAGGCGACCGTGATCGTGCCCGACGACCAGCTGTCGCTGGCGATCGGCCGCGAGGGCCAAAACGCCCGGCTCGCGGCCCGGCTGACCGGCTGGCGGATCGACATCCGCTCCGAGACCGAGTTCGCCGCCGAAGAGGCCGAGCACGGTTACGAGGAGGACGAGGCCCAGGGCAGGTGCGCCGCGATCCTCTCCAACGGTCGGCGCTGCCCGAATGCCGCGCTGCCCGGCTCGCGCTACTGCGGGATCGACGCCCACCAGGCGCTGGCCGGACAGGACACCGACCAGGTGGCCGCCAGCTCCTAGGCGGCCGCCTAGACTGAGGTAGAGATATGAACAAGCGCGTGCACGAAATCGCCAAGGAGCGGGGCCTGGCGCCCAAGGAGGTCCTCGCGCGGCTCAAGGCGGCCGGCGTCGAGGTCAAGGCCGCCTCGTCCTCGGTCGACGAGCAGGTCGCCCAGCGCGTGCTCAACGGCGGCAGCATCGGCGGCGATAGTGCCCCCAACGGCGGCGGGCAGGCAACGGCGGCGCCGACTGCTGCGGTCGCCGCCAACGGGCAGACAGCCGCTGCTGCCGACGCTCCCGCCGTTGCTGCTACGGACGCCCCCGCCGCTTCGGATGGCGCCGCTCCGGCAGCGGACGCCGACGCCACTCCCAAGCGTCCGACGCGTGACTCCCTGCAGGGCGAGCGCGCCCCCGGCAACGCCGGCGGGCGTCGCCGCGTCGTGATCGACTCCCAGGCTTCGCGTCGCGCAGCGGGCGGCGGTCCGCCGCAGTCCAATCAGCCGCCGCGCCGCCAGCGCCGCGGGCGCCGCCGTCGCGGCGTCTACGACGAGGTGGCCGAGTCGCGTCCCTCGCGCACGGCCGTCGCCGACCCGAGCGCGATCCAGGTCAACTCCGGCTCCACCGTCAAGGACGTGGCCGAGTACCTCAACGTCCCCGTGCCCGAGGTGATGAAGAAGCTGATGGCCCTGGGCGAGATGAAGACGCTCACTCAGACGCTGTCCGACGAGTCGATCCAGGTGCTCGCCTCCGAGCTCAACAAAGAAGTGGAGATCGTTCACTCCGAGGACGAGGAGATCGCCGAACCGGTGTTCGCCGACGCCGACGCGGATCTCGTGGAGCGGGCGCCCGTGATCACGATCATGGGCCACGTCGACCACGGCAAGACCTCGCTGCTGGACGCGATCCGCGAGACCCAGGTGGCGGCCGGCGAGGCCGGCGGCATCACCCAGCACATCGGCGCCTATCAGGTACAGCACGACGGACACAGCGTGACGTTCCTCGACACCCCCGGTCACGAGGCGTTCACGGCGATGCGCGCCCGTGGCGCCAAGGCGACCGATATCGCCGTGATCGTCGTCGCCGCCGACGACGGCGTCAAGCCGCAGACCCAGGAGGCCGTCGACCACGCCAAGGACGCCGGCGTCCCGATCCTCGTGGCGGTCAACAAGATCGACAAGGAGGGCGCACAGCCCGACCGCGTCCGTACCGAGATGACGGCCCTCGGGCTCCAGCCCGTGGAGTGGGGCGGCGACACCGAGTTCGTGGACGTCTCGGCTCGTACCAAGGAGGGTCTCGACAACCTGCTGGAGACGCTGATCGTGATGGCCGAGGTGGAGGAGCTCCGCGCCAATCCCGACGCGCCCGCCTCCGGCACGGTGATCGAGTCAAAGCTCGACCCCGGCCGGGGCCCGGTGGTCACGATCCTGATCAGCCGCGGCACGCTGGAGGTTGGCGACGCCCTCGTGGCCGGCGCCCAGTGGGGCCGCGTGCGCGCCATGCACGACTACCTCGGTAATCGGATCGCCGCGGCGCTGCCCGGCGAGCCGGTCGAGGTGCTCGGATTCGACGGCGTTCCCGAGGCCGGCGAGCACGTGCGCGCCGTGGAACACGAGCGCCGCGCCCGTCAGCTCGCGGGGGAGCGCGCCACCCGGCTCAAGGCCGAGTCACTGGCCCGGGTCTCGAGCGGCAAGCGCGTCTCGCTGGAGAACATCTTCGGATCTGACCTGCAGGAGCTCAACCTGCTGCTCAAGGCCGACGTCGCCGGTTCGCTTGAGGCGATCGAGGACGAGGTCGCCAAGCTTCCCCAGGACGAGGTGTCGGTCAACGTCATCCGCCGCGCCGTCGGTGCGGTCACGGAGTCCGACGTGATGCTGGCCGCCGCGTCCGACGCGGTGATCCTCGCGTTCAACGTGCGTCCCGTAGGCGACGCCCGCGCCGTCGCCGAGCGTGAGGGCGTCGAGATCCGCCATTACTCGGTCATCTACCGCGCGATCGACGAGCTGCGCTCTGCCATGCAGGGCATGCTCGCCCCCGAGGAGGTGGAGGAGGCGCTCGGCTCAGCCGAGGTCCGTCAGATCTTCCGCGCCTCGCGTGTGGGCACGATCGCCGGCTCCTACGTGACCGAGGGGACGATCACCCGCGGCTCCAAGGTGCGCCTCGTGCGCGACGGCACGGTCATCTGGGATGGCGAGATCGCCAGCCTGCGGCGCTTCAACGAGGACGTCCGCGAGGTCGCCACCGGCTTCGAGTGCGGGATCGTGCTGCGTGACTATGCCGACGTCAAGGAGGGCGACGTGCTCGAGACCTACGCGACCCGCCAGGTCGAGCGCGAGCTCGCCTAGGGCATCCGATGGCAGGCGGCGGCTTCGTCGCGGTGATGGTGATCGATCTGCATTTCCCCGAGGCCGGGAGCCTGAAGAGCAAGCGCAAGGAGCTGTCCTCCATCAAGGCACAGCTTCACGGACGGCTTGGCGCTGCCGTGTCCGAGACCGACCATCAGGACCTGTGGCAGCGCGCGACGCTCACGGCCGCGCTGACCGGAGGCTCGCTGCACCGGCTGAGCGCCGCCGCCGACGAGCTGGAGCGGTGGGTGATCGCGCGGTGTCCCGAGGGATCACGCGTCGAGCGCCTCGTCGCCTCGCTGGAGGACCTGCGCGCGTGAGCGCGCTACGCGAACAACCGTGCGAGGGATAGGATGCGCGGAGGCCGGATTCGTCGCGTCAACGAGGCCATGAGGGCCGTGCTCTCAGACGCGATCGCCACTGAGATCAAGGACCCCCGCGTCGGCTTCGTGACCGTGACAGGAGTCAAGACCAGCCCTGACCTACGACATGCCCGCGTGTACGTGAGCGTGCTCGGCGACGACGCCGCCCGCGAGGGAAGCCTCGAGGGGCTGCGCTCGGCGCACGGCTTCCTCCAGGCCCGGCTGGCGTCCGAGTTGAGGCTCAAGCACACGCCCGCGCTCAGCTTTGAGTACGACGACACCGTGGACCGCGGCATGCGGATCAGCGAGATCCTCGACGAGGGCCGGGAGCGATGACCACCAACGGAAGCCGCTCGGCTCGTGACGAGGTGCTCCACGAGCTGCGGGGCGCCGACAAATTCGTCGTCGTGGCCCATGAGAATCCCGACGGGGACGCTCTCGGATCGCTGATCGCCATGCAGGGCATCCTCTCGGCGATCGGCAAGGATTGCCTGATGTTCATCGCCGAGCGCGAGTTGCCGCTGCCTGAGGAATACAACTGGTTTCCGCTCGACGGCCTCGTCTCCGAGCCTCCCGCCGACGTCGACGAGCGGACGATCGTGTTCCTGGACTGCGGCAATGTCGAGCGCAATCCAGCCGAGGCATTCCGCCGCGCCGGAATGCACATCCTCAACATCGACCACCACCACGACAACACCCGGTTCGGCACGGTCAACCTCGTCGTGCCGGAGGCGTCGTGCACGGCCGAGATCGTGTGGGATCTGATGGGCGATCTGGGTGTCGCCCCGACGCTGACCGTCGCCGAGGCGCTGTACGTCGGTCTGATCACCGATACCGGGCGCTTCATGTACGAGAACACCAGCCGTCGCGCGCATCTGATGGCCGCCGGCCTGATCGACGCCGGCGTCGACGTTCACGACGTCTACCGGCGGGTCTACGAGGACGTGCCCTACGGCAAGCTCGCGCTGCTGGCTCGCGGACTGAGCAACATCGAGCGCTACGACGGGGGGCGGCTGACGCTCACCGCGCTGTCCGCCGCGGACTTCTCGGACTCGGGCGCCGAGGAGAGCTATTCCGAGGGCGTCGTCGACCACCTGCGAGCGGTGCAGGGGACCGAGATGGCGGCGCTCGTGCGCGACCGGATCGGGGACGGTGCGCCCGGCCTGCGCAAGGTCTCGCTGCGCAGTGGCAACGATCGCATCGACGTTTCGGCCATCGCCCGCGCCCAGGGTGGCGGCGGTCACCGGCAGGCGGCGGGCTTCACCACCGGGCTCTCGCACGATGAGCTCGTCGCGTTCCTGCGCGACGCGCTCGCTGAGCAGTCCTAAGCGCTCCGCGCGACCGGTAGCTTCGGCTATATGCCTGCCGACGACCGTCCGCGTGACTACGTGCTGCTGTGCGACAAGCCGGCCGGGAAGACCTCGCACGACGTCGTCGCTGCGATACGCCGCGGACTGCCGCGCAAGACCAAGGTCGGCCACGCCGGCACGCTGGACCCGTTCGCCACCGGGCTGCTGCTCATGCTCGTCGGCCGGGCGACCCGCGTACAGCGCTTCCTGATGGCATTGCCCAAGCGCTACGAGACCGTGGCCCGCTTCGGGGCGGTGTCGAGCACCGGAGATCCCGACGGCGAGATCACCGTCACCGGCCAGGTGCCCGCGGGCGAGCTGGCGCTGCCGTCAGGAGTCATCCGCCAGCGCCCGCCTGCCTATTCGGCCGTCAAGGTCGGCGGGCGGCGGGCATACGAGCTGGCCCGGGCAGGGGAGAGCGTGGAGCTGGCCGAGCGCGACGTCACGGTGTACCGCTTCGAGCAGACCTGGCAGGAGGCCGACCGGCGCGCGTTCGTGATCGAGTGCTCATCGGGCACCTACGTGCGCACTCTGATCTCCGAGCTGGGCGACGCCTATTGCGAGACGCTGCGCCGCACCCGGATCGGGCGCTTCGATGTCGCCGACGCCGACCCGGAGCGGCCTGTCGCCCTGTCGGACGCGCTGGACTTCATGCCGGAGGTGCGTCTGGACCCAGAGACGGCAGGGCGAGCCGCGCATGGGCAGGCGATCCCGGGCGGTTCCGATGGGGGCCTCGCGCCGACGGTGCGGCTGAGCGACGCCGACGGGCTGGTCGCCCTCGCCCAGCCGACCGCGGACGGCACCGCGCTGCGGCCGGTCGTCGGGTTTCGCTAGGCCCCAGGACCGGGTACCGGCGCGCCGCCGAATACGCTTGTCCGCGATGCAGGTCACGATGCTTGGCGACACGCGACCGCGCCCGCGACGGGTGGCGGTGGGGGAGTTCGACGGGGTTCACCTCGGCCACCGCGCCGTGATCGCCGGCAACGACACCGTGCTCACGTTCGACCCCCATCCGCTGGCCGTGATCCGGCCCGAGGCGGCGCCCAAGCTCCTGACCAGCCTCGAGGTCAAGATCGAGCTCGTCGCCGCGCTGGGCGTCCAGGAGCTGGTTGTGATCCCCTTCGACGACCGCTTCGGCGCTCAGAGCCCGCAGGAGTTCATCGACCACGTGCTCGTCGATCAGCTGCAGGCCACCCACGTCTCCGTCGGCGAGAACTTCTACTTCGGCCACGGGGCCGCCGGGGACACCGACATGCTCGCCGCCGACCCGCGGTTCGAGACCCGGGTGGTGACGCTCGTGGAGGTCGACGGCGAGATCGTCTCCTCCAGCCACATCCGGGGTCTGGTGCTCGCCGGGGAGGTCGATCAGGCGGCACGGTTTCTCGGCGCGCCCTTCGCGTTGCGAGGTGAGGTTGTCCACGGCGACGAGCGCGGCCGCACGCTCGGCTTCCCCACGGCCAACATCGTTCCCGACGAGCACCTGGTGTGCCCCGGCCACGGCGTGTACGCCGCGCGCGCCGGTGGGGCCTGCGCGGCCGTCAGCATCGGTGTGCGCCCGACCTTCGGGTCAGGGCGCGCCGTGCTTGTCGAGGCCTACCTGCTCGACCATGACGAGGACCTCTACGGTCGCATCCTGCAGATCGACTTCCTCAGCCGCCTGCGCGGGGAGCGGCGTTTTGAGAGCGCCGAGGCGCTGGTGGAGCAGATGCACCGCGACGTCGAGCAGACACGGCTGCTCTGTGGTCCGAGCTGAAGCGCTCTGCTAGCCTCACCGGCCGCATGACGATGACCCAAGAGCGCAAGCAGGAGCTGGTCGCCAAATTCGGCGAGAGTCCCGTCGACACCGGCAAGACCGAGGTCCAGGTCGCCCTGCTCACCGAGCGAATCAACGAGCTCACCGACCACCTGCGTACGCACAGCAAGGACCATCATTCACGACGGGGCCTGCTGATGCTCGTCGGTCGCCGTCGCCGCTTTCTCAATTACCTGCAGCGGACGGACCTCGAGCGCTACCGGACGCTGATCCGCGAGCTCGGCCTCCGGCGGTGATCGAGGCCGGGACCCCGGTCCCCGACTTCACCCTTCAGCGGGCCGACGGATCGCCGTTCACGGCGTCTGACCTGGAAGGCAAGACGACAGTGCTGGTGTTCTACCCATTCGCCTTCAGCCCGGTGTGCACGGACCAGTTCAACCTCTACGAAGAGGTGCTCGACGAGTTCCGCGAGCGCGGCGCCACCCTGTACGGAGTCTCCTGCGATGCCACGTACTCGCAGACGGCGTTCGTCGAGAAGCTGGGAGTGACGATCGAGCAGCTGTCGGACTTCGAGCCCAAGGGCGCCACATGCCGCGCCTTCGACGCACTCCACGAGGGCGGCTTTCCCCAGCGGGCGCTGGCGATCATCGGCCCCGACAACGTCATCAGCTGGAGCTATCAGGCGGCCTCGCCGGGCGATCTGCCCGGTGCCAACCTGATCTTCGACGCGCTGGAACGCTGACGGGCCGGGAGGGGTGTGAGCGAGCTCGGCTCCGCTCCGGTCCCCGAACCCGGGGACGACGACCACCTCCGCAGGTGGGAGGCGGCGGAGCTGCCGCCCGTCATCCTGTACGCAGACTTCGAGTGCCCGTTCTGCGCGGCGCTCCACGAGCGCCTCGCCGGAGCCGCCGTGCGGATCGCGTTCCGGCACTTCCCCGTGCGCTCCAGCCACCCGCGCGCCTGGCCCGCCGCCTGCGCCGCCGAGGCGGCGGGACGCCAGGGTCGCTTCTGGGAGATGCACGATGCGCTGTTCGCCGACACGGCCCGGCTCGAGGATCCCCACCTCTGGGACCGCGCGCGGGCGCTGGGGCTCGACGTGGACCGCTTCGAGGCCGACCGTCGCGGCGATGCCGTGCGCGACCGGGTCAAGCGCGACTTTCGCTCCGGGGTGCGAGCGGGTGTCGTCACCACCCCGACGGCCTTCATGCCAGGGACTGACGGTGCGTTCCGGGCGATGGCTGTGGACGAGCTGGCGAGCCGGCTGAGGCCGGCCTAGACAGCGGTGGTGGCGGATGCCGGCGCGGGTGTGGCGTCCGGCGCGGGTGTGGCGTCGGAAGCGACGTCCTGAGCGTGCTCCAGATCGCTCACCGTCGGCGGGCGCCCGCGCAGCTGCCGCTGGGCGCCCGGAGCGGCGATCGCCGACCACAGGAGATCCAGCTGGCGCATGCCGACGTCGGGATCGAGGTGCTGGAAGGACCGCATCGCCTCGCACACGCCCTTGATCATCATCAGCACGTCGACCGCCCCGATGTCGGTGCGCAAGGCGCCGCTCGCCTGGGCGCGGGTGACGAGCGCGTCGAGGACCTCCATCAGCTCGGTGTGGGCGCCGCGGATCTCGTCGTTGGTCAGCCACTCGTCGCCGATCGCGTCAAACAGGGCACGGTCGATGGCGACCCGACCGATCGACTGGTCGATCAGCTCGAACAGGCCCTGGCCGGGATCGGACGCGCCCAGCGCCGCTCTGCCCCGGGAGATCGAATCGTTCATGCGGTCGACGACGACGGCCGCGATCAGGTGGTCCTTGGTGGGGAAGTTCCGAAACAGGGTTCCGCGTCCCACGCCGGCCTGGTGAGCGATCTCGCCGACGCCGATCTCCAGACCGCGCTCGCAGAACATCGCGGTCGCGGCTTCGATCAGGCGTCGGCGGTTGCGCTCGGCGTCGGCGCGCAGCCTACGGGGCTCTTCCTCCATCGGTACGGGATTGTTCCACTCCGGGGAGCGCATCGCGCCGTCGCCCACCTCAGGCCGGCACCGGGATGGCGCCGCCGGTCTCGGCGAGCTCGCGCTCGATCTCCGCGGTATGGGACTTGCGCAGGACGAAGGTCATGAGTACGGCGGCGATGCCGAGCATGATCGCCGCGGCCAGGAAGGCCACGTGATAGCCGGAGACCCGCGCGGCGATCGCGCTCCCCGGGTGGGCGGGACCGTTTCCATGCAGGAGGCTCGTCGTCTGGCTGGCGGCCAGCGAGGACAGGATCGCCAGGCCCAGCGAGCCTCCGACCTGCTGAGCGGTGTTGAACAGCCCACTCGCCAGCCCCGTGTCCCCGGCCGTCACGCCGCTGGTGCCCAGCAGCGTGATCGGCACGAACGTCAGGCCCATGCCGATGCTCATCGGGACCAGCCCCACGAGCAGGTTGCCGACATAGCTGCCGTGGACGGGGAGCTGCGTGAGGATCAGCATGCCCAGGCCGGCCAGCGTGATCCCGGCGATCGAGACGACCCGCACCCCGAGGCGCTTGATCAGCTGCTGGGCGATCCCGGCGCCGACGATGATGCCCACGGTCACCGGCAGGAAGGCCAGGCCGGCCTTGAGCGGGCTGTAGCCGAGGATCTCCTGCACGTACAGCGAGGCGAAGAAGAACATCCCGAACATCCCCGAGGCGACGAGCAGCAGAGCGGTGTCGGCCACTGCCAGGGTCCGGATGCGGAAGATGCTCAGCCGCATCAGGGGCGCCTTGCTGCGGCTCTCGATCATCAGGAACGCGCCCAGCAGCGCGACGGCCAACGCGCCGAGGCCGAGCGTCCGCGCCGATCCCCAGCCGTAGGCCTGAGCCTTGACGATCGCGTAGACGAGCACGACCAGGCCACCGGTGACGGTCACCGCGCCGGCGACGTCGTAGGAGCGGTGCTCAAGGTCCATCCGTGACTCCCGCACGTAGCGCAGCGCCAGCGCGATCGTGGCGATCCCGACCGGGATGTTGACGAAGAACACCCAGCGCCAGGAGGCGATGTCCGTGAGCACGCCGCCCATCAGCAGGCCGACGGCGGCGCCGCCGGCGGCGATCGCCGACCACACGCCCAGCGCCTTGGTGCGCTGCTCGCCGTCGGTGAACGTGGTCGTCACGATCGCGAGGGCGGCGGGGGAGACGAGCGCGCCGCCGAGACCCTGCAGGCCCCGGCCGACGATCAGCATCCCCGATGACTGGGCGACGCCGTTGAGCAGCGAAGCGGCCGTGAAGAGGATCACGCCGGCGACGAACAGGCGCTTTCGCCCGAGGAGGTCGGCTGCGCGTCCGCCCAGCAGCAGAAAGCCGCCGAAGATCAGCGTGTAGCCGTTTACGACCCACTGGAGGTTGGCGGCCGAGAAGTGCAGGCCGCGCTGGACGGAGGGCAGGGCGATGTTGACCACGGAAGCATCGAGGACGACCATGAACTGCGCGAGGCACGCGATCACCAGCACCAGCCAGGGATTCGGTGTTCGTGGCGCGCGGACGGCTTTGGAGCGGTCCGGCGGACTCGGGCTCTGCGTGACGGTTGCACTCATGGCAAAGACTCCTGGAGGTGGCGTCTGCGGTAAACTGGACCTTCGGGTCCGCTTACCGTACCACAACCGGACCGCTCGGTCCGTTTAGATTGTGTGAACAGGCGTCCGGCAGGGTGCCAGCCCGCCCGTGCCGCTGCCGGGTGACCCGCTAGCATCATCTGGGTTCGGAACGAAACGAAGAGAAACGACTCCGCCGACCGAAGGGCGGAGAAGAAGGGAATTGCATATGACTGACGCCGTTACGCGCGTCTCCGTCGAGATCGAGGGGAAAGAGATCTCGTTCGAAACCGGCAAGCTTGCC
>DATAUL010000289.1:0-8515 GCA_036268255.1 Solirubrobacteraceae bacterium | reverse complement strand
CCACGACCTGGCGATGGTCAAGCAGGTGTCCGACCGCGTGGCCGTCATGTACCTGGGCAAGATCGTGGAGCTGGCACCCGCCGAGACGCTGTATCGCGAGCCCAAGCATCCGTACACGGTGGCGCTGCTGGCCTCGATCCCGAGCCCCGACCCGGCGCAGGCCGGCGAGCCGGTGCAGGACACGATCCTCGGCGAGCCCCCATCGCCGATCGATCCTCCCAGCGGCTGTCGCTTCCGCACGCGCTGCCCGCGGGCCCAGGACATCTGCGCCACCGAGGAGCCGCCCCTGCGCGAGCTGTCCGGGGGCCACTACGGGGCCTGCCACTTCCCGGTCACCGCGGACGCACCGACCCCTGCCGCCACCGCCCCCTGACGAAAGAGAGACCCATGGCCATCGGAGAAACCCACACGATCGACGTAAGCGACTCGCTCCCCGACGGCGCGCATCTGATCGGAGGTGATTGGGTTCCCGCGCGCGGCGGCGAGACGATCACCGTCATCAACCCGGCCAACGGCGAGGCGCTCGCCACCGTCCCGCGCGGCGGCGCCGATGACGTGCAGGACGCCGTGGCGGCGGCGGCCGAGGCCTTCCCCGGCTGGCGTGACACGAGCCCCAGCGTCCGCGGTCAGCTGCTGACGGCCTGGGCGCAGCTGTGCCGCGAGCACGGCGCCGAGCTTGATCTGCTGGAGCGTATGGAGGTGGGGCGTCCCAGCTGGGGACCCCCGCCCATGGCCAACATCATCACCTTCACCGCCGGGCTCGCCGACAAGGTGACCGGCCAGACGCTTCCCAGCGGTTTCGTCGACGTGATCGGCATGACGCTGCGTGAGCCCTACGGCGTCTGCGCGGCGATCATCCCCTGGAACGCGCCCGGTCCGCTGACCGCGCAGAACGTGGCGCCGGCGATCGCGATGGGCAACACGGTCGTCATCAAGCCGGCCGAGGACGCGCCGCTCACCCCGTTGCTGATGTCCAAGCTGGCGCTCGAGGCAGGGATCCCGCCGGGCGTGATCAACGTCGTCTGTGGCTACGGCGCGGAGGCCGGCGACTCGCTCAGCCGCAATCCCGGTGTGCGCCACGTGAGCTTCACCGGCTCGCCGGAGACCGGCCGTCGCGTGATGGCCGCCTGCGCCGAGAACCTCGTGCCGGTGCACCTCGAGCTCGGAGGTAAGTCCCCGCAGGTGATCCTCCGCGACGCGCCGCTGGAGAAGGCGATTCCCACGATCGTCCGCGGAATCACGCTCAACACGGGCCAGATCTGCGCCGCCGGGTCCCGCGTGGTCGTGGACCAGTCCATTCGGGAACGCGTCGTCGAAGGCCTGGCCGAGGGGATGGGCAACGTCAAGGTCGGCCCCTGGCACGAGCAGGTGGACATGGGGCCGCTGATCAGCGCCAAGCAGGAGCAGCGGGTGCTCAGCTATCTCGACAGCGGCCGCGACGAGGGCGCCGACATCGTCATCGGCGGCGGCAAGCTCGCCGGCGAGGGCTACGACGGCGGCTTCTTCGTCCAGCCGACCGTGTTCGACAACGTCGGTCCGGAGATGCGCATCGCCCAGGAGGAGATCTTCGGCCCCGTGCTCTCGGTGCTCGGCGCCGGCGACGAGGAGGAGGCGCTGCGGATCGCAAACGGGACCCAGTACGGCCTGGTCGCCTCCGTATGGACTGCGGACGTCGGCAAGGCCGTCCGCCTCGCCCGCCGGATCGAAGCCGGCCAGGTATCGATCAACACGCTGTGGTCCGGCGGCGTGATCGGCGCGCCGTTCGGCGGCTACAAGCAGAGCGGCTTCGGGCGCACGGTGAGCGCCGAGTCGATCCTCGACTACACCCAGGTCAAGACCGTGATCATCGACGGGCGAGCGTAAGTGTCGATGGAGATATCTCTTGCGGGCAAGGTCGCGCTCGTCACCGGCGCGGGGCCGAACATCGGCAGCGGCATCGCGCTGGCGCTGGCCCGCTACGGCGCCAAGGTGGCCTGCAACGACCTCGTTGCCGAGGCCGCGGACGCGAGCGCCCGGCGGATCACCCGCCACGAGGGCGAGGCGATCGCGATCCCTGGCGACGTCGCCGACGAGGCCGACGTGCAGCGTTACGTCGGGGAGGTGCTCGACCGCTGGGGACGGATCGACATTCTCATCAACAACGCGGCGATCCTTGGCGGCCGGGGCCTGCTCGACGAGAGCCTGGAGTTCTTCAACCGCGCGATCGAGGTTGCGGCCGCCGGCACGTTTCTCAATTCCAAGCACGTCGCGATCTCGATGATCGAGCGCGACATCCGCGGCAGCATCGTGAACATCCTGTCCTCCAACGCCTGGCAGGGGTGCGCGGGCGTGATCGCCTACGCCTTTCACAAGGGTGGCCTGGCGAACTTCACGCGCGCGGCGGCCATGGACCTCGCGCCCTACGGGATCCGCGTCAACTCCTACTCGCCGACGGCGCCGCGTCCCGACAACCCGGAGCTCCTGCGCGACTCGGATGCGCGCCCGACCCGGCCCCGGCAGGACGGCGACCACCCCGACTGGTGGCGTCCGCGCGGGACGATCGACGTGCGCGCCAACATGCCGATGGAGCCGTCCACGCCGACCGACATCGGCCACTGCGTGGCCTGGTTGTGCTCGGACTACGCGCGGCTGATCACCGGCTGTGACTTCGTCATCGACGGCGGCGCCCGGGCGAAGTACTGGGGCTACACGCCGCCGGCGGAGAAGGCGGAGCCGGTGCCGCTGATCCCGCTGTACGCCGACGAGACGATGCCCGGAGGGTTCTAGACATGGCTTCTGAAATGGTGCGCGCCGCAGTCCAGACCGGTCCGCTGGCCTACGAGCTCCGCGAGCTGCCGCGCCCGCTGATCGGCGACGACGACGGGCTGCTGCGCGTCGAGGCCTGCGGGGTGTGCGGCTCCGACGTCGAGCAGTATCGGGGCCACCTCGTCCGCGACGGCATGTTCCCGCTGATCCCCGGCCACGAGCCGCTGGGCATCGTCGAGGAGGTGGGCGATCGCGCCGCCGAGCGCTGGGGGGTGCAGCCGGGCGACCGGGTCGCAGTGGAGATCCTGCGGCCCTGCCGGGCGTGCGACTTCTGCCTGACCGGCCGCTACATGTCCTGCCCCAACCGCGACGGCGCCTACGGCATGACCCCGCTGTCGCGCGAGCCCGGGCTGTGGGGCGGATTCGCAGAGTACCTGTACCTGCACCCGTGGGCGATCCTGCACAAGATCGACTCGGCCCTGGCGCCCGAGCTGGCGGTCATGTTCAACCCGCTGGGGGCCGGCGTGCGCTGGGCCGCGCAGCTGGGCGAGGTCGGGCTCGGCGACACCGTGCTGATCCTCGGCCCCGGCCAGCGGGGGCTGACCTCGGTGATCGCCGCGCACGCCGCCGGGGCAGGCACGATCATCGTCACCGGCCTGGGCAAGGACGCGAACAAGCTGGCGCTCGCCCGCGAGTTCGGCGCCGACCACACGGTCAACGTCGAGGAGGAGGACGTGGTCGAGCGGGTGACCGAGATCACCGGCGGGGCGATGGCCGACGTCGTGCTCGAGCTCACCCCGATCGCCGAGCGGCCGATCACCGACGCGATCGAGGCCGTGCGCCACAGCGGGCGGATCGTCTTCGCCGGCCTGAAGGGTGGCAAGCGGATCGAGATCGTCACCGACCGTCTGATCAACAAGGGGATCACGATCAAGGGCGCCTACGGGGTCAACGCCGAGTCCTACATCGAGGCGATCCGGATCATCGAGTCCGGCCGCTTCCCGCTGGAGAAAATGCACAGCGGCAAGTTCGACCTGGCCGACACCGAGACCGCGATCCGGGAGCTCGGCGACGGCAACGCCATCCACGTCTGCGTCTGTCCGGAGGGCGCACCCGGCACGACGCCGTCCGCGCGGCGCGAGAGGGAGGTCATCGATGTTGGTTGACATGCACGCCCACGTGATCCCGGGACGTCTCGACGCGGTCGGGGAGGGCGGGCGCGGCCCGCACATCGGGCCCTGCGACGACGATGCCCACGCCCGGCTGCTGGAGAACGACCGGGGGATGAAGTTCAAGGCGCGCGACGCCTTCTATTCAGCCGAGCGCCGGCTGGAGGAGATGGAGGCCAGCGGCGTCGACGCCGAGGTCGTCTCGCCGATGCCGCCGCTGCTCGACTACTCGCTCGCCGCCGCGGAGGGCCTCGAGCTCTCGCGCCGCGTCAACGCGTTCATCGCCGAGCTGACCCGCACGGATCGCGATCGGCTGCTGGGCATGGGGATGCTGCCGATGCAGGCCCCCGATCTGGCGGTTGCCGAGCTGACGGCGGTGCGCGACCAGGGCCTGGTGGCGGTGGAGATCGCCTCCAACGTCCTCGGGCGCTCGCTGCACGAGCCCGAGTTCGCCGAGTTCTGGGCCGAGGTCGAACGGCTGGCGATGCCGGTGTTCGTGCACGGGATGCCCGGCGACCTCGGCGGGCGCGTGCCGGCCGGCCTCGTCGCTGTCGCCGGCTTCGCCGTCGGGGCCGATTGCGCGCTGGCGGCGACGTCGATCATCGCGGGCGGCGTCGCCGAGCGCCATCCGCGGCTGCGGCTCGCCTTCAGCCACGGCGCCGGCGGATTACCCTGCATGCTCCCGCGGGCCAACTTCTTCTGGGGCAAGACGTGGAACGAGGAGCCGTCGGAGACCGGCGAGGGGACCTCGCCGGCGGAGCTGGCCAAGCGCTTCTACTACGACGGCCTGGTGATGGACCGCCGGACGCTGTGCCACCTCATCGACATGATGGGTCACACCCAGGTGCTCGTCGGCTCTGACTTCCCGGCGATGGAGCGCGAGCGGCCGTGCGGGCGCACGCTGCGCTCGCTGGACCTGGCACCCGACGTGCTGGAGGACATCACCTGGCACAACACGTTCCGCTTCCTCGGAATCGACACCCCGCAACTGGCCGCCGCAGGCGCCGCACCGTCAAGCGAAGGAGTGACTCAGTGAAGACACGCGCCGCAATCGTCCGCGCCCCCGGGGAGCGATGGGAGGTGGTCGAGCTCGAGCTCGACGAGCCCAAGGAGCACGAGGTGCTCGTGCGTGTCGAGGCCTGCGGGCTCTGTCACTCCGACGAGCACGTCCGCGAGGGCGGACCGTTCCGCTACCCGATGGTCGGCGGACACGAGGGCGCGGGGATTGTCGAGAAGGTCGGCGCCAACGTCACCCGCGTCAGCGAGGGCGAGCACATCTGCACCTCTTGGATCCCGGTGTGCGGCCACTGCCGTTACTGCTCCACCGGCCACCAGAACATGTGCAACGACGGGCTCAACGCCGGCACCGGAATGTTTCTCGACGGCACCTTCCGGTTTCACGAGAACGGCAGCGACATCGGCGGGATGTGCGTGCTCGGCACGTTCTCGCAGTGGATCGTCATCTCCGAGAACGCGTGCATCCCGATCGACGATGACCTGCCGTTCGAGATCGCCGCGCTCGTCGCCTGCGGCGTCACCACCGGCTGGGGCTCGTCGGTGTACGCCGCCGGGACCCGGGCCGGCGAGACCGTCGTCATCTACGGCACCGGTGGAGTCGGGATGAACGCCGTGCAGGGCGCCGCCTACGCGGGCGCCAAGCACGTGATCGCCGTCGACCCAAACCCGGACAAGCAGGAGCTCGCCGGAAAGTTCGGGGCGACGTTCACCACCGGCGACGCCGCCGAGGCCGAGGCCTACGTGCGCGACGTCACGCGTGGCGAGATGGCCGACCACGCGGTGATCACCGTTGGCGTAATGCACGCCCAGGTGCTGGACTCGGCGGTGGCCGCGATCGGGAAGAACGGCAGCGTCGTCATCACTGCCGTCGGCCTGCGCGACGACATCCCCGCGATGACGATCGGCGGGATGACCGGCTACCACAAGAACATCCAGGGCTCGTTGTTCGGCGGCGCCAACCCGCTGTACGACATGCCGAGACTGCTCGGGCTCTACCGTCAGGGAGATCTGAAACTCGACGAGTTGATCACCCAGCGCTACACGCTCGACAACATCAATCAGGGATACGAGGACATGCTCGCGGGCCGCAACATCCGCGGCGTCCTGATCCACGATCACTAGGAGGCACGCGATGACCAACGCGATCATGGACCCCACCGGACAGGCGGAGAGCCAGGCCGCCAGCCGCCTGACGCTGGCCCAGCGCCGGGGCGACATCTCCGGCACGACCGTGGTTCTGCTGGAGAACGGAAAGCAGAACGCCCGCCTGTTCCTCGAGGACGTCGGCGCGCTGCTGCGCGACGAGCACGGCGTCGGCGAGGTCAAGGTGCGCCATAAGGCGGTCTTCTCCACAGCCGAGCCTCCAGAGGTCATCGACGCGATCGGCGCCGAGTGCGACGTCGTCGTCACCGGCGTCGGCGACTGCGGCTCCTGCAGCGCCGCGGCGATCGCCGACGGAGTGCAGTTCGAACGCCACGGCACGCCAGCGGCGGTCATCTGCTCGGAGGCCTTCGTGGCCACCGCCGACGCGATGGCCCAGGTGCAGGACGCGCCCGGCTACCGGTACGTGACGACGCCCCACCCGGTGGCCGGCCTGTCGCCACGACAGGTTCAGGAGCGCGCCGGGCAGGTGGCGGGCCAGATCGCGCAGCTGCTCGCCGCCGCCCAGGCCCGCACCGCCGCGTGATGGCCGCGGTCGCGCCGGATCCCGACGTCGCCCGCGACGCGATCGAGTACTGCTACGAGCAGGGCTGGACCGACGGCCTCCCGGTGGTTCCCGCCTCGGAGCCTCTCGTCGATCGGTTCCTGGCCTGCACCGGCCGCGCCCCGGACGAGGTGCTGTGGCGGATGGACCACCTCGGTCGCGAGTGCACGGTGCGGACCGCCGCCATCAACGCGGCGATGGCCGGATGTTTGCCTCAGTACTTCCCGGTCGTGCTCGCCGCCTGGGAGGCGGTCATGCGCGACCGAGCGGCCAAGGGCGGCGGCTGGCAGAGCACGAGCGGCCCGGCGCCGCTGATCGTCGTCAACGGCCCCGTCCGCCACGAGCTCGGCTTCAACTGCACCGGGGGGGTGTTCGCCGGCGGCTTTCGTCCGAACGCCACCGTGCCCCGCACGCTGGGGCTGATGCTCCGCAACGCCTTCGGGGTCCAACCGCACGTGTTCGACCAGACGACCCAGGGGCTTCCGGGGCGGTGGTCGATCTGCTTCGGCGAGAACGAGGAGGAGAGCCCGTGGGAGCCGCTGGCGGTCTCGACCGGCCTGCCTGAGGGCACCAACGCGGTCTCGGCCACGCTGACGCGGACGTGTGAGTTCGTCGACAACCGCCACACCCAGGATCCCGAGCAGCTGCTGTGGGACTTCGCCGACACGATGGTACGCAGCGGCTCCCTGATCTTCCGCTCGCAGTCGGTGGGCGTCGTGTTCTGTCCCGAGCATGCGCAGATGCTGGCCGCCGCCGGCTACACGCGTGACCACGTCAAGGACTGGTTCGTCGAGCACTGCGGGCTCACGGAATCAGCCCTGCGCCGGGCGGGCAAGGATGCGATGTCCGAGGGTGGCCAGGGCGTGCGCTCGGCCAGCCCCGAGCCGCGGGTTCCCGGCGATCAGCTCACCCGCATCCTCACCGGGCGCGAGGACGTCCCGATCGTCGTCGCCGGCGCGCGCAACGCCGCGATCTCGATGGTGTTTCGCGTGTTCGGCCAGTGGTCCAACTCCTCGGTGGCGATCGAACCGGCGCGGGCGCCCGTCGTCGCGGTGAACTGACGTGTTCAGCCAGGAGGGGCTTGACAGCATGCGGGCCACGCTGGCCGCCGACGGCTACACGCTCGACGCCGACGAGGACGGCGAGCGCGTGGTGGTGACGATCGGTGCCACACCTCAGGCCTGCGAGGATTGTCTGGCCCCGCCCGACGTGATGCGCGCCATCCTGGGCAAGACGCTGGCCGTGCCCGCGGAGGCGATCGACCTGCGCTACCCGGAGGCGTCGTGAGCGGTTTCGACATCGACGCGCCGCTCGGCGCCGAATGGATGCGCGGACGCACGGCGCTCGTCACCGGCGGTGGCGGCCGGAGCGGGGGCGGGCCGGGGACGATCGGCTGGGCCGTCAGCCGGTTGCTGGCCCGCCACGGCGCCGCGGTGGCGGTGCTCGACCGCGACCCGAAGGCGGCGGGGCGCACAGTCGCTGAGATCGCCGCCGCCGGCGGCACGGCCATCGCGATCATCGCCGACGTCACCGACGACTCCGACTGCGACCGGGCCGTGAGCGACGCGGGCGACGCGCTCGGCTCACTCGACGTGCTGGTCAACAACGTCGCCGCGTGGAGCCCCGCCGAACTGTTCGACGTCGAGCCGGACCGCTTCGACGAACTGCTGGCGCTCAACCTCAAGACCGCGTGGCTGATGAGCCGCCATGCCGTCCCCGTGATGGGCGCCGGCGGCGCGGTCGTCAACATCGCCTCGGTCGCGGCGCGTCGCGCGGGCACCGTCTATGGCCTGGGCAAGGCGGCGCTGGAGTCGATGACCCAGGGGATGGCCTATCTGCTGGGCGAGCGAGGGATCCGCGCCAACGCCGTCGAGCTCGG
>DATAUL010000288.1:0-1823 GCA_036268255.1 Solirubrobacteraceae bacterium | reverse complement strand
CCCAACGGGGCCACCGTGGAGACGCTCCGCAACGCCGTCTACTTCCAAAACCACCAGCAGCTCGAGCCGATCATCGTCGAGGGGGCCTGGCTCGCCTGCTCGCTCGCCGGGTTGCTGGTCACGGCGCGCCTGAAGGGGCGCACGCCCAGCGCTTGATGGGCGCGCGGCCGCCGCTGCGCTTGCCCCTCTCCAGGGCATCGAACTCCTTCTTGACCTCTCCCGTGCACCTCTCCGCGGGACGAACACGGCCGGCGCCCCATCCTGGTGCCCTGCGGCCCTTGTCGCGGCGCGGCAGAGACGTATCGGTCCTGGGTATGCGTCTGGCAACGTTCATGAACATCGTCGAAGAGACCGCCGGGATCACGCTCGAGGAAGCGGAGCGGGCGGCGCACGCCAGCCTGCGCACGCTGGCGGAGCGCATCACCGGCGGCGAGGCCGACGACATCGCGGCCTTCCTTCCCCGGGAGCTGCGCGCGGATCTGAGGTCGGCGCCGGAACCCGCCGAGCCCTTCAGCCTCGGTGAATTCGTCCGCCGGGTCGCTGAGCGCGAAGGCGTCGACGAGAACACCGCGTACGGCCACGCGCTGGCGGTCTTCACGGCCCTTGGACAGGCCGTCGCCCCGGGCGAGCTGCGCGACATGGCGGCGCAGTTGCCGCGGGACTTCGAGCCGCTGCTCGAGACCGCCCAGGTCGGACGCCGTCAGGTGCCCTCCCAGGATCCGCTGGTGATGCGGGTCGCTCAGCTCGCCTCGCTGGACCCGCCGAGCGCGCGTCGTGCCGCCGAGGCGGTGTTGGAGGCGCTTGCGATGCGGATCTCCGGAGGCGAAGTCCAGGATCTGATGGAGAAGCTGCCCGCCGACCTGATTGCGCCGTTCGAGCGCGGACTGACCGAGAGCCGGCGGTCGCGACGGGTGTCGCTCGACGAGTTCCTCGACCGAGTGGCGGTCGCCGAGGGCGTCGACCGCGAGGATGCCGAACGCCACACGCGCGCGGTGTTCGCCGCCCTGCGCGAGTTCGTGCCGCAGAAGGAGATCCACGACGTGGAGTCCGAGCTGCCGGCCGAATACGCACCGCTGCTGTCCGGCATCGTCTGAGGGTCAGGCGGGCGAGGGCCGGCCCGCAAACCCAATCGGGCCACGCACGCTTGCCGCCGGCATCTCGCGGTCTATATCTGCCGTCATCGCGACGAGGGAAAACACAGACACTTCCGCGGCCGTCCAGACCGCGCCGGATGAACACGCCGACGGGGGCGCAGCACCGGGCCGATCCTGATCGCCGTCAACAGGTCGCCGGCGGCCGAGCGCGCCCTCCGAGAGGGCGCCCGGCCGGTCGCCGAGCGTCGCGTTCTGGTGCTGGCGGTGGGGAAGGCCGGCGTCGGCTTCGAGCTGCTCACGGCCCCAGCCGCTGAGGGGCTGGCTCCGGCGCCGATCAACATCCGGGCCGTGCTCGAGATCGATGAGACCCAGCTGGCGCGACGTCATCCGCTACGCCCCCTGTCCGGTCGCCGTCGTCGTCCGGGAGCATTACCGGATGGAGGGGGCAGTAGCGGACGTCACCCCGTCAGGTGGCCACGGCGGCGCCATTAACGTAGGTCCAGTCGATGTTCATCGCAACGCCACCGTAGGACGCGGTGACATTGCCCTTGTACTGATGCAAACGCCCGTGGGCGCCCCACGCCCGACGCGGGATGTACGAGGTGCTGGTCGTCCGCCGGCCATCCCAGTCGGCAAACCACACGTTGTCCGGTTCGGTGTACCTCGTGCCGTACCGGGAGGCGAGGTCGCTGATCCCGGCGCGCCCGCTGCCGTAGACCCCGGACCGGT
>DATAUL010000287.1:0-17654 GCA_036268255.1 Solirubrobacteraceae bacterium | reverse complement strand
TCGCGGGCGTGGGCGCCGGTTGTTCCGCCGGCGTGGATGGCGACGGCGAAGGAGGCCCGTGCCTTATCGACGAGGTCGGCGGGCGTCACAGCTCATGTCGCCGCTGTGGAAGCGCTCGGTCACCGACCGGCTGCCGTCGCTACCCGTAGCTCTCACACCTGAACGCCGTCCACGTCTGACATCTCGTTGCCGCACCGCCGGACCGGCAGACATCCTTTGCCCGAACGACGGCGAAGCAGGTAATCCGCGGCAAACGACCGGTCGCGAGCCAATCCGCGGGGGGTGAGCCGTTTGGGGCCTAGTAGGTGTGAGCGAGCGTCGTTCGCCGGCGCTGTTGCCGTCTTCTTCGTGGTGTTGTCGTGCGTCGTGGCGCCGGCGCGAGCCTCGCCGAGCGCAGCTCAGCGTCTCGTCGACGCCGATTCCCCGATCGTGATGATGGGGGCGCAAGACGACGGTCATCACACGTGCTCCCACGGCGCGGGATCTGGCGGGGCGCGGCCCTGGTGCGTATCTCGATCTGCCGGGCTCGCCGCTCTCGCCGGGTTGCAAATACGCGACGGCTATCGCGGCGATCAGACGCGCCGGTGAAGCGCCGGCGGTCACATTCGCGAATCTCGATCAAGAGGCCGGCCACACGGGGCTCGCCCTTCAGTATTGGTTCTACTACTACTTCAACCACTTCAATGATCTGCACGACAGCGATTGGGAGGGCATGCAGATCACCTTCCCGGGCGACACGCCCGCGAGCGCACTGTCGACCGGTCCCGACGAGATCGTTGTCTTTCAGCACAGCGGCACCGGCGCCGCCCCGTCAGACGTTCGGACGCCGTTGGGAGCTGAGACGCTCAGGGGCGCCGGCCCGGACGCCTTCGCAGACATTGCGGAGCGTCCAGTTCTCGGTGGGGAACGGCACCGGGTCGGAGGCACAGCGTCGGCGAGCATCGGCGCCACCGGAGTTTCGGGGCGTTGTTCCACACACCCTCGGGCGGGGACCATTGGTACGGTCGAGCCGTGTTGGCTTTGTCATGGAGCGGGGGCAAGGACTCGGCTCTCGCGCTGCACGAGTTGCGGCAGCGGTCTGGACAGCCGCCGCGTGCGCTGATCACCACGGTCACGGCCGATTACGGGCGGATCTCGATGCACGGCGTCCAACGTGAGCTGCTCTTCGGTCAGGCGCAGGCGGTCGGCCTGCCTCTGGTCGAGGTGGAAATCCCGGCCGACTGCTCCAACGACGTCTACGAGCAGCGCATGGGACACGCGCTGGCCCAGGCGCCGCTCGCCGGAGCTGAGACGATCGCGTTCGGCGACCTATTTCTTGCCGACATCCGCGCGTATCGCGAGGAGCGACTGAGCCGAGTCGGCAAACAGGCCATCTTCCCGCTATGGGGACGGGACACCAACACATTGGCCCGCGAGTTCATCGCGGCGGGCTTTGATGCGGTGCTCGTCTGCATCGACCCGCGCCGGCTCGACCCGTCGTTCGCCGGCCGGCGGTTCGACACCGCGCTGCTTGCCGATCTCCCGCCGGACGTCGATCCATGCGGCGAGAACGGCGAGTTCCACACGTTCGTTCACGGCGGTCCCATCTTCAGCGCGCCGATCGCTTGCCAGGTGGGCGAGACCGTGCAGCGCGACGGATTCGTGTTCTGTGACGTGCTACCGGCAGCCGCCGCATAGCCCCACTGCTGCACGCTGAAGCCGGCTGTCATACCGCCCGGTTCGCCAGCCGCGTGACGCCCTCGCAGGCGTTCGGTCGGCTTATGCGACGCAGCGCCGCTATCCGCGCACCACCATCCGGTGCGGGCCTCAACTGCGCGGGGGCTAGACCGTGAGCCGGTAAGCGGTCTGCGGCTCGTGCTTGCCCTTAAGCTGCAGATCAACCCGCGCCCCGACTAGGGCAGGGAGGGCGGCGGCAACGCGGTCTGACAGGACAATCTCCCCGGCCGCGGCTTGGCTCTGCAGCCGCGAGGCGGTGTTCACAACGTCGCCAACAGCGGTGAAGTCGTACAACGCCCGTTGGCCGATGTTGCCGACGAACGCCTCGCCGACATCGATCCCGATCCCCATTTCCACGAAGGGCACCGAGCCAGACCCGTAGCCGACGCTGCGCAACAGCTCAAGGGCATGAGCAAGCATCCGAGCGGGAACGTCGCTGCGGGTCATCTCCGGCCGAAGGTCGGGCAGGTAGAGGGCCATGACCTCATCGCCGATCAGCTTGTCGATCACGGCGTCCGGGAACAGGACGTCCTCGGCGCACCGGTAGAACCGCCTGAGCAGCAGCGATGCCTCGTGAGGATCAGCACCGTCAAATCGCGCCGTGAAGCCGCGCAGATCGGCGAAGAGCACGCCGACGTACTGCGTCATCCCGCCGGGGGGCGAGAACTCCACACACGTTCCGCACACGTTGGGATTCTTCCGGGACGGTCGGTAGCCGAGCGGGCCGACGATCCAACGACCGATCCCGGCGAAGGGCGCCCCGCATATCCCGCAGCGCGGACTGCTTGGAAGCGCTCGAAACAACGTGACGAGGACGCCCCCGAGCCCCTGGTCATGAAGTCGCCACACGGCCTCCCAGTCCTCCGGAGCCAATGGCTCACCGCCTTCACGGCCTGCCGCGCGCCGCAGCTTTCTCACAGCCATCCTCTGCCACATCGTTGGCCGGGTAGCGACCTCATATGAGCGCGGCTCGATCATTTTCGCGACCCTACACCCGCCCACTGGCCAGGGCACGCCTGTTTGCCACTGCCACGGCGTGACCAACGAGAGACACCGACAATCCCCCGCACGCCGACCGGCTCCGCGACGGCCGGCTCGCCTGCCCGTGGGCCAAGCGCGATCGCCGCCGGCCGCTGAGCCTTGCCGCTTGACACGCTGCCCGTAGGCGCTCGCCGCTGGCTCGCGCTCGACGCGAAGCGCGCCCGGGCGGATCGCAACCTCTTCGAGCAGCGTTCTCAGGCCTGCCCGAGCGCGATCCCCGGAAGGATCCGGTGTGCCCAGCGCGGTAGATACCAGGCCCAGCGACCCATCAGTCGTAGCAGCACCGGGAGCAGGAGCAGCCGGATCAGCGCCGCGTCGAGGAGCACGGCGATACCAAGGATGATCCCCATCTCCTTGGGCGGAAGCGGTCCCGAGAGTGCGAAGGTGAAGAACACGGCGACCATTTCGGCTGCGGCGGCGAAGATCACGGGCCCTGAGTGGGCAAGCCCGCCGATCATCGCTTCTTTGGGGTTGTGGCTGCGGTCCCAGTGCTCCTTGGCGCTGGAGAGCAGGAACACGGTGTAGTCCATCGAGATCGCGAAGATCATCGCGAAGAAGAACACCGGACCCCACGCGTCGAGGAATCCCTGTGGTTGAAAGCCCAGCAGGGAGTGCAGCGCCCCGTCTTGGAAGACCCACTTGGCGACGCCGAACGCAGCTCCGGAGGCGAGGAGGTTGGTGAGCACGGCGACCGCCGCGAGCAGCGGTGCCTGCAACGCGATCAGCAGCAGTACGAACCCCAGCGCGAGCACGACTCCGATCACGATCGGTGTTTTGGCCGAGAGCGTGGTCTGGAGGTCGTAGTTTTCCGCGACGGCGCCGCCGATCTGGGATCCGGACGGGAGCCGCTGGCGGAGGCGCTCGATCGTGGCCCCGACGGCCGGGTCGGAGGGATTTTGCTTGGGGATCGCGGTCACCAGCGCGTAGCCGTTGCTCGACTGGGTCGGGAGCAGCGCGGCGATTCCGGGGTCGCGCTCGGCGATCTGCGCCACTTGCGTGGCCCGTGCCGCGGGGGCGACGATCTGCATCGGCCCAGTAGCTCCGGCGCCCATTGACGCCTGGACCTGCTCGTAGCCGACGCGGGAGGAGTCAGAAGTGGGGATGACCTTGATTGACGGCATCGCGATCTTCAGCTGGGTCGCCGGGATCACGAGCGCGACGAGCGCGGCGAGCGCGAGCGCGCCGTAGGCGATCGGTCGCTTCCAGAGTCGCTCGCCCCAGGCGGTGAACCTGGCTGAGCGGTGCTCGCCGGAGCTTGCCCACGCGAGTGCCAGCTTGTCCACTCTCGGGCCGAGCCGCGTGAGCACGGCTGGTAGCAGCGTCAGTGTCGCTGCGAGCACGAAGATGACCGCGAGCATGATCCCGAGGCTCGTCGAGCGAAATGCTGGACTCGGGACGAGCATCACCGCGCTCAGCGAGATCAGCACCGTCACCCCGGAGAACAGGACCGCTTTGCCGGCGCTGTCCATCGTCACGGCTGTGGCCTCGATTGCCGACAGCCTTGAGCCGACGAACGCGCCGCGGAAGCGATGTACGACAAATAGTGCGTAATCGACCCCGAGAGCGAGCGCGAACATCAGCGCGAAGTTCATCGCCCAGATCGACACTGGCATCACCTTGGTGGCGAGGTAAAGCGATCCGGCGGCCGCCATCAGACCGACCATTGTCAGCATCAAGGGCAGCCCAGCCGCGACGAGCGACCCGAACGCGACCAGCAGGATCAGGAGCGTGACTGGCCAGGAAATCACCTCTGACCTGAGCATCGCTGAGCGGTTCGCGGCGTTGAAGTCAGACCACAGCGCCGGCGCGCCCGTCAGGCTTACCCGCACACCGGAGGGGGCCAACGCGGCAAGTTTGCCTCGTAGACGATCGGCGGCCTGAACCATCGCGTTCGAATCGCGCGCGGCGCCAGCCCGGACGATAGCGGTGTGCCCGTCGCGAGAGATCGACGCACCGGCGACGGGTGCGAGCACGATGCTGACCGCTCCGTCGGCGCGCAACGTGCGCTCGACGCCGGAGATCGCGGCGCGGAACGAAGGGTTGGTCACCGTCTTGGTGGGGGAGTTGACCACGGCCATCAAGCCGTAGCTGGAGAGACCGTGGAAGTTGCGATCGATCAGGTTCCGCGCCTGCACCGACTGCGAGCCGGTTGTCTCCCAGCCGGCCCCGGACAGGGCGCGCTCGACGCGGGGCGCGAAGAACCCCAGCACGACCGAGAGCGCCAGCCACGCGATCACCACGACCCGAAAGTGGGTCGCGGTGTAGTAGCCGAGTCGGCCGATCGGACCCACACGGGTCACTGGGCCGTCCCCTCCGCACGGGCGGTCCTGGCCGGAGTCTGCTGACTGTTTCTCGGTGTCCGCGCCGTTGCGGATCGTGTCTGTGACTGCGCTCATTTTGAGAGCTCCTGGGCTGTTGTGGTGTGGCGCGAGGCCGCGCTGGCGTGTGTGGCCATCGTGCCCGTCGGTCGTTGACCGGAGTTGGACCGAGCTGCGCGTGACATGTCAGTGCAGCGGAGCCGCTTCGCCGAGCGCGATGTGGGCGAGGTAGTCGTATGCGCGGTTCGCGCCGAGGGGGTGCATGAACGATCCGGCTTTGACGTCTCGGTAGGCGCGGGCGAGCGGGCTGCCGTTGACGTAGCCGGCGCCGCCGGAGAGGGCGAGCGTGCGATCCACGGTGCGGGCCGCGGCCTCGTTGATGAACGCCTTGGCGGCCTGCGCTTCGGCGAAGAGCGCAGAGAGCTCTTCGGGGCTGCCGTCGGACGCTGGGTTGGCCGCACGATGCACGTCGATCAGCGTCGCCGCCCGTGAGAGGAGGCCGCGCGAGGCAGCGAGGTCAATGGCGTTGTCGGCGACCTGCATTCGCGGACGTGCATCCCCGTTGATGCGCCCGACGATGGCGCGGCGCGCGATCGCATCGGCTGATTCGGCGATCCCAAGCGAGGCCGCCGCGTGGAAGAGCCCGGCGACGAGGTTGCGCTCGATGTAGGGCACAGGGTCACCGGCACAGAAGCCACCTCTGATCGCGGACTCGGGGAGTTCGACGCCGGTCAGCGTGATCGAGTTGCTCCCGGAGGCGCGCATACCGAGCGCATCCCAGTCGTCGTTGATGACGACGCCCGGTGTGCGGGTTGGCACCATCGCGTACGCGTAACGGCTGTCGCCGTCCTCGTCGGCATACGTGACGGCCACGTAGAGATCGGTCGCGGCCGGTGACATCGTGCAGAACGTCTTGCCTCCGTCGACGCGCCAGCCGGACGCGGTACGGGTGGCGACTGTCGCCGGCCGCGTGAGGTCCTGCCCGCGCTCGCTGATCGCTGCCGCCAGCACGATGCCGTCCCGGGCGATCGTTTCCAGCGAGGAGGCGAATGCCTGGGCGCGGCGGCCGTGGCCGGCCGCCACCGCGGCTTCGCGACGGCGCTCCATGTTGAGCACGGCCACGAGATGCATGCTCACGCCGATCGCGACTGATGGGTCGCCGCGCGCCAGGCGGCTTGAGGCCACGACCAGGTCGTGCGCGGATGAGACTCCGAGCCCGCCGAGATCGACTGGAACGGGCGCGGCGAAGTAGCCGGCGCTGGTGAGCGCGTCGATCGCTTCAAACGGATAGGTGCGGTCGAGATCGTGCTGGGCTGCGCGGGCAGCGAGCTGCTGGGAAAGCTGCTCGGCGACCGCCACAAGGCGGGCTCCGGCGCGGGTATGGGCTGTGAGTTCGATGGCCATGGTGAGTTTTCCGTTCTGCCGGGCACCAGCCTGTGACCGGAGCGAGGGCTCCGGCCACAGACGTCATGTGCGGGCTTAGGGGGTGGTTACGTCGACGGTCACCGGCACGCCGTTGGTGACCATGTCGTAGACGGCTGAGCGCTCTTGGGCTCGCGCCACGACCTCGCGGAGCTTCTCCTCGGTCGCGTTGCCGGTCACTCGGAAGGACACGCTGATGCGCGCAAACCCGTTGCGAGGCTCGTCGTCCACGCCAAGTGCGCCGCGCACGTCCATGTCGCCCGTGAGGACCGACTCCACTGACGTGAGCTCCACCCTGCGCGCCGCAGCGACACAGACGATCGCTGTCGTCAGGCAGCCAGCGAGCGCGTGCAGCAGATGCTCCGCGGGGTTGGCGCCGGTGTCGGTGCCGAGCAGGATCGCCGGTTCGCCCGCGTCGATCTGGAACTCCGTGCTACGGGTCGTGTCCTCTGCGCCGGCGGCGTAGAAGCCCTTGATCGTGGAGCGGTTGTGGGTGCCGTCGATCCAGCGGTTGGTGGCCCGAAACTGAAATTTCGCCAGTTCCGGCTGATCCTTAATCAGGTCCAAAGTGGTGAACAGCTGCTCAGTATCCACACCGTTACGGCTCGTGTTGGTCGCTGCGGTCATCGGTTGACCTCCTGGGTCGTTGTGCTGTTGATGGGACCCTCCTCCCGCATCGCATGCGCGACGCGGGCGTCACCATCCTGTTTGGAGTGGGACAGGTGGCGAGAAGCGGATCGTGGGGTACGCCTCACGACCCGGAAGAAACGGCGTACGGGCTTGCCCGTTTTGCCGAGCGGATCGATCGTCTCGACCACGAGGCTGTGTCGCCCCCGGCGCGTCCGGTACACGAGCGGTGAGCGGCGGCAGCACGCAAACGGCTGACCGGCGACGGAGCACTCAAAACTGGTGTTGTCCTGAGTGCCGATCGACGTGCTGGCGGTGAACATAGCCCCTCCTGAAGAGCGGTGTTAAAGGCACCGCTCATCCTGCGCTTCGCGCGCCGCTTGCACATCGGCCGAGCGACGGCACCTGCGCGCGACAAGCGCGCAGGTGCGCCTACGTCATCCGACCCGCTTTGCCAGGGCCGAAGCTGACGCGTCGAGGGTGACGGTCACCGTCGTTCCCCGATCGCGCGCGGCGCTGACAGACAGCTCGGCGCCGAGCACATCGGCGCGTTCTCGCATCGTCCCGAGGCCGAGATGGCCCGGGCGTAGCTGGTCGACATCGAAGCCGGTGCCGTCGTCACTGATGGTGATGACAAGGCGTCCGTCTGTGGCGGCGATCCGGACCGTTGCGTGGGCGGCGTGGGCATGTTTCATTGTGTTGTTGAGGGCTTCGAGAGCGATGCGATACAGGTGCTCCTCGACCCTGGGCTCAACCTCGAGGCGCTCACGGGGCCCATCGACGGCGATCGTCAGACCGGACCGGGCCGACAGCGCCGCGGCCTGCTTGCCGAGCGCAGCCACGATGCCCTCCTCGGCGAGTGCATTGGGTCGTAGCTGAAAGATGAGGGCGCGCATCTCCGCAAGCGCGCCCTGCGAGAGCTCGCGCAGCTGAGTCACGCTGCGTCCAAGCGACCCGTCGGCCGAGAGTCCCTGCTTGTCCATCGCCAGCTGCGCGGTCCGAGCGTGCAGACTCATCGAAAACAGCGCCTGCGAGACCGAATCGTGCAGTTCGCGCGCCAGCCGCGCGCGTTCCCGCAACGTCGAGGCCTCGCCGGTCTCGGCCAGCAGCCGCTCGTTGACAACGGCGACAGCCGCTTGGTTAGCCAGCGCGGTGTAGAACGCGAGCTCTTCTTCGGTCGGACCGCTGACCGCGGACGGCAGGAAGGCCCCGAGGACCCCGATCACCTCCGTCCCCCAGGACAGCGGCACGTGAACGCCTACCTGCCAGTCAAGCGACTGCAGCGTGCGGCCGGTCGCCGCCGCGCGGGGACTGTCCAGCCATCGACGCTTGGCGTCGGGGATGACTGCCATCCGGCCCCCGAGAACGATGTCACCGTCAGGCATGTCGCTGATGCGCAACGTTCCCAACAGCGATACACGACGGAATTCGTCAGGCACGCTGTCGGCGCCGCCCGCGCGCAACGTGCCGTCCTCGCCGGTGATCCCGATGGCGCACGCCATCGCCCGGGTCGCCTCCACGGCGTGGCGAGCGAGCTCGCTGAGCACCACCTGCAGCGGACTGCGACCGGCCAGCTGAGCGGCGGTCTGCCCGAGCGCAGCGGCGTTCTGCGTCGCCTGCCTCGCGCCGGTGACGTCACGAAAGATGGCCGCGCCATGCGGGCGCCCCTCGATGGCGAAGGCCATGTTCGTCCACCTGATCTCGCGCTCGGTACCGTCTGCGCGCAGCAGCGTGGAGTTCCACAAACCAGTCGTGCCGGCGAGTTGCTCGGCGAAATGCTCCAACATCGCCTGGTGCTCTCGCTGCGGGAAATTCTCCAGAAAGTCCGGCAGAGCTCGCAACTCGTCCAGCGAATAGCCCATCATCTGACACGCCGCCGGATTGGCGTACACATAACGACGATCGGCCGTCACGACCACAATGCCGTCACGAGACCGCTCCACCACCGCGGCCAGCGCGTCGACCCCCAGCTCGACGGCTGTGTGCACCCCGCTATCCGGTACCTCACCCACCGACGCAGACCCTGGCCGGGCAGCGCGCCGCGGCGCCGGCGCATGAGGCCCCATATGAACCGGCGGTGAGGACTTCAGGCGCGCGAAAGGGCATGACCTATACGTCCCTGGGGGGCGCCGCGAGCCCCTCGCGCACCGCCCACAGCGCAGCTTGCGTCCGTGAGCTCAAACCGAGCTTGGCCAGGACGTTGCTCACATGCGTCCGCGAGGTGCGCTCACTGATCATCAACTCGCTGGCAATCTCCTTATTGGCCTTGCCCTGGGCCACCAGCACCAGGATCTCACGCTCCCGGGGGGTGAGCAGTGCCTTGGGATCTGCTGACGGCCCGCGCCGAAGCGAAGCGGTGAGCTGCCGTGCCACCGCCGGGTCGAGATGCACTTCCCCGCGGCGGGCGGCGCGCACGGCGGCGGCGACCTCGTCGGCCTCGGCGTCCTTGAGTAGGTAACCAGCGGCACCCGCTTCCAACGCGGCATGCACCTTCTCTTCCTGAACGAAGCTCGTCACCGCGACGACCTGGACGGCGGGATAGCGCTCCCTGATCGCAGCGGTCGCCTCGATGCCGCCCATCGGCTCCATCAACAGGTCCATCAACACGACGTCCGGCAGCCCTCCGTCCGCCTTCGCGCGGGCCAACCAATCCAGCGCGGCGCGCCCATCAGAGGCATCGCCCACCATCACGATGTCATCGACCAGGCCGAGAAAGCCGCGCAGCCCCTCGCGCACCATCCGATGATCATCGACCACCAGGACGCGGATCAGCTCGCCGTCAGCCACACCCCCAATGATGACGCCCGCGACGGCCCGGGTTCAGAAACAATCTCCTGGTATACCCCCCGTCCGCGAGTCCTGGAGTGCTCAAGAGCGAGCACGCGGTCTGCCATCCCCTACTGCGGCCGTATGGATGTAGGGCACGGCAACCCGGGCGAATGTCTTTCTTGGGACGGCTCAGATTGAGCGGATGGCCCCGCCATCGACAGGGATCATGGCGCCGGTGATGTAGGACGCGGCGGGCGAGAGCAGGAACGCGGCGGCTCGGCCGAACTCCTCGGGCTCGCCGTATCGACGCAGCGGGATGCGCTGCGACTCGCGTGCGCGCACCTCAACGGGATCGCCGCTGAGGGCATCAAACTCACGCACCCGGTCGGTCGCGATCCTGACCGGCAGCAAACCATTGATCCGGACCCCATTAGGACCAAGCTCGTTAGCGAGGGTCTTCACAACGCCAGCGAGGCCCGGAAATAGGCCATTCGAGATCGGCAACTGAGGAAGCGGCACACGCACTGATGAGGCGAGCACGAACACCAACGAGCGTCCCGTCCCCGTCATCGAACCGGCCCCGGTTAGCTCCCCGCTTCCGTCGCTCTGATCTGTCGCGAGAATCCGAGCCAACCGGACGGCGCCGAGGAAGACACTTTCGAAAGCGGACCGCCACGCTTCGTCGGGCGTGGTCGCGATGGTCCCTGGTGGCGTTCCACCGACGCTGATCAGCGCGCCGTCCAAGCGCCCAAAACGCTCCTTGGCAGCGGCGATCAGGCGGTTGGGAGTGGCGGGGTCGCTGTTATCCGCGACGACCCAGGTAACGGTGTCAGCCGCGGCAGCGTTCTGCGACAGGCGGCCGGCAGCCGCAGAAGCCGTCGTCTCGTGAGGACCGCTGAGCACGACGCGAGCCCCGTCTGCGATAAGTGTCTCGGCTGCAGCGAACCCAAGGCCGCGGCTGCCGCCGGTCACAAGGTAAACCCGGCCACTCAGTCCGAGATCCATGCCGTCATTCTCCTCCAAGGACCGGAAGGCGGCAGGCGGATGATCCTCGACACGTCGCCGTGAGCGTCCCTGGATGGACGCGCGAGGAGCCCGCCGCCGGGGACTCGTGGCCGCAGATTCGATGTAGAGGAGGTTGGTTCGGCTACGACCTCTGTGTATCAACGTCCCCGCGGCTGCAGCGGCCGCCTACGAAGGAGGCACGATGAGCAACCTCAGGTGTCATATAGCGATCTCGCTGGACGGTTTCGTCGCCGGCCCGAACCAGAGCGAGGAGACCCCGCTCGGCGCGGGTGGCGAGCAGCTCCACAAGTGGATGATTCCGCTGGCGGCCTGGCGTCAATCCCACGGCGAGCGACGGGGCGAGGTGAACGAGAGCACACCGATATTCGAGGAGTCGTGCGAGAACATCGGTGCTGGGGTGATGGGCCGGAACATGTTCGGCCCTGTCCGCGGTGGTGCCTGGGGCGATGAGCAGTGGACGGGCTGGTGGGGCGACGACCCGCCCTACCACTATTCCGTGTTCATCCTCACCCATTACCCGCGTGATCCCGTTGAGATGGAAGGAGGGGCCACGTTCAACTTCGTCACCGACGGAATCGAGTCGGCGCTCGAACAGGCAACGAAGGCGGCCGGCGGCAAAGACGTTAGGCTTTGGGGTGGCGGCAACATCGCTCAGCAGTACCTGGCAGCGGGACTGCTGGACGAGCTTGAGCTCCATGTTGTTCCAGTGTTGCTCGGCGACGGTGCTCGCCTCTTCGACAACCTCGGAGACGCGGAGGTGCGGCTTGCGCAGGTCCGGTCCGTCGAGGCGCCCGGCGTCACGCACCTGAAGTACCGAGTGGTGCGATGAGCCGCGCCGGTGTGGGTGTTGCCCGTCAGCGGAATCCCGAGACAATTAGGGTCGCGCTTCGAGGATCAGGTTAAGCGGTGACTCCGATGCGCGGCGGAATCGGCTGAAGCCGGCCTCCTCAAACACGTCACGTAGCCGGGCCTCTCCCGCCTGTGCGCCCAACCCGAGGCCGACCTCCTGAGAGAGGGAGTTTGGGGTGCAGATCGCGGTCGAGGCCGTGTACAGCAGCGTTGCCATTGGGTTGTTCGCCTGGTTTGCCGCGCGGCCATCGAGCGCGAACGGCTCCACGAGCAGCACCGTTCCGTCCGAATCCAGATGTTCGCGGGCGTAAGCGGCGACCCCGACTGGGTCTCCCATGTCATGCAGGCAGTCAAAGAAGCAGATCAGGTCATAGGTGCCCGGATAGTCCTTCGCGCCGGCGACCGCGAACGCGGTGCGGTCATCGACCCCAGCCTCCAGGGCGCGCCGGCGCGCGGTTTCGATCGACGGTGCGTGGTAGTCAAATCCCGAGAACTGAGAGTTCGGATATGCATCAGCCATGACGACCACAGAGGCCCCGTGGCCGCACCCAAT
This sequence comes from Solirubrobacteraceae bacterium, assembly GCA_036268255.1. Lineage (GTDB taxonomy): Bacteria > Actinomycetota > Thermoleophilia > Solirubrobacterales > Solirubrobacteraceae > Palsa-465. The sequence goes on along the minus strand of DATAUL010000287.1, from coordinate 5,333 downwards.
GTCCGCCACCCGTGCGCCGGTTTGCAGCTTCGCTTGTGCCCCGTCCAGCGCAGGAATCCACTCGCCCGGGAGATAGGTCCGGTAGCCGGTACGGAAGAACCACTCCGTCCCCTTGAACAGGCAGGCATCGTGGTCGCCCCAAGCAAGCGCACCATCTCCGGTGAACGCTGACTTGATCTTCTCGATGTCCCTGAACATCGATCCGAAGGCGTTCATTCCGCGGGCGGTGAACACCGGCGAGGTGTCGTCGGCGAGCGCCATCGTCGCCTCCGGACTGAGCCAGTAGGCATCCGTCTCCGCGTCGTACTCGACCAGTCCAGCAGACACCTGACCGTCGAGCCATTCGCGGGTCAGCCGCGGATTGCAGCCAGCCGCCCCAGCAACCTCATCAGCGCTGCCCGCACCGTTCTGGGTCAGCGCGCGATACAAGCCCAGCTCATCGCCGAGCCAGATCCCGAAGCACGCAGCTCCGCCCGTCATATATCCCACCAGGCGGCCCATGAACTGCTCAAGCCTCGCCTGGTCAGCTTCCGTCGTACGCATTGCGACCTCCCGGTCCATTTGGGTGCTCGCACGCCCCCCGCAAACCCCGGAGAAGCGTCTCCTATGAAAATGCCTAGCACACTGCCGCGCGGGTGGTCAACCCGAGCAGGTCAGACCTCGACGCCGGCCGCTCGGAGGTTCGCGGCCACGACGGTGACGGTCTCCTCGAGCGCGCTGGTGGGGCTGAACTCAACGATCTCAGTTCCCGCGAACAGGTGGGGCGTGTGGCCGGCCGGAGCGTAGTAGGCGTCGCCCGCCTCGAATGTCTCCTCGCCATCGGCGTAGCGGAACGCCAGCTTCCCCTGGAGCACGTAGCCCCAGTGCGGGCACTGGCAGCGGTCATCGGGGAGGCCACGAAAGAACTCGGCAAGGTCGGAGTCAGAGCTATAGGACTCAAATCCGACGGTGTAGCCGCCCGTGAGGTTTTCGTAGCGCCCCTCGAAGCCCTCCATCGCGACCGTCTCGGATGCAGTGTCTCTGGATGCTCTTGGCATGTGCGTCTCCTCTTCGTTGTTGGCGAAGCGAAACGCTAAACCCGCCCGCGCGGTTGCACATCGGTGTCGGTACCCAAACTCTCGCCGGTCACTACGCAATGTGGTGCCCATGCGCCCAGGCGGTGGCGATCGCGCGAGCGGTGCGGCCGGACGCGCCGATCTTCGCGTAGGTATTCGCGACGTGGCGTTCGACCGTCCGGACGCTCAGGACGAGCTCATGAGCGATGTCGTCGTTGGAGAGCCCGCGCGCGACCAGCCGCAGCACCTCGGTCTCACGCGGAGAGAGCTCACCGACGCGTTCCTCGGGCAGACACGCACCGAGCTCGCGTAGGCTGTCCCGCGCGCGAGCGTCGGCCCGGGAGGCCAACGAAGTGCGGCCCTCGGACCGAAGCCAAGTCGCCAGCTCGAGGCGCGCCAGCGCCGCGTCATAGCGCGCGCCCGCCACGTCAAAGAGGTCGGCGGCGTCCTCCAGCAGCAGGCCGGCGCCCGCGTCGCCGCCAGCGGCGGCAACTCGTCCGTTGGCCAGCAGCGCCGCCGCGCGCAGCGGCGCCGTTGGAGTAGCCGCGGCGATCGTGCCGAGCTCTACCGCCGCCTCGCCCGCAGCCCGAGCGTCCCCTCCCGCGACAGCGGCCCGGACCAACAGCTCGAGCCCGGTCACCCGCTCAAAGCGGTCGGCCTCGCCAATCCTGCGTAGGAAGCGCGCGGCCGCCTCCACCGCCGTCGCCACGTCGCCACGATCAAGCGCGAGGAGACCCTCCACGAGCGGATGAAAGCGATGCGAGGTGACGCAAACGAGTAGCTCCTCCGCCTCGCGGACCCGTCCCTGACGGCGACGCAGCTCGGCCAAACGCGCCAGCGCGTCGACCTCGCGTCCGGGCCTGATGGCACCGAGCTCTTTGACCGCAGCCGTCAGCTCTTGCTCAGCCCGCTCCCAATCGCCATGCCATAGCAGCACGTCGGCGTAGTGAGTGCGGCAGACCGCGAACATGTGCCGGTCGCTGAACCTCACGGCGATGTCACGTACCCGCAGGCACCACTCCTTTGCGCGCTCCAAGTCGCGCACCCGCTTGCAGGCATCAATCGCGAAGCAGCACACCGACTCGATGGAGTCGGCATCGGTCATCTCTCCACCCACCGCCGCCGCAGCCGCGGCGTCGATTCGCCTCATCCCAACTTCGATCTCCCCAGCGCTCACGAGGGACAGACCATTGAGCGCAAGCGCGAACATCTCGACGTCGACCGCCCCCACCTCGCGGGCGAGTGTCATCGCCCGCTCGGACTCTGCCCGAGCCAGCCCCGGATCGTGATCGGCCAACAGAGCGAGGTGAGCGCGCAACATCGGCACGTACGCCGCGGCCACCGACGGCGGCTCTCCGTCCACCAGCAACGCCGCGCGCTCGACCCAGCCCGACGCCTCTGCCACCCCGTGGAAGGCATAGGCGTCGTAGGCGAGCTGAATCGCGAGCCGCGCCGCGGTCGCTGGGTCGCGCGCTGATTGCGCCAGGCGATACCCGCGCTCGTGAGCCTCGAGCGCCGCCTCGCGATCGAGCTCGTAGCGTGCCGCGATACCAAGCCCCTCGTAGGCGTCAGGCGTCGCCACCACCATCAGGGCCTCGGTAAACCGAGACCGAGCCTGCCCCCATGCCCCCCGCGCCAGCGCCGCACGCCCCTCACCCATCGCTCGCGTGGAATCCTCCACACTCATCCGGCCAACCATAACCACCAGCCCCACCGCAAACCCCCGAATGCGCGTATTTGCTGTGCTCGCTCGTCTGCATCCACGGCTGCCGGAAGCGGGTCTCGACGATCCGCTCCGATCGGTACGGCCGACGACAGATTCGCTGCGAGCGGATCATTCGCGGATCAATGCCCCGAGATCCTCGGGGTCATATAGCGTCTCGGATTCAACCGGTCGGCCGTCAAGCAGGGCAGATGGCGTGCCGTCGGGATCTTGCTCTTCGAAGACGTCGTCGATTTCTCGGACCCAGCTCTCGTAACGGTCTTCCTGGACGGCCGTGACGTAGTCGGGGCCCGTCAGACCGGCGCGACTGCCCAGGTCCAACAGGTCCTCGGCCGTGAAGCCGCCGCTGTGCTCGGCCGGCTGGTTGGCAAATACCTCGCGGCGAAGCTCGTCGAATCTTCCGGTCTGCGCGGCGGCAGCCAGGGCGTTGGCCGCACGCACCGATTCGTTTCCGAGAAACGACCGGATCCGATACTCGATGGCCACCGCACCGGCCGCGACCTCGCGACGCAGCAGGTCTCCGGATGCCTCCTCGAACTCGCGGCAATAGGGGCATTGCGGATCTTCGAACACCACCAGGCGGCGCCGGGCGCCTTCGCTGCCGACGAGTACGCCCCCTTCAGGAGTATGGCCCGACGGGACTGCAGCGGCTTTCATGACGCTCATTCTGCATGGTCCGTCGTCGAAGCAACAGTCCGTCTGACCGGCCTCCGTGGACAAGCAAGGGTCCGTCTGAGGATCCCGTCTGAGACGAATTCCGTATCGAGTCGGGCGCATGGTTGTCGGCACTACGATCGTCCGGGCGGTCGAGCCGGGACGCATGGGTTTGGTGCACACCAAGCGTGAGCGGCGGGTCGGGATATTGATCGGCTGGCGCCGGGAACAGCCGGCGCCAGCTAGCCGACGCGGCCTACGCAATCACGATGACTTGCTTGCCGAAGGTGCCGCCGGCCTCAGTGGCGCGGTGGGCAGCGGCGATCTGGGTCAGGGGGATGACCTCGCAGGTGCCCAGTTGACCGGGGTCGGTGGTCGTCTAGTCAAAACGCCTCCATTGCGGTCGCGGTGACGGTGCTGAGTCCTGCGGTGGGACCCCGCCGTCGGGACATCTCCTCCAGAATCGCCTCAACCGACGCCGTGTCGATCTGCCTGGCGTGATCACGTTCACGCGGATCCGTCGCGGCGGGCCCGCGGGCGAAGGTCGCTAGACGGCGGTGCGTCCTCCGTCGGCGGCGAGGATCGCGCCGGTGACGTAGCTGGCGCGCGGGGAGGCGGCGAACGCGACCACGCGGGCGATCTCCTCGACGGCCGCGGGCCGGTTGAGCGGGACGGTTGACCCGACCTGGGCGATCGCGTCGGCGCCCATGACCTCGGTCGTGCCCTCGGTCGTGGTGGGGCCAGGGGACACGGCGTTGACGCGGACGTTGCCGGCGGCAAACTCGGCCGCCCAGGTGCGGGTGAGCGCGACGATCGCGGCCTTGGACGCGCCGTACACGCCGGCGCCGGCCATCCCGAACTCGGCGGCCATCGTCGTGATGTTCACGATGCTGCCACCACCCCGCGCCGCCATCTTGGGCGCCAGCGCGGCAGTGAGGAAGAACGGTCCGCGGACGTTGGTGTCGAACGTCGCCTCAAATGACGCCACGTCCTGGTCAGGGGTCGGCAGAAAGGCGAACGTGCCCGCGTTGTTGACGAGCACGTCGGCGTCGGCGGCCTGCTCGGCGAGTTCCGCGACCGACTGAAGATCAGCGAGGTCGGCGACGACGAACCGGGCGCTGCCGCCCTCGGCCTCGATCGCAGCGACGGTCTCCGCGCCGCGGGATGCGTCGCGGCCCGAGACGATCACCGTGGCGCCGTCGCGTGCGAGCTCGAGCGCGATCGCCCGGCCGATGCCCGAGGTGGCACCCGTGATCAGCGCAGTCTTGTCAGTGAAATCCATGATGACTCCTTGCAGATAGAACGGTCGGTCCGCAGAACATAGCGTATGGATAGACCGGTCGGTCTGTGAGTATCCTCAAGGCCATGCCGACCCCCTCGAGCAACAATCCCGCCCCGAGAGAGCGACTGCTCGCCGCCGCCGATCAGCTGTTCTACGAAGAGGGGATCGCAACGGTCGGCGTGGACCGGATCCTCAAGCAGTCCGACGTCGCCCGCGCGTCGCTGTACAGCACCTACGGTTCCAAGGACGAGCTGATCCGCGCCTACCTGGAAGCACGCAGCCAGGGCTGGCAGGCACTCGTCGCGGAGGTCCTACCCGTCAGGTGGGACAGTGCCCGCGACCGGATCCTCGGGATCTATGAACTCCTGACCGAATGGTTCGGCGCACCCGGCTACCGCGGCTGCCCGTTCATCAACGCCAGCGCCGAGGCAGCATCCAGCCAGGCGGTCGAGACGGTCCGCGACCACCACCGCGCATGGGTGCGCACCCTATTCACCGACCTCACCCGCGACGCCGAAGCCGAGGATCCCGACGCGCTCGCCGCCCAGCTCGTGCTGCTCTACGACGGCGCGATGGTCGGTGCGCAGCTGGACAACAGCGCAGCCCCGGGCCGCGCGGC
>DATAUL010000286.1:0-9142 GCA_036268255.1 Solirubrobacteraceae bacterium | reverse complement strand
GCAACGATGTCTTGCCGCTGCCGCGGTGGCCAACGACGGCCACGTTGCGGATGCGATCCGCGGCCTTGTGCATGGCTGATCTCCTCTCGCTCGTACGGCCGAAAGCGCGACCTTACACCCGGCTGGGGCGAGGGTCCAACCGCTGCGGCCTGACGGCGCTAGTCGAGTTCGCCGGCGAGCTTGGAGCGCAACCGCAGCACCGCCTTGGTGTGCAGCTGGGAGACCCGCGACTCGGTCACGCCAAGGACCTCACCGATCTCGCGCAGGGTCAGATTCTCGTAGTAGTAGAGCGCGACGACGAGCTTCTCGCGCTCGGGCAGCGCGGCGATCGCATCCGCGATCCGATCGCGCAACTCGGACTCGTCGACGAGCACCTGCGGATCGGGCGCGCCCCGGTCGGGCAGCGTGTCGAGCAGGGAGACCGAGTCCCCGCTCGAGTCCGAGACGTTCCACAACTCGTCGAGCGCGACGATCGTCGAATTGGAGATCTGCAGCAGCTGCTCCTGGAACTCGTCGACGGTCACCTCGAGCTCGGTGGCCATCTCGTCGTCGGAGGGCGCGCGCTGGAGACGGGCCTCGAGCTTCATGTTGGCGCGCTCGAACTGCCGCGCCCGAGCGCGCACCGACCGCGGCACCCAGTCCAGTGCGCGTAGCTCGTCGATGATCGCGCCGCGGATGCGGGTGATGGCATAGGTCTCGAACTTGATCTCCCGACTGAGGTCGAAGCGTTCGATCGCGGAAATGAGGCCGCCCAGCCCGTAGGAGATCAAGTCGGCCTCTTCGACGTGCGCGGGCAGGCCTGACCCCATCCGGCCGGCGACGTACTTGACAAGCGGTGAGTAAGCGACCACAAGCCGTTCGCGGGCCCGTTCGTCACCGGAGGCCTTGTAGCGCCTCCACAGGTCCTGCAGCTCGATCGCTTTGACGTTGGTTTCCAGTTCTTACCCCACTTAACTGTGTCAAGCCCGCGGGTGAGAGCTCGCGTAGGCGCTCCGGAGCCGCGCCGACTCTACCCGAGTGTAAACCTGAGTCGTCGAGATGCTGGCGTGGCCGAGCAGTTCCTGGATCACTCGCAGATCTGCGCCGCCCTCCAGCAGGTGCGTGGCGAACGAATGGCGCAGCGCGTGCGGATGGGCATCGGCGAGCGCCGGAGCGGTTCGCAGCGCCAGGCGCGACCACGTCCGCAGGCGCCGGCGGACGTCCGACGTGCTCAGCCGACGCCCCGATTTTGAAAGGAACAGGGCTCGGCTCTCGCCGCCGTCGAGCGCGGCGCGTCCGCGCGCCAGATAGCGCTCCAAAGCTCCAAGCGCGTGCTCGCCGACCGGAACCAGTCGGGTGCGCTCGCCCTTGCCCTCGACCCGCACGATCTCGGTGTCGAAGTCGACCGAATCGACTTCGAGCGAGACCAGCTCCTCGGCGCGCAGGCCGCAGGCGTAGGCGAGCTCGAACAGCGCCCGGTCGCGCAGCTCCAGCGGCGTGGTCGCCGGAATTCGGTCCAGCAGGGTGACCACCTCGTCGGGCTTGAGCACGCGCGGCAGGCGCTGGGGGCGCTTGGGGGAGCTCAGCAGCTCGGCGGGATTCTCGGTGCGGGCGCCCTGCGCCATCTGGACGGCGAGCAGGCCGCGCAGCGAGGCCAGCTTGCGGGCGATCGTGCTCGGCGCCTGTCCGTCTGAAGTCAGGCCGGCCACGTAGCGGCGCAGCGCGCGGACGTCGACGGATGCGGGCGTGAGTTCGTGGAGCGTCGCCCAGCGGGCGAACTGCAGGCTGTCGATCGCGTAGGCCCGGCTGGTCTTGGCGGCCACCGCGCGCCGGCGCAGATCGTCGGCAAAGGCATCCAGGGCCGCCTGCCAGGCGGCCGAGACTGGACGGGAGGCGACGATCGACCCCTGGGAGTCACGGCGATCATGGTCAGTGAGAGCGGCGGACACGGTGATGGCTATTCGGCGCGTCGGCGATCAGCCCTGCCTACCGGGACGGGCGGGCGGTCAGGCGACGTCGACGAGCGTGCCGATCGGGGTGTAGGGATACACCTGTCCGGCCACGCTGAACGGCATCTCGACACACCCGAGGCTCTGCGGCGACCCGTAGGACGCACGCGTGAAGCCGTGCAACGCGTCGCCGCCGTTGAAGTAGCTGACCCACGGAATGCCGGGATCGCTGTAGTGGCTGCCGTCGGGGTTGGTGCCGCTCATCGTCGTTGACGTCAGATGCTCATAGACGGGATAGGTGCCCGTCGCCGTCGGCGCCGACGGGATACCGGTGTTGACGGCGGTGCCGGAGATCACGGTCTTGCCGCTGTGCCAGAGCGTGAGGCTCTGCGAGGCGACGCTGACACTGACGAACGTGTAGCCAAAGGTGGAGTGCTTGCCCGCCAAAACGGACTGGATCAGCGTCTTCCAGACGACCGGGCCGGGCTGGCCATCGGCGGTGAGGCCGTGGTCGGTCTCGAAGGCCATCAGCGCGCCCTGCATCATCACGCCGGAGGCGCCGACCTTCCAGAAGCTCTTCAGGGCGCCAGGGGTGTTCCCGTACCGCCACGAGAATGTCCCCTTCGGCGGGTCGACGGCGGCGTTCTCCTGGGCGGCGGCACTGAGCCCCACGCCCGCTCCGCCGGCGTAGTTGAACTTGAGCGGCAGGTAGCCGGTCAGCGCGAGCAACTGCTGCAGGCGGACGATCGATCCGCCGGGCACGGTCCAGGCGCCGTCCGATCCGGCGCTCTGCTGGCCGCCGACGAGGCGCACCCCGTTGGGCATCGCGATCGTCACCTTGGCCCCCAGGCCGTAGCCGATGCCCTCAGGAACGAACTCGATCGAGTGACTGGTCAACGTGCGCCAGTGGCCCGGCGTGGCCGGCGTCAGTACCGGGCGGTGTGAGCCCAGCGCCTTGGAGACCGGCTTTGAGAAATTGAGGCGGATCATCGTGCCCGGCTTGATCTGACTGCCGGGAGCGGGGCTGGCCACGGCGCTGGCCGAACTGCCGGCGGGGAACCAGCTGACCTGCGTCTGGCTGGCGTTCTCCCAGCGGCGCGGGGCCGCGGCGACGAAGATCGAACCCGCTTCGCCGGTGTAGGGCACGGTGACGACGGTGCGCGCCTTGGCGAGCACGCGGCGCCTGAGGTGGCCGGCCGAGCCGTAGGAGAAGGTCTCGACCCCCGGGTTCTTGAAACGCAGCTTGAGCGCGGCGTTGTGCGCGACGGTGATGTAATGCGAGTGCAGGCTGGCAGCCGGCGTGGTCAGCGCGAGACTGAGGTGCTGCTTGGAGCCGGCGAACCACGACATCCAGCCGGGGCGCTTGACGACCACCTGAATCGACAGCTTCTCGTTGGCGGCGATCCGGTGGCGGGGATAGATGAGGCCGCCGGTGACCGTGATCGGGACCGGCTGGGCGTGCGGGCCGGTGACGACGCTCACACTCTCCACCTTGCCGCCGCCGAGCGGCATCCCGATCTTGGCGATCGCCTCCGAGTCGGTCGTCAGGCTCGCCTTGGCCGAAGCGAAGACGATCGCCCCGACGGCGACGACGGCGAGCACGATGAGGAGCACGCCCGCCAGGACCCAGCGTCCACGCGTGCGCTTGGGCGTGCTCGTCGCACCACCGGCAGGCGTACTTGAACGACGCGCCCCGATGGGCGTCCGCAAATACGAAACGTTCGCCACCGCCAAGATGGTACCGACGTGGCGGGTCGGAGCAAGAAACAGGAGATTACGAGCATCTTTCTGCAGCCATCGTTGCAGTGTTGCTCCACGCGGAGGGTGAATGGGGCCGGTTCAGCCCGGATCGAGCTCAGCGGGTGATGGCGCCCTCGGCGGCACTGGACACCAGCCGCGCGTACTTGCTCAGGGCGACGCCGGGAAACGGCCGCTCGTACGGCTCATAATCGCGGGCGCGCTCGGCCAGCTCCGCGTCGGAGAGGGCCACGTCGAGCCGGCGCGCGGTCACGTCGAGGGTGATCTCGTCGCCGTCGCGCACGAGGCCGATCGGGCCACCGCGGATCGACTCGGGGGCCACGTGCCCGGCCATCAGCCCGCGCGTCGCGCCGGAGAAGCGCCCGTCGGTGATCAGGGCGACGTCCTCGCCGAGGCCCTCGCCCACGAGCGCGGCGGTGACGGCCAGCATCTCGCGCATCCCGGGACCCCCGGCGGGGCCCTCGTTGCGGATGACGACGATGTCACCGGGCTTGATCGAGTTCGTGCGGACAGCCTCCATGGCGTCCTCCTCGCACTCGAAAACGCGCGCCGGGCCGGTCTGCCTGCGTCGCGTGTAGCCCGCGAGCTTGACCACGCAACCGTCGGGGGCGAGGTTGCCGCGGAGGATCGCCAGGCCCCCGGTCTCCGAGAGCGGATCGGCCAGCCGACGGACGACCTTCTGACCTTCGCGCTCGGTAGCGGCGGACGCGATCTCGCCGACCGTCTGGCCGGTGACCGTCATCGCGTCCTCGTGGAGCAGCCCGGCCTCCTGCAGCCGTGAAAGCACGAGCGGAACGCCGCCGGCCTCGGCGAGGTCGGGCGCCACGTAGCGGCCGCCCGGCTTGAGGTCGCACAGCAGCGGGGTGCGCTCGGAGATCTCGTGGAAGTCGTCGATCGCGAGCTCGATCCCCATCTCCGAGGCGAGTGCCAGGAGATGCAGAACGCCGTTGGTGGAGCCGCCGCTGCAGGCGATCGCCGCAACGGCGTTCTCGAAACTCTCATGGGTGATGTAGTCGCTGGGCCGCAGCCCGCGCTTGAGCACGTCCATCACGAGCCTGCCCGCCTCCTCGGCCACGACCGGCTTACGCTCGTCGACGGCCGGCACGAGATTGAGACCGGAGGGCGAGATCCCCAGCACTTCGAAGGCCATCGCCATCGTATTCGCCGTGAACTGCCCGCCACAGGCGCCGGCGCCCGGCGAGGCGGCCTCCTCGATGGCCTTCAGCTCGGCGTCGTCGATCCGGCCGGCCGCGTGCGCGCCCACCGCCTCGAACACCTCGCCGATCGTGACCCGCTCCCCGTGCAGGTGGCCCGGGAGGATCGAGCCGCCGTACAGCATGACGCCGGGCAGGTCGAGCCGAGCGAGCGCCATCACGGTGGCCGGGATCGTCTTGTCGCAGCCGCTGAGCGCGATCACCGCGTCGAACATGTGCGCCCGGACGACGAGCTCGATCGAGTCGGCGATCACCTCGCGGCTGACGAGCGACGCCCGCATCCCCTCGGTGCCCATCGTGATCCCGTCGGAGATCGCGATCGTGTTGAGCTCCATCGGTGTGCCGCCGCCGGCGCGGATGCCGTCCTTGACCTTGGCGGCCAGGGCACGCAGGTGAAAGTTGCACGGCATCGTCTCGATCCAGGTGTTGGCGACCGCGACGAGCGGCTTGGCCAGCGCCTCGTCGTCGTAGCCGATCGCCTTCAGATAGGAGCGAGCGGCGGCGCGCTCGGGCCCGTCGGTGAGGGCACGGCTGCGGTGCTTGATGTCGAACGTGGAGGTGGCCATCGCGAGCGGAACTGTAGCTCCTGTGGAGCTCCCACCGAGTGGATCGGCGCCCCGGCCGTCCGCGACGTCACCGCGGCGGGGGTACACGTCGGGGCGGGTAGGGCAACCGCCGGACGACGCGCTTTCCCCGCCTGGCGGGGGTGACACCCAACGGTCGCAGCAGGTCTGTTCGGCCGCGCTCGTCCGGCGGTACCCGTCAACTCCGTCCGCCGGCGTGTCGAGCGGTTCGTCAGCCGGCGGTGTCCAGCGGCTCCGAGGAGGCGCTGCGCGCGGCGTCGCGCATGCGGGCGCGCTCCCACTGCGAGAGCCGCCACAGGTCGCGCTTGACGCGCGCGGGATCGAGCTGGCGGCCGGGAAGGTGCATGTTGGCAGTGGAGATGAGCCGTTCCTCGTCGCCGGTCAGCGCCATCCACTTGGCGAGGACATCGTCGGAGTCGGGCAGCCGCACGCTGCCGTACGGACGGGTCTCGTCGGGGAAGGCGACGCAGTACTCGTTGAGTAGGCGGTGCGTCTGGGCGAGGTAGGCGACGATCGCCTTGTGGGGATAGATGAGGTAGGCGTAGGCCGCCCCACCCGTTCGGGCGGCGGGATCGGGATCGACGGGCCCGTCGGACTGAGTACCCCACACGCGAATGAACCCGAGCTCGCGGTACATCGCCCACTCCTCGTCGTTGACGCACGAGCGCAGAAGCGTGCGGGCGCGCTGCTCGGCGCGGCGATCGCGTCCCGGGTCATACGGCGTCACCGGACTCATCCGCCGGCGCGCACGATGGCGCGACCACGCCTCGTCCAGGCGCGGGAGCAACTCCTCTGAGAGCAGGGCGACGGCCACCAGCGCGGTCGCGACGAGCGCCAGCAGCACGCGTCCCGCCCCGGAGCCCTACCGCCCCCCGGCCGCGCGCGGGAAGAAAATCACGCGTTCAGCATCCCGGGGAACGTCGTCAAACGATCGGACCATCTGCGCCTGACGTCGTCCCGCAGCGTCCATCAGCGGTACCGCGGCCCACAGGCCGGCATCCAGCTGGCGGCGGAACTCCTCCACCAGTCGTAGCTCGTCCTCAGCAAGCTCAACGTCGCCCTCGGCGATCAGTACCTCACCGTGCCCGGGCTTCATCCTCAAGAAGCGCACCCGGAAGATTATGTCACGCCGAGAATGTCGACCGGACCGGTGCCCTTTCCGACCGCCACCAAGCCGTCGCGGACCGCCTCCGAAGCCCGTCGCTTGGCGGTGCGGGCCGCCTGCAGCGGCGCATCGCCCCACGCCAGCCGCGCCGCCAGCACGGAGGAGTGCGTGCACCCCGATCCGTGCGCGGCCGCATCGGGGTACCGCTCGCCGGGGATCTCGACGACCTGGCGGCCATCGAAGAACACATCGGTCGCCTGGGCGCGGTGACCGCCGGTGACGACCACGATCTGCGGACCGAGGCCGTGCAGGGCGCGGGCCAGCGCGACCGCATCGGGTTCGCCGTCGGTTTCGCCGTCCGATTCGTCGCCCACCAGCGCGCGCGCCTCAGGCACGTTCGGCGTGACGACGGTCGCGCGCGGCAGCAGCAGTTCGACCAGCGCGCCGCGGGCCTCAGCGGCCAGCAGCTCCGCCCCGGACTCGGCCACCATCACGGGGTCGAGCACGACCGGCACGCGCTCGCCGGGCGGCTCGTGGAGCTCGTCGAGCGCCTGGGCGACCGCCTCGATCGTCGCCGCCGTCCCGAGCATGCCGATCTTGACGGCGTCGACGCCGATGTCCTCCGCGACCGCGCGGACCTGGGCGAGGATCATCCGCGGCTCGATCGCCTGCACCCCGGTGACGCCGACGGTGCTCTGGGCGGTGATCGCGGTGATCGCCGTCATCCCATGGGCGCCGCAGGCGGCGAATGCTTTCAGATCGGCCTGGATCCCGGCGCCGCCGCCGGAGTCAGAGCCGGCGATCGAGAGCACGCAGGGCGGCCGCCGGGCAGATGGGGTGCCGGACACGCCGGCGAGCTTAGTGCGCGGCACTTCGTGTGAGTCAGACGGCTACCGAGAAGCGACCTCCCGGTCCGCGCCGCAGCCAGCCGCCCAGCTCGAGCGAGGCCAGGCCGGCCAAGCCGCCGTCGACGTCCAGACCGGCGCGGTCGAACGCCGCCGACGCCTCGTGGCCGTCGGCGATCGCCTCGAGCAGCGCCGCCAGCTCGGGCGACAACGCGCCGCGACGGCGATCGGCGAGCGCCGGCGCGCCGGCGCCGAACAGCCCGTCAAGCACATCCTGGGCACCCTGCACGAGCTCGGCCCCGCCGCGCAGCAGCTCATGCGGACCGGCCGACAGCCGCGAGGTCACCGGTCCCGGCACCGCGCCCACGACCCGGCCCAGCTCGGCCGCTCGGCGGGCGGTGACCAGCGCCCCGGAAGCCGCCCGCCCCTGGACGACGACCGTCATCACGCTGAGCGCGGCGATGATCCGGTTGCGCGCCAGGAACATCCAGCGGCGGGTGTCCGTCCCCGGCGCCAGCTCCGACACGAGCACCCCCCGCTGCGCGATGCGGCGATGCAATCCCCGCGCGGAGGCGGGATAGGCCCGCTCGGCGCCGCCGGCCAGCACGGCGATCGTCGCCGCGTCGACGGCGAGCACGCCGCGGTGAGCGGCCGAGTCGATCCCCCGCGCCATCCCGCTGATCACGGTCACGCCGGCGCAGCCCAGCCCGCGTCCGAGACCGCCGGCGATCTCCATCCCGTAGGGCGACCCCTGGCGGGCACCGACGACGGCGACCGGCTCACCGGCGACCAGCTCATCAAGCCGACCGGCTCCCCCGACGAGGTGCAGCACCGCGGGCGGCGCCGCGAGGTCACGCAGCCGGTCGGGGTACGCCGGATCGCAGCGGCACAGCGCCTCCTGTCCGGCCTCGTCGCAGCGAGCCCGCGCGGCGTCGGGGTCGAACGCGCGGTACTCGCCGCTCACCTCGTCGGCGCGCGCGCCACCCACCGCCGCGATGAGCTCATCGTCGCCGAGCTCGAGCAGGGCGTCGATGCGGTCGCGAACCTGGTCCAGATGGCCGGCCAGCCGGCCGAGGAGCCACGTGCGCCGCAGGCACCCGGCGCAGGCGCGGCCGCGCACCGCCGGCGCTCCCAGGTCGGCGGCGGCCGCGCTCACGAGAGCACCATCGCCTCGGCGCCGGAGCGCTGGCGGAGGCTGAGTGCAAGGAGCACGTCCTCCTGCCGGACTCGTTCGTGACCCTCCAGGTCGGCGATCGTCCGTGCCACGCGGACGACGCGGTGACGGCCACGGGCGCTGAGCATCCCGACGGCGTAGGCACGCCCGAGTTCGGTCTCGGCGCGCGAATCCAGGCGCACGAACGCGCGGACCGTCCCGACGTCCATCTCACCGTTGCAGCGAGCGCCGGTCCCGTCCAGCCGGCGCAGTTGGCGCTCGCGAGCCGCCGCCACCCGCGCCAGCGCCGCCGCCGAGGTGCAGCGCGGGGGAGCCCGCAGCTCCCCGTCGGCCGGGCGGCGCACGTCGACGAGCAGATCCATCCGATCCAGCAGCGGTCCGCTCAGCCGGCGGTGATGGCGCCGTAGCTCGGCCTCGCCGCACGTGCAGCGCTCATCGACCCCGGCAAAGCCGCACGGACACGGGTTGGTGGCCGCGACGAGCATGAATCGCGTCGGAAACTGCAGCGCGCGCTGCCCACGCACGATCGTCACG
>DATAUL010000285.1:0-2531 GCA_036268255.1 Solirubrobacteraceae bacterium | reverse complement strand
TCAGCCGAAGCGGACCTTGCCGTTGGAGCGCGCCCGCGCCTGCGCGCGGTCGACGAAGTCCAGGCGTTTGGTGGCGGCGCGAAACAGCCGCGTGACCAGCTTCAGGCGGGCGTTCTCGGAGCGCAGGTCGAGCAGCCCCTGCTTGGCATCGAGTCCGAAGTCGACGGTGGCGGCCATCCCGTAAGCGTCCATCTGCTCGAGCTCCTCGTCCTCGGGCTCGCGGTCCGTGGCCCGTTTGACGAGATCCGCATACGTGGCGCGGGCGGTCTCGGCGGCCGCCACGTCAGGCTCCTCGGCCTCGTCGGCGACGAACTCGACCACGCCCGCTGGATAGGCCAGGTGCCCCTGGCGCTCGAGCACGCGGAACGGCCGTGTGCCCCGCACGAGGATGTTCATGCGCCCATCCTCCATCTGCTCGAGCACCCGCTCGATCTCGCACGCACAGCCGACCTCGCGCAGACCGTCGTCCGACAACCAGACGATCCCGAACTCACGCTCTGACTCAAGGCACTCGCCCATCATCTGCTTGTAGCGCTCCTCGAAGATGTGCAGCGGGACGAGCTCTCCGGGGAGCGCCACCAGTCCAAGCGGGAACAGCGGAAACTCGGGCTCGAGCTCGTCAGCCATGACCGCGGAGTTTAGGGCCCGCGCCCTCGTAACTGACGGTTCCGGCGGCGTCTGGACGCGCCTGACACCACCCGCTCGCCCTCACGGACCACCAGTACGATCGGGGCGAGCGGGCGGCGTCAGCCACGCCCAGCCACGGGGTGGGTGGGGGCCGATTCGCCACTTACTCGGCCGCGGACCCTTGGCCGACGGCCGGGACGGCCCCCACTCACGGAGGTGCTACGACGGCCGCCGGGCGGTGAGCAGCAGGTTGTAGAAGATCGACGGTGGAAGGAGCGGCTCGAGCAGCTTCTCGTCGACGCGCTGGAGCACGAGGTAGCCGTGGAACGCATACTGGCGCCACAGCATCGGGACGTCAGCGGGATCGGCGGAGGCCTCCAGCCCGCGGTTGAACCAGCCGAACCAGTTGGCCGCGAGCTCTTCGCCGCGCACGACGACCTCGCTGAAGCCCGATCGCTTGGCGTGCCTCGAAAGGTCGCTGGGGGCGAACGCATGGATGTCGACGAACCGCTCGAGGTCATGGTCATGGGGACTGGATCCCGGCCGGGCGCCGTCGGATCCGGGCGGGGGAGCCGGGCTGGCTCCCATCAGCCGCCGCCAGACCGGCGCCAGCGCGTTGGCGCCGCGCTTGGGCAGGGAGGCGATCCGGTCGCCCACCCGCGAGGGCTCGCCGGCGAAGACGATCCGGCCGCCCGGGCGCAGCACTCGGTGAAACTCGGCGAACGCCCGGCGCAGGTTGGGCAGATGGTGCAGCACGGCGTGGCCGAGCACGAGGTCGAAGCTCTGATCGGCGAACGGCAGTGACTCGGCGTCGGCCCGTGTGGCCTGCACGGTGAGGCCCAGCCGCTCGGCGTTGGCGGCCAGCGTGGCCACCATCCCGGGCGAGATATCGGTGCACGTGGCCTCATCGACGACCCCCGCCTGAAGCATGTTCAGCGAGAAGTAACCGGTGCCGGCGCCGATCTCCAGCGACCGGGCGTACCCGTCCTCCAGTTCGGGGCCGAGCAGCTTGCGGAGCTTGCCCAGCACCTGGTTGCGGCCGATCTCACCGAAGTCGATGCCCCATTTGGCGTCGTAGCTGTCGGCGGCGACGTCGTGGTAGCGGGTGTTGACGTCGCGGATCTCATCCGCGCTGCGCAGTGCCTCCATGCCGTCGGCCAGATTACCCTCTCGGCACGCCGATGTCCGTGTCCGCCCACACACAGCGCGACCAGCCGCTCGGAGTTCCGCCGCTGGAGCTCACCGGCGAGCGCACGCTGCCCGACGTCCCGGCCGAGAACTACTGGTACCGCCGTCACCTGGCCGTCTACGAGTGGATCGGGGCGCGGGTGATCGGCAAGCGCGTGCTCGACATGGCCTGTGGCGAGGGCTACGGCTCCGCCGTTCTGGCCCGGGGGGCCGAGACCGTGCTCGGCGTCGACGCCAACCCCGACGCCTTCGAGCACGCCCGCCTGCGTTACGCCCGCCAGAACCTGAGATTCGAGCGGGGGATGGTCGAGAACCATGGCTTGCCGGGGGCCTACGACGCCGTCGTCTTCCTGCAGACGATCGAGCACGTGCACGACCCGCTGGCCGTCCTGCGCCACTTCCGCTCGCTGCTGGCCCCCGGCGGGTCGGTGTATGTCTCGACTCCCAACCTGCTGACCCTCGCGCCCCCGGGGGCCGACAAGTCCAGCAACCCCTGGCATCTCAAGGAGTACCGCGCCCACGAATTCGATGCGCTCTGTCGCACCGTGTTCGGCCGCGTCGAGCTGCTCGGCCTGTTCCATGCCCGCAAGCTGCGCCTCCACGAGCTGGCGCTCGCCTGCGGATGGGACGCGGTGCACGCCCGCCTCGGGCTGACCAAGCCCTTCTATGACCGCTTCACGCCGGCGATCTCCGCCCGGGATTTCGCGTTGCGGCCC
>DATAUL010000284.1:0-5098 GCA_036268255.1 Solirubrobacteraceae bacterium | reverse complement strand
CGCACCGACGTGACCAAGCTCGTCGCCAGATACGGCGGTGCCAAGAAGCTCCTGAGCTGCGGCTCGGTGATGACCGAGGGCTTCCAGGTGCCGATGGTCGCCTGGACGCTCGGCGTGCACACCCTGTCGGTCGAGGGCCCGCCCGCCGCCGGCACCGAGCCGGGCGCCGCGCCCAACGTCGTGCTGCAGACGCGTGCCCAGACCAACGCCACGCTCCTGCCGATCCTCCACGCCTGGCCCAACGTGCACTACACCTACATCGGCAGCGTGCGGACATTCCGCCTGTTCGAGCACTGCAACTCGACCGCATGACCTTCACGATCTGATGGCCACCGTCACCGCCCCCCGGCTTGGCGTCGACGCCCCCGACGGCCCGGGGGTCTCCGGCTACGAGCCCCGCACGCCCGACTGGGTGCGCCGCGTTCCCGGCTGGCTGTGGATCGGCGGCGGCCTCGTGGCGCTGATGGCGCTCTCGGCCGTGATGCGCGCGCAGTACCTCAGCGGCCAGCTGTGGATGGACGAGGCGATCACCACCGGGATCTCCAACCACGCGTTGTCAGCGATCCCCGGAGTCCTGCGCTACGACGGCAACCCGCCGCTCTACTACATGGCGCTGCATGTCTGGATGAGCATGTTCGGCACCAGCGAGGCGGCCAGCCACTCCCTCTCGCTGGTGTTCGGCGTGCTGACGATCCCGGCGGGCGGATGGGCGTGCTGGACGCTCTTCGGCCGCCGCGCCGGGATCATGGCCGCGCTGCTGTTCGCGTTCAACGCGTGGCTGACCTCCTACGCCCAGGAGACCCGGATGTACGAGCTGATGGGTCTGCTCGGCGTGCTGGCCACGGCCGGCTTCCTGCTCGGCTTCGTCTACCGCCGCCGGCGCTACCTGCCGCTGTTCGGCGGCGCGCTCACGCTGATGCTGTACACGCACTCGTGGGGCACGTTCTTCTTCGCCGGCTCGGCGATCGCCCTGATCCCGGCGCTGCTCTCCTCCGACGATCGCAAGCGACTGCTGCGTGACGCGGTGATCACGTTCGTTGGAGCGGGGATCCTCTATCTCCCCTGGGTGCCGACGCTGCTGTACCAGGTGGCGCACACGGCGGCGCCCTGGGACTCGGCACCGAAGTTCGGCGCCCCGGTGCAGATCTCACGCGATCTGCTCGGGGGCGACCGGATCACGATGATCCTCGTGTTCTCCGCCGTGATCGGGCTGGCGCCGCTGTTCGCCCGCAAGCATCGCCGCACCCGGGAGTGGACCGTCCTGTGGACGCTGATCGTGCTCCCGGTGGCCGTGCTGGGACTCGCGTGGATCTCCTCGCAGGTGACCCCGGCGTGGGCGTCGCGGTACTTCGCCCCCGTGCTCGGCTCGCTGCTGTTCCTCGTCGCCTGGGGCTGCGCCCGCGCGCGCATCCTCGGTGTGGTGGCGATCGCCCTCTCGCTGCTCTATCTGCACAATCCGGCGGCCTTCTCCCCGCAGTACAAGTCCGACATGCGCGATGTCGGGGCCGAGATGTCGCACAACCTGCACGCCGGCGACCTCGTCGTCGTCGGCCAGCCCGAGCAGACGCCGCTGTCGTACTACTACCTGCCCGGCGGCCTGCGCTTCGCGAACACCGCGGGCGGGATGATCAAGGATCCGACGTACTTCGACTGGGTCGACGCACTCAAGCGCCTCCAGCACACCAATCCCACCTCGACGCTGGCCGGGCTCGTCAACGGCCTGCGCCCCGGCCAGCAGTTGCTGTTCGTCCGCCCGCTGACGGAGGGCGCACAGAACTGGCAGGCTCCGTGGACCGAGCTCGTCCGCCGGCGCTCGGCCCAGTGGGGGCAGGCGCTGACCAACGACGTGAGCCGCGGAGTCCTGGCGCCCGTCGCCTGGGCGCCGCACAACTACCGCGGGGCGTGCTGCGTGGCCGACAGCGCGCTGCTCTACCGGAAGGTCTCGTAGGGGTTGACCACCGCCGCCCCCAAACGCCGCCCGCTCGGCTCGTACCTCGAACTTCCGCCGATCCGCGATGTCCACCCGCCGGCCTGGTTTGACCGCTATCCGCGGCGCCTGACGACGGCCGCGATCGTACTCGGGCTGGTGCTCATCTCCGGCGTTCTGCGCACCCGCCAGCTCTCCGGCCAGTTGTGGTTCGACGAGGCCGGCGCTATCGGAATGGCCTCGCACACCCTCGGCCAGTTGCCCGGCGTGGTTCGTCACAACGGGGGGGCACCGCTCTACTACGCGCTGCTGCACGTCTGGATCCAGCTGTTCGGGGCCAGCGAGCGCGCCGCGCACGCCCTCACGGTGCTGTGCGCGCTGCTGACGATCCCCGCCGCATTCTGGGCCGGCTGGAGCCTCTCCGGCCGACGCGCCGGCATCTTCGCGGCGATCCTGTTCGCGTTCAGCGCCTACGTGACGAAGTACTCCCAGGAGACGGCGCCGTACACGCTGCTCGTGCTGCTCGCGGTGCTGACGCTGACCGGCTTCCTGCAGGCGTTCGTGCATCGCCGGCGCCGGTACCTGTGGCTGTTCACCATCGGGCTCGCCCTGATGATGTACACGCAGGGCTCAGCGGGATTCTTCGCGTTCGGCGCCCTCATCGCATTCGCGTTGGTCTACCGGCTGGCCGAGGATCGCCGCGGGCTGCTGCGCGACGCGGCGATCGGCTTCGGGGCGGCGTTCATCCTGTTCCTGCCTTGGCTGCCGGCCACGATCGACGAGATCCGTCACGCCACGGCCCCGTGGCACTACGCGCCGCTGCTCGGAGCCGACGTGCCCGCCGACCTGATGGGGGGCGAGCGAGTCAACGTCACCCTGCTGGTGGCGGTGTTCGTCGGCGCGGTCCCGCTGATGCGCGCCGCGCGCCGACGCACACCTCAGGCGATCACCCTGTGGGTGCTGATCGCGCTCCCGGCGGCGGGCCTGGTGCTGGCGCGGATCGCCTCGCTGGCGAGCACGACCTGGGTGTCGCGGTACTTCGGCCCGTTGACGGTTGCGCTGCTGCTGCTGGGCGCCATCGGCGCCGCCCGCGCGCGGATCGTCGGCGTTGTCGCGATCGTGCTGTGCGTCGGCTTTCTCGCCAATCCGGGGTCGTATACACCGACCTTCAAGTCGGACATGCGCGATCTGGCCGGTGAGATCGGACCGCTGCTGCACCCGGGTGACCTGGTGGTCGACGGCCAGCCCGAGCAGACGCCGCTGTCGTGGTACTACCTCCCGGGTGGACTGGGGTTTGCCAACACCCTGGGCCCCGTGTCAGACCCCACGTACCTGAACTGGCGCGACGCGCAGGCGCGCCTGCAGGATGCCAACCCGGCGACGACGCTCGGACCGCTCGTTGCTAGTCTCAAACCCGGCCAGCAGTTGCTATTCGTGCGCCCGCTCACGGAGGGGGTGTCGAATTGGAAGCAGCCGTGGACCAAGCTCGTTAGGCGACGCGCCGCTCAGTGGGGTCAGATCCTGACCAATGACGTCGCCAGCGGGACCCTCAAGCCGGTCGCCTGGGCGCCCCACAACTACCGAAGCGCCTGCTGTGTGGCCAACAGCGCAACGCTCTACGAGAAGGCCTCCTAAGACACGAGACGATGACCGACACCACACCGACAGACACCTCCGCGCTCGGAGGCGACATCACGCCTGAGCACCCCGTCGTCGTTCTCGGCGCGGGACCGGCGGGGCTGACCGCGGGTTACCAGCTGGTCAAGCAGGGCAAGCCGGTGATCGTGCTCGAGTCCACTGAATTCGTCGGCGGCATCGCGCGCACCCAGGTCAGGGACGGCTATCGCTTCGACCTCGGTGGGCATCGCTTTTTCACCAAGGTCAAGGAAGTCGACGACCTCTGGCACGAGATCATGAAGGAGGAGTTCCTCAAGCGCCCGCGCCAGAGCCGGATCTACTGGAACGACAAGTTCCTCGAATATCCGCTGCAGGGGATGGACGTCATCAAGAAGCTCGGCCCCGTCGAGCTCACCCGGTGCCTGATTTCGTATTTTGTTGCCGCGGTCAAGCCAAAGGGCCGCGAGGACACGTTCGAGACGTGGGTCTCCAACCGCTTCGGCAAACGGCTGTACAACCACTTCTTCAAGACCTACACCGAGAAGCTCTGGGGCGTCTCCGCGGACGAGATCCGCGCCGAGTGGGCCGCACAGCGGATCAAGGGCCTGTCGTTCTTCTCGGCCGCCAAGGCCGCGTTCTTCGGCAACGAGGGCAACAAGATCAAGTCGCTGATCTCTGAGTTCAACTACCCGCGGTTCGGACCTGGCCAGATGTGGGAGCAGATGACGGCCGACATCCGCGAGCAGGGCGGCGAGGTACGGCTCAACGCGCCCGTGACTCGGTTGCGGGTCTCCGACGGGCGGATCACCGAGGTCGTGGCGGGCGGCGAGACGCTGTACCCCTCGCACGTGATCTCGTCGCTGCCGCTGCGTACCACCGTCGGGATCACCGAGCCCCAGGCACCGGTGGAGGTGCGCGACGCGGCCCGCGGCCTGCGCTATCGCGAGTTCCTCACCGTGCTGTTGGTGCTCCAGGGCGACGACCCGTTCCCCGATAACTGGATCTACATTCATCAGCCCGGCGTGCGCGTGCTGCGCATCCAGAACTTCAAGTCCTGGAGCCCATGGATGGTCCCCAACGAGACCGACGCCTCGATCGGGATGGAATATTTCTGCTTCGAGGGCGACGACCTGTGGACCATGGCCGACGACGACCTGGTAGCGATGGCCGCTCAGGAGATCGAGAAGCTCCACCTCGCCAAGGCGAGCGATGTCAAGTTCGGCTTCGTCGAGCGCGTCCACAAGGCCTACCCCATCTACGACGAGCTGTATGCCGAGCGCGTCAAGACGATCCGCGGCTGGCTGGAGCAGATCTCCAACCTCGCCCAGGTCGGGCGCAACGGACTGCACCGGTACAACAACTCCGACCACTCGATGCTCACCGCGATGCGAGCGGTCGACAACATCCTCCTGGGCTCAAAGCACGACATCTGGGCGGTCAACGTCGAGAGCGTCTACCACGAGGAGCACCAGGAGAACGAAGACCCCTACAAGCGTCCTCCGACCACGCCCGCGATGGAGCAGCCGCTCGCGTCCGAGCGCTGAGTGGTCGGTT
>DATAUL010000283.1:0-10027 GCA_036268255.1 Solirubrobacteraceae bacterium | reverse complement strand
ACACGACCTTGGAGCGGGCCCCGTGGGCGCCCTTGGCGATCTCCAGCAGTCCGCGGTAGGAGCCGCGGCCGCCGTCCTTGGAGATCGACTTGGCGAAGATGTTCGACGTCGTGTTCGGCGCCGCGTGGACGATCTTGCCGCCCGCGTCCTGGTGCTGGCCCTTGCCGGCGAACGCGATCGAGAGGATCTCGCCGTGGGCACGCTCACCCATCAGGTAGACGCTCGGGTACTTCATGGTCAGCTTGGAGCCGAGGTTGCAGTCGACCCACTCGACGGTCGCGTCGGTCTCGGCGATCGCGCGCTTGGTCACGAGGTTGAACACGTTGTTGGACCAGTTCTGGACCGTCGTGTACCGAATCCGGGCGCCGGGCTTGGCGACCAGTTCGACGACGGCCGAGTGCAGCGAGCTCGACGAGTAGGTCGGCGCGGTGCAGCCCTCGACGTAGTGCACGTAGGAGCCCTCGTCGGCGATGATCAGCGTGCGCTCGAACTGCCCCATGGACTCGGTGTTGATCCGGAAGTAGGCCTGCAACGGCATCTCGACGTGAACGCCGGGCGGCACGTAGACAAACGATCCGCCCGACCAGACGGCGCTGTTGAGCGACGCCAGCTTGTTGTCGTTGGCGGGGATGATCGTCGCGAAGTACTCGCGCACGAGCTCCTCGTGATCGCGCAGCGCGGAATCCATGTCGAGGAAGATCACGCCCTGCTTCTCGAGGTCCTCGTGGACCTGGTGATACACGACCTCAGATTCGTATTGAGCCCCCACACCGGAGAGGAACTTGCGCTCGGCTTCGGGGATGCCCAGCCGATCGAAGGTCTTCTTGACGTCGTCGGGCACGTCGTCCCAGGAGCGCTCGGCGCGCTCGGATGCACGCACGAAGTAGTGGATGTCGTCGAAGTCGACCTCGGCCAGCATCGGCGAGCCCCAGGTCGGCATCGGACGCGCGAGAAAGTGCTCGAGCGCCTTGAGACGGAAGTCGCGCATCCACTGGGGCTCTGACTTGAACTCCGAGATCTTGGCCACGAGCTCCGCCGTGAGCCCCTTGGGCGCCTTGTACAGGTAGTTCTCGGCGTCGTGGAAGCCGTAGCGCTCGGTGTAGTCGGCGTTGATGCGCGACAACGACTCGTTCTCGGTCAGCACGGGCGCGTCGTCGGTCGGGGTGACGGTGTCGGGAGTAGCCACTTACTCCACCTCCAGCTTGATGGTGTCGTCCTCGATGATCACCGGGAAGGTGTCGACCGGAACATACGCGGGCAGGGTCTTGGGCTTGCCGGTCTTGATGTCGAACAGCGAGCCGTGTCGGGGACATTCGATCGTGCACGACTGATCGTCGAGCTCGCCTTCGATCAGCGGGCCGTCGTCGTGCGAGCAACGGTCTTCGATCGCGTACACGGTGCCGCCGCAATTAAACACACCGATTTCCAGCTCGTCCCATTCGACCAGGCGCCGTTCGCCGGGTGCGAGCTCTGAAAGGGGGCAGACGTCGATGAGTTGCGGCACAGTTTCTCGAAAACCTAGTGTAGGGATCGGATTTCTCAGTAGATCTTAGCTGACCGCCGTTGAGCCGGCCTCGGCCGGAGTGGTGTCTGGCCGGCAGAGCCAGATCACCTCGGTATCGGGAATTCCGTATCGGCGGCAGGCTTCAACTCCGAATTCGGCCGTCGGGTCGACCCGTTCCACGGCGAACCCCGCGCGGACAAGCCGGGCCTCGATGTCCGCGCTGTAGAGCCGCACGTGATCAGGACGCCAGAAGACCCGCCGGCGCTGCTCGGGATCGACGAGCGACGGGTCCTCGTAGGTTTCGCCGCGCCCCAGGTCCAGCGGAACCATGACCAGGCACCATCCCCCGGGCGCGGTGACGCGACGCAGCTCGCCCATCGCGCTCGCGTCATCGGGTATGTGCTCTAGCACGTGTGAGCAGATCACCGCGTCAAAGCTCGCGTCCGGCAGCGCCAGCGCGGTGATGTCGAGCTGCAGGTCGACATCGCGCTGCTGTAGGTCGGCCGTCACGTAACGCAGGTGATCGACCCCTGACAGGCGCCGGCGCAGGGTCCATTCGGGTGCGAAGTGCAGCAGCGAGCCCGCGCTCCTGAGCAACTCGGGCCGCGAGCGCAGCAGCAGCCATTGCGCGCGGTGGCGCTCGTGGGCGCCGCAGCGCCAGCACAGCGCCCGCGCGCGGTCATAGTCGTCGGCGAAGCGATCGAAGCCTCGCTCGCAGATCGGGCAGGTGACCACGTCGCCGCCGTGGCGCAGCAACCGGAGGCGGAGCTGGGCCGCCGTGGCGACACGGCGCGCGAGCACGCTGCCGGAGGTCGATCGCACGGCGCGCCGGGCGACGGCTACGCCGCTGCGTCGCTCTCTGGGGTGGCGGGCTCCCAGCCGACCGCGTCCCCCAGCGAGGCGCTCTTGAGGACCTTGAGCGACAGCAGCGCGCACTTCATCCGCGTGGCCGAGATGTCGATCCCCAAGAGATCCAGCACGAACGAACGGTCGAGGTCGAGCAGCTCGGAGACCTTCATCCCCTGGACCTCGTCGGAGGCCATCGAGGCCGCCGCCTGCGAGATCGCGCAGCCGTGACCTTCGAAGCGCACGCCCTCGATCCGCTCGTCCTCGCCGACCGCCAGCTTGACGGTCAGCTCGTCTCCGCACAGGGGGTTCAGATCGTGGAACTCCAGGTCGACGCGCTTGAGCTCAGGCTCCGGCGGGCTCCAATTGTGGGGCCGCTTGTAGTGCTCGAGGATGTTCTCCCGATAGAGATCGTCCATGGGCTCAGAGCTGTAGCACGCGGCCGACGGTCCCCAGCGCCTCGATCAGGCGATCGGTGTCGGCGACCGTGTTGTGAACCGCAAACGAGGCCCGGTTTGTCGCGGTGGCGCCCAACCGTCGCATCAGCGGTTGTGTGCAGTGATGACCAGTACGCACGCACACCCCTTCGCGTCCCAGGATCTCCCCCACGTCGTGGGGATGGGCCCCCTCAAGCACGAACGAGATCAGCGCTCCCCGATCGGCGGCGTCGGGGGGTCCATGCAGCTGCAGGCCCGGAACCTCGGCCAGCCGGGCCAGGGCATCGGCGACCAGCGCGCTCTCGTGCGCGCGGATACGGTCGATCCCGATCGCCTGGATCCAATCGACGGCAGCGCCCAGCCCGATCGCCTCGGCGATCTGCGACGTGCCGGCCTCGAACTTCCAGGGCAGGTCCGTCCAGGTCGACTCGGTGTCGCCGACCGTGCGGATCATGTGACCCCCGCCCATGAACGGCGGCATCGACTGCAACAGCTCACGGCGCCCGTGGAGCACGCCGATCCCCGTCGGCCCATACGCCTTGTGGCCCGTCCAGGCATAGAAATCGGCATCCAGCGCGCGCAGATCGACGGGAATCTGCGGAACCGCCTGCGATCCGTCGACGACGACCACCGCGCCGGCCTGGTGGGAGCGGCGGATGATCTCCTCGATCGGGTTGATCGTCCCGACCACGTTGGAGACGTGGACGACGGCCACCAGCTTCGGCGCGCGGGCGAGCAGTCGGTCGAGCGCGTCGAGGTCGAGCTGACCGTCGTCGAGCATCGGGACGTAGGCCAGCTCGGCGCCGCGCTCGGAGCAGAGCAGCTGCCAGGGCACGATGTTGGAGTGATGTTCGGTCTCGGTGATGACCACGAGATCGCCGGGCCCGACGTTCTGGCGGCCCCACGTGTAGGCGACGAGATTGATCGAGGCGGTGGCGTTGGCGGTGAAGATCGTCTCCTCGACGGTCGACCCCAGCCAGCGCGCGATCCGTTCGCGCGCGCCCTCGTAGAGGTCGGTCGCCTCGACGGCCAGCGGATAGACGCCACGGTGGACCGACGCCCGCGACTCGGTGTAGTACCGGGTCATCGCGTCGATCACCGGCTGGGGCGTCTGCGAGGTGGCCGCTGAGTCCAGGTAGACGACCGGGCGGCCGGCGAACTCCCGGCGCAGGACCGGGAACTCCGCGGCGACG
The DNA here is from genome assembly GCA_036268255.1 of Solirubrobacteraceae bacterium. Lineage (GTDB taxonomy): Bacteria > Actinomycetota > Thermoleophilia > Solirubrobacterales > Solirubrobacteraceae > Palsa-465. The sequence continues at coordinate 6,047 of DATAUL010000283.1, read as the reverse complement.
TCGAGGGGGGTCTCGACGGTCGACATCGCTACGCCACTGCCTCTGCGGCGGCGTCGATCTCGTCGATCTCGTCGGTGATCCAGGCGTAGCCCTTGGCCTCGAGCTCGGTGACCAGCGACGGCCCGCCCTCGCGGACGATCCGGCCCCTGTACATGACGTGCACGTGGCTGGGCTGCACGAGGTGCAGGATCCGCTGGTAGTGGGTGATGATCAGCACGCCGAGATCGGGTCCGGCGACGGAGTTGACGCCGTCGGCGACGACGCGCAGCGCATCGATGTCCAGTCCCGAGTCGGTCTCGTCGAGGATCGCCATCTGCGGGTGCTGGAGCGCCAGCTGGAGGATCTCCATGCGCTTCTTCTCCCCGCCCGAGAAGCCCTCGTTGAGATAGCGGGTGGAAAATTCCCGGGGCACCTTGACCAGCTCCATCGCGGCCTCCACCGTCTGGCGGAACTCCTTGAGCGCGATCGGCGGCTCTCCGTGCGCGTCGCGGTGGGCGTTCATCACGGTTCGCAGGTACTTGGTCACGGTCACGCCCGGAACAGACACGGGGTACTGGAAGGCCATGAACAGGCCCATGCGGGCCCGCTCATCGGGCGACGACTCGGTGATGTCCTCGCCGCCGAAGATGATCTGGCCCTCGGTGACCTCGAGGCCGGGGTGGCCCATGATCGCGTTGGCCAGGGTCGACTTGCCGGACCCATTGGGGCCCATCAGGGCGTGAATCTCACCCTTGCCGACGCTCAGCTCAAGGCCCCGGAGAATCTCCTTCTCCCCGGCGCGAACGTGCAGATTGCGGATCTCTAGGTCTGACATGCTCAGCTTTCTGGTCTTCAGTGGATCGGATTACTGTGCGGGGGCGCTCGCAACGAGCGCCGCGGAGTCGACGACGGGCAACGCGACGGGAACACTCGGTCCACCGGCGAACTGCACGAGCTCCGCCAGCGTGGTCGCCTGCAGCGAGCGGATGATCCCGCCCTGGACTCGGGTCCACAGCAGCTTGGTGGCACAGCCGCGGCCCGCGTCGGGCTCGTGCGAGCACAGAACGCGCTCGGTGCGGTCATGCACGAAGCACTCCATCGGAGCGATCGATCCCTCCAGCGCCTGGACGACCTCGTCCATGCCGATCTCCTCGGCGGGACGCGACAGCCAGTAACCGCCGTGTGCCCCGCGGGCGCTCATCACGAGCCCCGCCCGGCGCAGGCGTGCGACCACTTGCTCGAGGTAGGCCAGCGGCAGCCCCTCGGCGTCGGCGATCGCCTTCAGACTGGTGGGGTGATCCGGGGCCTGGCGGCCCAGCTCGATCATCAACCGCACCCCGTATTCGGCTTTCGAGGAGAAGATCATCCCGGTAAATCCTACCAGGGGGGTCGGTTTAGGCGCCAAGGTGCCCATGGGCCATGTAGATTCCGGTTATCGAGACCATGTCGGGCACCCAACTGGCGACGTCAGCTGAAATCAGAAGCGCCGCGGAATCCGCGCGCGCGACCGGGCGGCTGGGGATCGACACGGAGTTCATGTCCGAGGGGCGCTACCGGGCGCTGCTGTGCCTCGTGCAGGTGGCGGTCGACAATCCGCAGGGCGGCGAGCCGCTGATCTTCTTGATCGACTCGCTCACGGACGTCGACGTCCGCCCGCTCGCGGATCTGCTCGGCGACCCTCAGATCCAGGTGATCCTGCACGCCGGCCGCCAGGACGTGGCGATCCTCCGCCGCGCGTGGCACACCGAGCTCAACAACATCTTCGACACCCAGATCTCGGCCGGCTTTGCCGGCGCCAGCGCCCAGGCTGGGTACGGCAACCTGCTCAGCCAGGTGCTGGGCCTGCGGGTCGGCAAGACCGCCAGCTACACACGGTGGGACGTGCGCCCGTTGACCGAGGAGCAGCTCGGCTATGCCGCCGAGGACGTCGCCCACCTGCTGCAGCTGGCCGACGAGATCCAGCGTCGCCTGCAGTCCAGCGGACGCCTGGAATGGGCGTGCGAGGAGTGCCGCCGGCTGGAGTCGGCCACCGACGAGCGCGATCCGGACACGGCCTGGGAGCGGCTGCCACGCGTCGGCCAGCTGGACCCACGCGCGAGGGCGGTCGCCCGAGAGCTGGCCGCCTGGCGAGAGCGCACGGCGTCGGAGTCCGACCGGCCTGTGGGCTCGGTCCTCGCCGACCCGGCATTGCTGGAGCTGGCCAAGCGAAAGCCGACCACGACGGCCGGCCTGGAGCAGATTCGCGGCCTGCACCCGCCGACGATCAAGCGCCGGGGGCAGGCGATCCTCGACGCAATCGCGCGCGGGCGCGATGCGACTCCGATCGCGCGCGACGAGGCGCGCGGGCGTTCCGAGCCAGGCGATGCGCCGTTGATCGCGTTGGCCGAGGCGTTGCTGCGCGCCCGCTCACTGGAGGCCGGCCTGGCGTATGAGCTGATCGCGTCGCGAGCCGAGCTCGAACAGATCGTGGGCGCCGTGCGCCGTGGCGAGCCCGAACCTGAGGTCCGCACGCTGAGCGGTTGGCGGGCCGAGCTGGTGGGCGACGATCTGCGCAGCGTGCTCGACGGGCGATCCGCGCTGTCGGTGGGGACAGGCCGGCGGCTGGCGCTGACGGAGCTCGGGCAATCGCCCGGGGTTACGAAGAGCCCGTCTCAAGCATGAGCGACAGCGCGGGTGCGCGGTCGAACATGGTGAGCGAGAGCGCATGCGCGATCGGCGGTCGGCGTTTGACCTGCCCCTGATCCCAGCTGAGCAGGTCATCCGGAGCGATCGCCAGGCTCAGCCGCAGCCGATGACCGGGCGAGTCCGCGGAGCGCTCCTTCGGGGTGTCGCCCACCGTCGAGGTCCAGCCGAGCGCCTTCAGCCGGCCCTCCTCGGCCCCCAACAGCTCCGTCGAGCTGCGAAAGCCCGATCCGACGACGACCAGCTGCAACGAGCAGTAAGGGTGGGCGCCGCGGTCACAGCTGCGCGCCTGCGCGACGACCCGGGCTCCGTGAACCAGCGGCGCGCCGTCGACGGGCAGGCGACGATGACTGGCGGACTGCCCGCAGCCGGCGACGGTCAGGATGCCGGCGATCACCGCCAGGAGGGCTCGGAGTCTCATCGTCCCCCGATGATCTCAGGCTCAGGGCCCGCAACGTTTGCGAGCCCAACCGCTGGATATTCTCTGACGGAAGTGACTACTACCGCCGAAAACCTCGCAGACCCTGAGCTGCTTCAGACCACCTGGGACCTCAGCCCGCTGGTCGACGGCGACGAGGACTCCGGCGTGGAGCGCCAGCTCGAGGAGGCCCTACAGCGCGCCGATGCGTTCGCCGAGGCCCACGCCGGCCAGGTGGCCGAGCTCGACCCGGCGGGCCTGGCGGCCGCGATGCGCGAGCTTGCCGAGGTCAACGAGCTGATCGGCAAGGCCGGCTCGTTCGCGTCGCTGCGCTTCTCCACCGACACCGCCGATCCGACCCGTGGCGCGCTCCTACAGCTCGTCCAGGAGCGGGCGACGGAGATCGAGACCAAGCTACTGTTCTTCGAGCTCGAGTGGGCAGCCTTGTCGGACGAGCGAGCCGAGGAGCTGGTCTCCGACGATCGGCTGGCGTTCTGCGCGCACTACCTGCGCAGCGCCCGCCGTTACCGACCGCATCTCCTGACCGAGCCCGAGGAGAAGATCCTCGCTGAGAAGGCGATCGCCAGCCAGAGCTCGTGGGCGCGCCTCTTCGGAGAGCTCGTGTCCGCGCTGCGCGTGCAACTCGACGACACCGAGGTCCCACTCGACGTGGCGCTGAGCCGGCTGCAGGAGCCCGACCGCGAGGTCCGTCGCGCGGTTGCCGAGTCTGTGACGACGACGCTCGAACCGGGACTGCGGACGCGGGCGTTCATCTACAACACGCTGATCCACGACAAGTCGGTCGACGACCGGCTGCGCTCCTATCCGCACTGGCTCGCGGCGCGCAACTTGTCCAACGAGGCGTCGGACGAGTCGGTGATGGCTCTGATCGAGGCGGTGCGCGGGCGCTTCGGTATCGCCCAGCGCTGGTACTCGCTCAAAGCGCGACTGCTGGGCGTCGACAAGATCGCCGACTATGACCGCTCCGCGCCGGTGCTACCCGAGGACATCAGCTATTCCTTCGGCGACGCGCGGGAGCTGGTGCTCGACACCTACCAGGCGTTCTCGCCCCGGGCCGGCGACGTGGCCCGGCGCTTCTTCACGGAGAACTGGGTCGACGCGCCGGTTCGCCCGCACAAGCGCGGCGGCGCGTTCTGCGCCTACACGGTGCCCAGCGTGCACCCGTACGTCATGCTGAACTTCACCGCCCGGCGCCGCGATGTCCTGACGATGGCCCACGAGCTCGGTCACGGCCTGCACGCCGCGCTTGCCCAGCCCCAGGGCGTTTTCCATCAGTCGACGCCGCTGACGATGGCCGAGACCGCATCGGTCTTCGGCGAGGCCCTCGTGTTCGGCCGGCTACTCGACGAGGCGCCGGACGAACGAGCGCGGCTGAGCCTGTTGTCGGATCGGATCGAGGGCGCCATCGCGACCGTGTTTCGACAGATGGCGATGAACCGCTTCGAGCACCTCGTCCACACCCGCAGGCGTACCGAGGGCGAGCTATCGGTCGATCGGATCAACGACTCGTGGGTCGAGAGCCAGCGAGAGCTGTTCGGCGACTCGGTCGAGATCACCGAGGGCTACCGCATGTGGTGGTCCTACGTGCCGCATTTCATCAACTCGCCCGGTTACGTCTACGCCTATGCCTATGGCCAGCTGCTGGCGCTGTCGGTCTATGGGCGCTACCTGCAGGAGGGCGCGTCGTTCGCCCCCGCGTATCTCGACCTGCTGGCCGCCGGGGGCTCCCGTGGACCAGAGGAGCTGGCGGCGATGGTCGGCATCGACCTCGCCGACCCGGGCTTCTGGGACGCCGGCCTCGATCTGGTCGAGAACCAGCTCACGGCCGCCGAGGACCTCGCCAACCGCTGAGCGGCGCCCGCGTCACCGGGAGGCTCGCGGACCTCAGAGGTGGGACTTGGCGCGGCGCGTCCGGCTGCGCTCTTCCTGCTTCTCCACCACCTGGACGATCAAGCGGATCACCTGCTCGATGCCCGTGGCCTTCGCCTCGCCCTTCTCGAATGCGGCCCGCCAGTCGCTGACGTGTCCGCGGGTGGCGAGCGTGTTGAAGCTGGCGCGCTGAACCTCGAGGCGGACCTTGGCGTCGGACGCGATGTCCTTGGTGACCTTGGGGCCGGGCAACTCGACGCGATAGAGCTGCACGTCTCCGCGGCCGCGGAGCTCGAGCCCCGCGACCAGCTTGAGTGGCGCCAACGCCGGCACCTCCTGAAGGAACCGCGTGACCGCGGTTTCGATCAGGCCCTTGGTGTCAGACGGCGAGGTCAGACGACCAAGTCTACGGCTTGGTCGCTGGGGCCAGCGGCGCGCCGCCGTCGTAGCCGGAAACCACGACGGAGCCATCGCGGGCGACGTGGGCCCGGACCAGCGTCTGATTTGCCGAGGTCGAAGCGGCAGCCAGAGCGGCGGCGGCGGCCACCAGGGCCACAACGAGCACCGCCATTACCCGCCGTCGGAGGAATGTCATGCGAGGTGTGAATGCGTGGGACATCGTCATCTCCCTGCGTTGCCTACCTTTAACCGTAGCGCGCCGGGCCGCGCGCGCCTAGTCGGATTAGATCTTGTGGCGTTGCAGGAGCTTTCGGCCGATCACCATGCGCTGGATCTCGCTCGTGCCCTCGCCGATGAGCAACAGTGGGGCGTCGCGGTACAGCCGCTCGATCTCGTACTCCTTCGAGTACCCGTAGCCGCCGTGGATCCGCAGCGACTGCTCCACGCAGAAATGCCCGGCCTCCGAGGCGAACAGCTTGGCCATTCCGGCCTCGATGTCCGAGCGCTCGCCGGCGTCCTTGAGCCGGGCCGCCCGGTGGGTGAGCAGCCGGGCGGCGTCGACTTGGGTTGCCATGTCGGCGAGCTTGAACTGGATCGCCTGGTGCTGGGCGATCGGCTTGCCGAACGTCTTTCGCTCCTGGGCGTAACGCAGGGCGAGCTCCAGCGCGCGCTGGGCGAT
>DATAUL010000282.1:0-3600 GCA_036268255.1 Solirubrobacteraceae bacterium | reverse complement strand
GGCGACGAGTGTGCTGGCCGTGCTCGGCGTGTTCCCGCAGGGGCCTGTGAACGAAGCGTTCCTGGTGACCTCGTGGAACCAGTTCGCGATGCAGTTCGGCGGGTCTGACCCGAACCTCCCGTTCGGGACCCAGCCCAGCATGGCGCCGTACGCGCTGTGGCAGTTCTTCAACGGCGGAGGGAGCACCGCCTGGGTCGTCGGGCTGGACGGGGTCTCGTCGGTTGGCAGCCTCGGGTCGGCGGTCTTGGCGCAGGTGGGCGATCCGGTGTCGTCGTCTGCGCCCGCGCCGGCGTTGGATCAGATCGGGCCGGGTCGTTTCAACATCATGTGCATCCCGGATCTGGCGTTTACGTCGACCGCCGAGCAGGCATCGGTGATCGCGGCGGCGCACCGCTTCTGCAAGGCGCGGCAGGCGTTCCTGATTGTCGATCCCCCGCCGCCCGCGGCTGCGATGACGTCCGCGTGGCTACCGGGCGCCAACGCCATGCCGGTCGACAACATCGGAACTCCCCAGGGTATGCAAGCCCTGCAGGATTGGGCGAACCAGTTCGTCAACCCCAACAGCGACGCCGCGGCCGCCTACTACCCATGGGTCCAGATCGCCGACCCATGGAACAACTTCGCGTCGCGGTCCGTCCCGCCCAGTGGCGCCGTCGCGGGCGTCTATGCGTCCACCGATGAGGTCGGGGTGTGGAAGGCGCCCGCCGGGCTGACGGCGACACTCAGCGGCGTGACGGGTCTCGCCGACGTGACGATGACCGATACCGTCAACTCGACCTTGAACGCGCAGGGCATCAACTGCCTGCGTACCTTCCCCGGCTACGGGAATGTGGTCTGGGGTGCGCGCACGCTCGCGGGCGCGTCCGACACCTCCTACACGTACGTATCCACGAGGCGACTGGCTGACTTCATCCAGCAGAGCCTGCAGCAGGCGTTCAAGTGGACCGTGTTCGAGCCCAACGGGCCGCTGCTGTGGTCGTCGCTAAGCGTTACGACAGCTGCGTTCATGACCGCGCTGTGGAAACAGGGAGCCCTGCAAGGGGCTAGTCCCACAACGGCGTTCAAGATCACTTGCGACGCCACGACCACCTCGGTCGCAGACATCCAGGCCGGCATCGTGAACCTCAACGTCGCGTTCGCGCCGGTCGAGCCGGCCGAGTTCATCGTGCTCAACATCCCACTCGGCGCCGGCCATCCCGCCGGGAGCTAGGTGTCTGTCTCGAACTCGGACGCAAACAGGTAGCCCACAGCGAGGCTTCGGTACGGTCGCCAGGGCTCCGCCACCTGGACGATCTCGTCTTCGGTCGGAGGGTGGTCGAATCCGTAGGCCTGTTGGATCGCGCGCCGTAATGCGAGGTCGCCGGAGAGCAGAACGTCAGGCCGATCGAGAGCCACGATCAGGAAGCCGTGTGCCGTCCACGGCCCGATCCCCGGCACTTCGGTCAGTGCCGCCTCGATCTCGGCGTCCGTCATGCCGGAGAGTGCCGGGTCGCTCAGGCGTCCGTCGACGAACCGCTCGGCGAGCGCTCGCAACGTGCTGCCCTTGCGACCCGACATGCCGCTCGCGCGTAGTTCCTGTGGATCTGCCGCGAGGAGGTCCGCTGGTGATGGCAGATGCCCTCCGAACCGCTCTTGGAGACGGGACACGATCGTCCGCGTCGCTCTGACGGAAAGCTGCTGGCCGACGACCTGGAAGATGAGCGTCCCGAACGCGTCAAGCGGCGGGAGTTCGTCGAGCCACGCCCGCGGATGAAAGTCCGGGTGCGCATCGATGAGCCGCGCCAGAACTGGATCTGCTTGCCGCAGGAACTCGCGCGCCTTCGGATCGGCAACAGCGCTCACTTCGTTGCGCTCGACATCCATCGTCCGGTCATTCCTTTAGCACATCGTGCCATCAAGGGCACCTCGTCAACGAGATCCCGGACCCCGCGGAGCGGGTCGCCCACGAGCTCGTCCGTTCTTCCTTGAACGAGCCCGCGCTGAGCCCGCGGTAACGTCGACCCCGCGCCGCGGAGGCGATGCTGGAAGGATGCGCCCGTGCGGATCCGCGCCGGCACCTTCGGGCTTCTCTGCGTCGGCGTGGCCGCCTTGCTGGGTGGCTGCGGCAGCAGCGGCAGCAGCGGCGCGAAGGTGGGAGCGCCTTCGTGTCACTGGAACGCCCAGACGTCCGGCCGGGCACCAGCGACGACCTGACCGGCCTCTCGTTTCCGGACAACACCCACGGGTGGCCGGTCGGGGGGATTGACCGACGGTCGGGGTTCACAACCTCTTGCTCGTGACCACCGATGGAGGAGCGCACTGGACGGTCCAGAAGCCGCACGTCGTCCGAGACGGCAACCTGTACGGCGTCTCGTTCGTCGACGACCACCACGGCTGGGTCGCGGGCTACCAGGGCGAGCTCTTCTACACGTGCACCGCATGACGCCAAACCCATCGGTGTCCCGCGGTGGTCAGTGCGCGCCGGCGCCGAGGGGATCGCGTTGGTCGTCGGTGGCGTCGTCGCGGTCGGTGGACGTGGTGAGTTGACGCCAACGCTCGTCGGAGGCGGCTTGGGCACGGGCTGCCGCAGTGGCGTAGGCGTAGGCCTCGCTGCCGAGGATGAGCCGTAGCGGCGGATCGTCCATCGCGGCGACCTGCAGGACGACCTGGGCGACCTTGGCGGGATCCCCGAGAGCTACCGCGACGGAGTTGTGCATCGCGGCCATCGCGCCGACGGTCTGGCGGTAGGGGTCAGAGACGGGTGGGACGCGCATCGAGGCGCCGGCCCAGTCGGTCTGCATCCCGCCGGGCTCCAGCACGGTCACGCGGATACCGAGCGGCGCGACCTCGGCGGCGAGCACGCTGGAGAAGCCGCCGACCGCCCATTTGGCCGATTGATAGGCCGCCAGCCCCGGAGTCGCGAGGCGGCCGCCGATCGACGAGATCTGGATGATGTGCCCGGTGCCCTGCTCGCGCAACACCGGGAGCGCGGCTTTGGTCACGTTGACGACGCCGAACAGGTTGGTGTCGATCTGCCGGCGGAAGTCCTCGAGCGTGACGTCCTCGATCGCGGCGAGATCCGCGTAGCCGGCGTTGTTGATCACGACGTCGATGCGCCCGAAGCGCTCGATCCCGGCGGCGATCGCCGCCTGGGCGGAGTCCGCGTCGGTGACGTCGAGCGCCAGCGGCAGGATCTGATCGCCGTAGCCGGCCACGAGATCGTCGAGGGATCGCGGGCTGCGGGCGGTGGCCACCAGCTGATGCCCACCGTCGAGCACGGCCTCAGCAATCGCGCGGCCCAGGCCACGGCTGGAACCGGTGAGGAAGAAAACGCTGGGCATGTCGGAGACCTCCGTGTAAGAGAACGCTGTTGCGTAAGATAACACACTGCTGTTCTCTTAGCTACGCTTAGGCCTGTGACGACGGCTCCCACCTTCCAACGCGCTCGGAGCGCCGAGAACAAGGCCCACCGGCGTGAGACGATCCTCACCGCGGCCGCGCAGCTGGCCGCGCGCGACGGCGTTCGGCAGGTCACGCTCACCGACATCGCCGACGCGGTCGGCATGCACAAGTCCGCGTTGCTGCGGTACTTCGAGACCCGTGAGCAGATCTTCCTCGAGC
>DATAUL010000281.1:0-7144 GCA_036268255.1 Solirubrobacteraceae bacterium | reverse complement strand
CATGGCCGCCGGACTCCCGTCGCTGATCTCCAAGGTGGACGCGGCCGTCGGCGACGGCGTGGAGCTGGCGGTGCGTCGCAAGCACGTCCGCCGGCTGGACCGCCTGGGCTGGTCACGAGCGCTCGATCCGCCGGATGACCGGCTTTGGGCGGCCGGAGATCCACCGCCGCGAGCGGGCAACCAGCTCGACGTGTTGATCGACGGCGAGCAGGCCTTCGCCGCCGTCGCCGAGGCGATCGCCGGTGCCCGAGCGTATGTGCACATCACCGGCTGGCACTCCGCCGCTCACCTCGAGCTCGTCCGCGGAGACTCCCCGACGATCCTCGGCGCGCTGCTGGCGGAGACCGCCGAGCGCGTCGACGTGCGCCTACTGGCCTGGGCCGGCGCGCCGGTGCCCCTGTTTCACCCGTCGCGCAAGGAGGTGCAGGACGGCCTGGAGACCCTTACGCGCCAGACGCGCATCCGCGTTGAGCGTGACCCACGCGAGCACCCGTTCCACTGCCACCATGAGAAGACGGTCGTGATCGACGGCGAGGTCGCGTTCGTCGGCGGGATCGACATGACGGACTTCGGCGGAGACCGCAACGACTCAAGCAGTCACCCCGCCCTGCGCCGGCTGGGCTGGCACGACGTCGGCACACGGTTGCGCGGCCCCGCGGTCGCCGACGTGCGAGATCACTTCGCCCTGCGCTGGAAGGAGCTGACCGGCGAGACGCTCCCCGGCGGGCCGCCTCCGCCCATCGCCGGCGAGTACGCCGTCCAGGTGGTCCGCACCGTCGCCGAGGACATGTACGAGCGCGTTGCCCGCGGCGAGTTCCGGATCCTCGAGAGCTATGTCCGGGCGCTGCGGAGCGCGCGGGCCTACGTCTATCTGGAGAACCAGTTCCTGTGGGCGCCGGAGATCGTCGACCTGCTCGCCGAGAAGCTGCGCCGTCCCCCCAATGACGACTTCCGGGTCCTCATCGTGCTGCCGGCCAAGGCCAACAACGGCCAGGACGACACGAAGGGGCAGCTGGGGGTCCTCGTCGACGCCGACGACGGCGCGGGGCGATTGCTGGTCACGACCCTGCGGTCGCGCACCGACGGCCGCGACGACCCGCTGTACGTGCACGCCAAGGTCGGGATCGTCGACGACCGCTGGCTGACGATCGGCTCGGCGAACCTCAACGCCCATTCGCTGCTCAACGACACCGAGATGAACGTCGTCACCGACGCAGTCGAGCTGGCGCGTGACACTCGGTTGCGGCTGTGGGCCGAGCATCTGGAGACCGACGTCACGGCGATCGCCGACCAGGCGCCGTGCGCGGTGATCGACGACGCGTTCAAGCCGATCGCCGCCGAGCAGCTGGAGCGCCGGCGATCCGGACAGCCGCCCACGCACCGGCTGCTCGCCCTCCCGGGGGTGTCCCGCCGCTCGCAGCGTCTCCTCGGACCCCTGAAGGGCCTCGTCGACGACGGCTGAGGCGGCGATCAGCCGACCCGGAGGCGCTCGACGGTGCGGGACATGGTCAGGCCCGGCTGGGGGCCTCCGTCGATCGCGAACACGAGCGGGCCGTCGGCGACGAGGCCCAGCCCGTGGCGGGGCACAGGCAGATCACCCACGTTCTTCCACTGGCCGGTGCGCAGGTCCAGCCGGTCGACCTCGGGCACCGTGCTGGCGCCGTCCTCGCCGCCGACGGCGAAGACCGAGTTGTTGACCGACACCGCCTGAAAGCCGCTGCGGGCCGCGGGCAACGGGCTCATCGACTGCCAGGCGGCGGCGGCGGGACGGTAGCGCTCGACGTCGGTGCTCCCCACCCCGGACACTCGCCCGCCGAGCAGCCACACCCCGCCGCCGGCGGCGACCGCCGCGACGTGTTCGCGAGCATGCGCCAACGACGGCCCCTCAGACCAGCGCCCGGTGTCGAAGTCGAAGATCGCCAGCGTCGAGAGCGCCGCCGTCGTGTCGTTGCGCCCGCCGGCCACGTACAGCCGGTGACCGAGGACGGCCGCGCCGGCGGCCGCGCGCGCCACCGGCGCGTCGGGCATCGCCGACCATCGCCCGGAGGCGGGGTCATAGCGCCAGAACCCCCGTACCGCGCCCGCGCTCGTATCGCTGGGCTGCGAGTAGCCCCCGACGACGTACAGGCGACCTCCGTAGCCCACCGCGCTCATGTGGTTGAGCGGCTCGGGCATCGCCGCCACCGTGCTCCAGCGGCCGGACACGAGATCGAGCCGCTGGACCTCGCTCGTGGTGTGGCCGGTGGAGTCAAAGCCGCCGACGACGTAGACGACGTTGCCGATCCTCGCCGCCGAGACCTCGCCCCGCGGCGTCGGCGACGGCGGAAGGCTCGTCCAGCGCCCGACCGGGATCCCGGTCACCGACAGGGCGGGCGTTGCCGCCGGGTGGGTCGCTGCCTTCGTGCCGGCCCTCGCCTTCGTCTTCGCGCTCGCGCTCGCGCTCGTCCCATGGTGCCCGTGAGCGGAGTGACCGGTCGAGCTCAGGATCACGACCAACACGACAACGACCGCCGCCAGGGCGGCAAGGGCGGTGAGTCGCCGGCGTCGGTAGGACGCGGCGGGATGTGGGCTCATCGACAGCGGGTTGTAGAGCACGCAGATGAGAGGCGCCTGAAAGCGGCAGTCTCAGCGGGAGGGGTAGGGCCCCTGACAGATCACCGCCCCAACAGCTTCCAGACCGAAGCGAGCAACTCAGACGCGTCCAGGTCGTGCCGAAGGCTCGACGCGAAGCCCGGTAGCCCGATGTCGACGACGACCCCGTGCCCGAGCCGGTAGCCAACGACGCTCGGCTCGGCATTGCTGGCCCCGGCGGCGGAGACGATCGCCGCCGGCGCGGCCACCGCCACGATCGGCTGGTAGGAGCGGTAGCCGCGCAGGGCGCCCGACGTCCCGCGGAAGATGTTCAGGCCGTCCTTGTCGACGAGGATCAGCGCGCCGTGCGCGGGCACGACGCGCCCCGGCTTGGCGAGCAGGAAGTCGGTGGCGTGCGAGGGTCCCGGGTCCAGCGCCTGATCGCCGGAGACGGTGACCGACCGGCGCAGTGAGTCGATCCCCAGCGAGAGGACGTGACCCCCCTGTTCGACGAACGTGCTGAGCGTCGATCCGAAGGACTCGGGAAGCCAGCGCTCGTCGCCGGCGAGGACGACGCCACGGTGTCCACCGAGTTTCGGGCCGACGTTCTGCAACAGCCCCAGATCGGTCGTCAGATCGAACGGCAGGCGAGCACCGCGCAGGTGTGAGATGAGTGCCGCCTCGCCGGCGAACCCGGCCGGTAGGCCATCGACGAGCGGGCGGGCGAGGCGGATCGGCTGTTCGGCGGTGAGCGTGTTGGGGATGCCGTCGTTGTCGTCGTCGACGGGGTTCATGCCCTGCCAGGTCAGCGCCGGCAGGACGACGAGCACCTTCGCGCGACCCGCTCGGCGACCCGCGCTCGCCACCAGCGGGACGACCGTTCGATGCGCGCCGCGGCGCAGCGCAAGCTCGTACAGTCCCGGGCCGCCCCCCGGCACCGGGACCATCAGCTGTACCGACTCAGACGAGCCCGAGCGCAGTACTTTCTCGGTCCCGGCGCGGCGCAGCGCCCAGAAGTACCGGTGCCGGCGCGCGTCGACGTTGACCAGCGCCCTGGACCCGGCGACGACCGGGGTCATCGGCGGCTGGGCGGCGAGGTAGCGCACGGTTACGCCGGCGTGACTCGTCGAGCCCGGAACGGGCGGTAGGTGGGCGGGAAAGCGCGCCGTGTTGCAGGCCGCGTCGGTCAATCGCAGCCCCACCAGGTAGGTGCCCTGCGGCGCCGGCGCGCCGCCGGTGAGGGTGCCGTCCCACACACTGGCACCGTGCTTGGTCGTGGCGTTGAAGCTCTTGACGAGCACGGGGCCGCCAGGCAGGTCGGTGCGGTAGATGAGGACTCGGGGGCGGCGATGGTCTGCGCCGGTGAATGTGGCAGTCGCGCCGATCGCCCCGGTCGCGGGGATCAGTGCCGGGCGCACGTCGGTCACCCACAGCGCCGGGGCCCGGCGCTCGACGGTCACCGTCACATTGGCCGATCCCCTGGCGAGCAGCAGCGTCCGTCCCTGGTGAATGAGCGAGACGCGAAGGTTGTAGATCCCGTCGGGCGCAATCGTGCCCTTCGACGTGCGCCCATCCCAGGTGAACAGGCTGCGGCGATTGATCGACATGTGACGCCCCGAGGCCAGCGTGTCGACGATGTTGCCGTTCTGGTCGACGACGTAGACGTCGACGTCGTCGGCGCGATGGAGCAGGTAGAACGAGATCTGCATCCGCTTGAAGCTCGTCGGCACAGTCACGCCGAGGTGGTTGGGCAGAAGACATGTGTTGCCGTTGACCGGGTTGATGGCCGCCGGATGGGGCGACGGCGAGCCGGCGATCAGCGGCGTGCTCACCTTGAGGTGCTGAGTGACGAAGAACGCGCCCACGGTGGCGATCACCAGCGCGACGAACGCCGCCACCGGCAGCCGCCTCACAGCGTTACCACCGCCACGTTCGGCACCTCGAACTGGTGAAACGCGCCGAGCCCACGGGGGTCCGACCAGCACAGCATCACGCGGATGCTCCCGCCATGGCAGACGCTCAGGGCCGGCAGCGGCCCGGTGGCGTGGATCTCCCGCAGTGCCTGGGTGACGCGCAGCTGCTGGTCGAGCAGCGACTCACCGCCGGGAAAGCGGAAGCCGGCGCCCGCGCGCTGCCAGGCCGCATACCGCTGAGGCTCCGCCCGCTGGATCTCGTCGAACAGGTGGCCCTCCCAGCGCCCACGTGCTCCTTCGCGCAGGCGCGCGTCGAGTGTCGGGGTCAGGCCGATCCGCCGGCCGACGATCTCAGCCGTCTCGCGGGCGCGACTCAGGTCAGACGACCACAGTGAGGCGATCGGCTCGGCGCGCGCGGCCACCTGCTCGGCCAGCCCGGACGCCTGGCGGCGGCCGGTGTCGTTGAGCGGCGTGTCGGTGAAGCCCTGGAAACGCAGCGGCGCAACGTTGTCGTCGGTCTCGCCGTGTCGGCCGAGCAGGACGCCGCTGAGATCCATCGCGCGAAGGTCCTACTCGTCGTCGGGGTGGGCGACCGCCGTGTCGGCTCGCAGCCCGACGCGGATCGTCTCCAGCGAGAGCGCCTCCTCCGGCGAGATGTTGCCGAGGTTGACGTCGGGCCCGACCCGGCGCACGAACCACACCTGCTGGTCCTTGAGCGGCGCCTCGAACAGCACCCGCTCGGCCGGGACGGCGTGCAGGATCTCGTCGATCAGACCCATGCGGACCTCGCCGTCGTGGCGGAAGATGCCCGTGCGGCCGCTCTCGCGCGCTTCGGCGATCACCTTCCACGCGCCGGCCTCGAGCTCGGACTCGATCTGCTCCACCCATCGGTACGGCGCCATGATCCGCGTGTCGTCCTTGGAGCCGACCTCGGAGAGAACGGTGAACTCCTCGGCCAGGGTCGAGATCAGCTCGAGCTTGCGGTCGTGGTCGATGTTGATCGTCCCGTCGGAGAGCTCGATGTACTTGAGGCCGAGCTCGTGCGACCAGGCGACGAGCGCGTCGAGCCTGTCCTGGGCGATTGCCAGCTCGGTCAGCGTGCCGCCGAACATGGCCGGGATCCCGGCCGTCCTGTAGCGCGCCAGCTTGGCCTTGAGGTTGCCTGTCGCGACGGCGGTGCCCCACCCCAGCTTGACCAGGTCGACGTATTCGCCGGCCACCTCCACCATGCCGTCGACGGCGGCCACCGAGAGCCCGGAGTCAAGGACGTGGGTGATGCCGTTCTGGCGAGGTTTGGTCGTGCGCTGTGGAAGCTTGAGCAGATCCTTCATGGCGATCCTCTCTGGGACGGAGGGGACTGGAGTTACGCGTTGGACGCGAGGTCTGTGCCCACGGTCACGACGACCTGGGCCGGGCACGACGTTGTCGAGCCGTTACAGGCGACCGCACGGTTGTTGGGGTCAACAGCCTGCACGGAGGCGGAGCCGAGCTTGAGCGATTTGGCCACGGCGAGCGCGTAGCGCTTGTCGTTGGGCAGATATCCGACGATCGTCGAGCTCTGAGTCTGGTCGGTGGCGGTGGCGATCTGGCCGGGCTTGTAGCCGACGGCCGAGAGCTTCTGGCTGATGTCGTGGGCGAGGTTGGTCGTCGAGGTGCCGTTGAGGACCGCCACCGTCACCGTGGACGGCGTGACCGTCGCCGCGGAGGTCTTGGCCTTGCCCTTGGTCCTGTGGCTGGACGAGGGCGTGCTGGTGCTGTGCGACGAACTCTTGGCGGCCGGGGTCGTGCCCTTGCCGCCGCCTGAGTTAGTGACCACCAGCAGGACGCCGGCGACGACCACCACGACGAGCGCGGTGGCGAGCACGATCGCCCCGCGACCGATACGCGAGCCGCCCGGTCGCTGTCCGCCGCGCCCGCGGCGGCCGGTCGCGGCGGGGGCTGCCGGACGGGCGGCCGCCTGACGCCCCGGGAGCCGCTCGCGCCCGCTCAGCGTCTGGCCGGCGCTCGCCGGAGGCGGAGCGGGCGGAACCCGATTTCCATTGGCGCCGCCGGCGGTCGTCGAGGGAGGCGGACCGGGCGGGTCCATGACCGCCGCCGCGGTGGCCGCGGTCGCGCCCACGCCGACGGTGGTGTCCGACCGGCTGGCGCGGATCGCGATGGCGGCGTCGTCCGCGGCCGGAATCAGCCGCGTGGCGGCGTTGAGCGCCGGCGCGCCCACTCCGGCGGGAGCACCGGGAAGGGTCGCCATCGCGCCGACCGGAGGGCGGGCCGGTTCGAGCGTGCGTCCGGCCACCGGCGCGGCTGCGCCGACACGGGCGGCGGCTGCCGGTGCAGCGGCAACCGGAGCGTGTGCAGTGGGCGCCGCGAACGCGGGGGCAGCCGCCGGCGGCAAGGTCTGAGCCGCGGCAGGCGGCGGCGCGGTCCCCGAGCGGGCCAGCTGGTCGACGTACTGCTCCAGGCGATGCAGAGCGTCCTCGGCCTCGTCGGCGCGACGACGGAGGTTGGCCGTCTCCCGGGCGTGGGCGAAGAACAGCAGCACGACGAGGGCCAAGCCGATGATGGCGGCAAAGCCGGCGTCAGCCCCCACCGAAGAGATGAAGTGGTGGACCGAGAGGGCGTACGGGATCGCGCTCATGATCAAGCGGGCAGTTTAAGGGGCA
>DATAUL010000280.1:0-5213 GCA_036268255.1 Solirubrobacteraceae bacterium | reverse complement strand
CGCGGGTGGGTGACGGTGCGTCCCAGATCGAGCTGGTTGGTGCACAGCAGGCGTCCACGGCACACCGAGCGGATCGCGGCCAGTGCCCGCAGCGGATCGCGCAGGTGCAACAGGAGACTCCCGCAGACGACGACGTCGAAGCTGCCCAGCGACGCGGGTTCGAGGTCGTAGACGCTGCCGGCGACGGTCTGCACCGCGGAGCCCAGTAGCTCGCGCGCGGTGCGCAATCCGGCGCTGACCTCGGATCCGAACAGCGCCCGCACGTACTGAGGTCCCACCGCCGCCGTGTGGGCCTCCCAATCCCAGTCGTCGGGTTCGGCGAGGTCCAGGGCGACGACCTCGGCGGCGCCGCGGCGCTCGAGCTCGAAGGCGAGAAAGCCGTCGGCCGTGCCCACGTCCAGGCAGCGCAGTCCGCGCACATCGGGCCACGGCATCCGCGCGACGACGGGGCGCAGGTCGAACAGGCCGGGGGTGACGATTCCGGGCGCCACCTCGAGGCAGTGATACCAGCGCCGGACCTCGGCAATCGCCGCGGCCGGCTCGACGGCGATGTCCGGGTTCACGGCAGCGCAGTCTAGGGTCCGCGTAGGCTTGCGGCCCGTGGCCCAGCAGCTGATCTTCGACTTCGTCACCGAGCTGACCAACACCCTGGACCTCCCCGAGCCGATCGTCGAGTTCGGCTCGTTGCAGGTGGAGGATGCCCAGCCCAACGACCTGCGCTCAGTGTTCGCCGGGCGCGAGTTCGTCGGGACCGACATGCGCTCCGGCCCGGGCGTGGACCGCGTCGAGGACCTCCGCGGCCTGAGCCTCAGTGACGGCTCGGTGGGAACCGCGCTGTGTCTCGACACGCTCGAACACTGCGCCGATCCGCTGGCCGCCTGCCGGGAGCTCCACCGGGTCGTGCGCGACGGCGGCCTGTGCGTGATCAGCTCGGTCATGTTCTTCCCCGTCCACGGCTATCCGCAGGACTACTGGCGCTTCACCCCATCGGGGATGGAGCTGTTGCTTGCGCCCTTCGACGACGTGTGGGCGTGCGGGGTCGGGCACCGCGAGCTGCCGATGCAGGTGGTGGCCGTGGCGGCCAAGGGCGCAGGCGCGTGCGTCCCGCGCTCGTTCGCCACCCTCGAGCAGGCCCAGCACGACTGGGATCGCGCCGAGGGCCGCGTGCGCGTCGGGCTCCTGCGCGTCGGGCTCAAGGAGCTGGCCTGCACGCTGGCTGCGGAGGTGCCGCGGGCCGCCGTCCAGCGCATCCAGGCTCGCCTCAGGCGGGTGTCTTGACCGCTGCCAGCACGTACTGGAAGACGAAGAACGGCGACAGCGGCGTGCGCGCGAAGCGCCGGCCCGGGGCCTCGGAGCGCCAGTCGTCGGGCTTGAGGCGATAGCGGGGTGAGACCTCGGTCACCGACAACCCGGCCTGCTCGAGCAACGCCCGCGCGTCGGCGAGCGTGAACCAGCGCAGGTGATCGCGATCGAAGATCCCCTGATCGCGCCGTGGCCACGTGCCACGCAGCGCCAGTGTCGCCAGCGTCTCCCAGTAGCGGACGTTGGGCAGGCTCACCACCGCGGTCCCGCCGGGAGCCAGCACCGCTACAGCGCGCCGCAGGAGCCCCCACGGATCTCGCAGGTGCTCGAGCACGTCGGCGGCGATCACGCAGTCGATCGTCCCGAGGTCCTGCGAACCGAGGTCGATCGTCTCCAGGTCGGCGGTGATCACCCGGTCGAGACGGCCCCCGGCATCGCGGGCGTAGGCGGGGTCGAGCTCGACGCCGACGACCGCGGCGCCCTGGCGCGCCTTGAGCGCCGCGCCGAGTGCCCCCGACGAGCAGCCCAGATCGAGAATCCGCCGTGCGCCGTGGGGCACCAACTCCTGGACCTCGGGCCGGGGATTCTCGTAGGCTCCCGCTCGCAGTCGTCTCAGCTCGGCGGCGCTGGTCGGCACGCGGCGATTATCGCGCCGGGATGAGAATCGGCGTCCCGAAGGAGTTGCTACAGCTGGCGCCCGTGGGCGGCCACGGCAAGGTCTGGCACCGGGTGCTCGCGGAGCTGGGCGGCACGGAGACCCTGATCGCATTGCCGACAGGCCGGTGGCGGCGCCGTCCGGATGTCGTCCTGACCAGCGGACACGACGACCTGCCCGACACGCGCGGCGCGCCGCTCGTCGTGCAGGTGCACGAGGCGGGATGGTTCGCCCCCGAGCTGCGCGGCACCCTCGATCCCGCGTTTCTGGCTCACATCGCCCCGCGCACCGAGCACGCGGTGAAGAGCGCAACCGCGGTGATCACGCCCTCGCGCGCGGCGGCCACCGACCTCGCCGCCGCCTACGGCCTGCCCGCCGGCCGCGTGCACCCCGTGGCCCACGGAGTCGATCCGGTGTTCTCCCCCGGCCGGCCGGGCGGGCCCGAGCTCGTCGGCGCCGGCGTCCCCTACGTCCTGTACGCGGCGACGCTGCACCCGCGCAAGAACCTGCCGGCCGTACGCGAGGCGATGCGCCGGCTCACCGCCGAGGGATTCCCGCACGTTCTGGCCGTCGCCGGGCATCCCGCGCCCGATCGTGCGGACTCGTCCGGGCTGGAGGCCGGCGTCGCCGGCGAACGGGCGGTCCGCATCGCGCAGACAAGCGACGAGCAACTTGCCGCGCTGATGGCGGGAGCGGCGGCCGTCTGCCTGCCCAGCCTGTACGAGGGCTTTGGGCTGACCGCGCTCGAGGCGCTTGCCTGCGGCGCCCCGCTGGTCGTCTCCGGCCGGGGCGCGTTGCCCGAGGTGGTGGGCGACGCGGCGGTGGTCGTCGAGCCGACCGTGGACGGCGCGACAGACGGGCTGCGGCGGGTGCTCGCCGAGCCGGGGCTGGCCGTCCGGCTGCGGGTCGCCGGACCGGCGCGAGCACGCGGCTTCAGCTGGGAGCGGACGGCCGCCGGGTGGCTGGCGGTGCTGCGATCCGCCGGGGCTTAGACTCGCGGCCGATGCGGATCATCGAGCTGGCCGCCTGCCCGGCCTGCGGGTCGCAGGCGCTGTCCACCTTCGACCTGGGCCAGGGCAATCGCCTGCGCCGCTGCGAGCGCTGCGCGACGGTCTCGGCGCCCGACTACGCCGACCCCGCGGAGGTCTACGTCGACGGCTACATGTTCGGCGAGGCGGGGCCGTTCGGGCTCGATGTCCGCGCTCCGGAGTTCCAGCGGTATCTGATGCGCGTCGCCGGACGCCGCGTGCGCGCGCTCGAGCGGACGACGAAGGCGCGGGGCGGATCGCTGCTCGATCTCGGGTCGGGCACCGGTGAGGTCCTGCTGGCCGCGCGCGACCGGGGCTGGCACGTGCACGGGGTCGAGCCCGAGCGCACGGCCGCCGAGATGGCGCGCGAGCGCGGGCTGGACGTGACCGTCGCGACGCTCGAGGACTCGGCGCTACCCGAGCGCAGCTTCGACGTCGTCTGCGCCTACCACGTGCTCGAGCATCAGCCCGACAGCCGCACCTTCCTGCAGATGATGGGCCGCTGGGCGCGCCCGGGTGGCTTCGTCGCCATCGAGGTGCCCAACTGGCAGAGCATGCAGCGCCGGCGGCTGGGGGAGCGCTGGTCCGGGTTGCGCCCGCGCGAGCATCTCGTGCACTTCACTCCGGAGACGCTGGCGGCCGCGTTTCGCGCCGCCGGAATCACGCCCGTCAGCGTCCGCTCGCCGGCGTATGTCGGGCCCCCGCAGAGCCTTGACGAGGCGCTCTGGGACCTGGTCCGGCCGGCCGGGCGGCTGCGGCGGCTGCTCGCCCCGGTGTGCCGGCGGCGTGGCGACTCGCTGATTCCCGGACGGGCGGCGTGGGCGGCGCTGCGCGCCGTCGAGGCCGGCTACGACGCGGTCGGCGCCGGTGCGGTGGTCGTCTGCATCGGGCGGGTCGCCTGACCGCGGTGCTGGCGCGGAGCGCTCAGGAGATCCTGCGAAGCCTGCCCGATGAGGCGCTCGTCCTCGACGTGGGCGGCGCCGCGCGGCCGTTTCCGCGTGCCGACTGGATCCTGGACCTGGCGCCGTATGAGGCTCGCGGGCAGCTCGGTTGGCAGGGCGAGCGCGCAGCCGAGCGCTTTGACGCCACGCGCTGGGTTCGGCGCGACATCTGCGACCGTGAGCCGTGGCCATTTGACGACGACCAGTTCGACTTCGCCATCTGCTCGCACACGCTGGAGGACATCCGCGACCCCGTGTGGGCGTGCGCCGAGCTGCGGCGGGTGGCCCGCGCGGGGTACGTCGAGACGCCCTCGCTGCGCGAGGAGCTGACCTACGGCATCCAGGGACCGTGGGTCGGATGGGGCCATCATCACTGGCTCGTGCTGGCCGAGGGCGGGGGCCTGGAGTTCGTGTTCAAGCACCACGTCGTCAATCGCCGCGGCTCGCATCGCCCGGCGGGCACCGCGGACGCGCTGTCCGAGCCCGAGAAGGTCACGGCCTTCTGGTGGGAGAGCTCGTTTCCGGCGCGCGAACGGTTCCTGTTGACCGCCCCCGAGCTCGACGGATTCCTGAATCGGCTGGCCCACGAGAACCTGCCGCGCCGGCGGCGCTGGCCGAGGCGGTGGTGAGCGCGCCGCCGGTGACAGTGGCCGTCGTCTCCCATGCGACGCGCGATCTGCTGCTGCGCTGCCTGGGCTCGCTCGCCGCCGACGCGCTCTCCGGGCGGGCGCGGGTGGTGGTCGTCGACAACGGGTCGTCTGACGGATCGGCGGCGGCCGCCCGGGAGGCGGCGCCGTGGGCGGAGGTCGTCGAGCTCAGGGAGAACGTCGGCTTCGGCGCCGCCGTCAACCTGGTCGCCGCGCGCAGCGACTCCGCATGGGTGGCGGCCGCCAACGCGGACGTCGAGCTGCGCGCCGGATCGCTCGCGGCGCTCCTGGCTGCTGCGGGCGACGCTCGCGTCGGGGCGCTCGCTCCGCGGCTGGAGCTGCCCGGGGGAGAGGCGCAGGATTCCGTCGGACCGCTCCCCGGGGTGGTCGTCGCACTCGCCTTCGGCCTCGGGCTGCATCGGGTCAGCCGTCGCCTCGGGCAGTGGCTGTGCCTGCCGGGGTGCTGGGACCCGACGCGGGCGCGCGACGTGCCGTGGGCGATCGGCGCGTTCCTGCTCTTGCGCCGGTCGGCCTTCGACGCCGTCGGCGGCTTTGACGAGCGCCAATGGATGTACGGCGAGGATCTCGATCTCTGCTGGCGCCTGCGCGATGCGGGCTACCTGACGCGGTATGTGCCGGG
>DATAUL010000279.1:0-4147 GCA_036268255.1 Solirubrobacteraceae bacterium | reverse complement strand
ACAGCAGCACGACGAGGGCCAAGCCGATGATGGCGGCAAAGCCGGCGTCAGCCCCCACCGAAGAGATGAAGTGGTGGACCGAGAGGGCGTACGGGATCGCGCTCATGATCAAGCGGGCAGTTTAAGGGGCAGGGTGGGCGGGTTCCGTGGTCGCGCCCGCCTCTCGCGTGATGCGTGCGCCGGAAAGCTTGGCTACGTGCTTCGCCAGCGCGGCCGCGTCCCCTTCCAGGACGAGCAGGTTGATGTCGGCGAAGGTGCGCTGCACCCACTCGGGATCAAGTGGATCGTGGTCGGCGCGCAGGATCCGCTCGGCGGGGGTCGGCTGGGGACGCTCATTGGCGTCGAACAGCTCTTCGGAGAACTTCTCGCCGCTGCGCGCGCCGACGATCTGGATCGCGATATCGCGGCCGGGCTCCAGCCCGGACAGGCGGATCATCGTCTCGGCCAGCTCTTTGATCTTCACCGGCTCACCCATCTCGAGCACGAACACCTCGCCGCTGGAGTCGCCCAGCGAACCGGCCCGGATGATCAGCTGCACGGCTTCCGGGATCGTCATGAAGTACCGCGTCATGCGTTCGTCGGTCACCGTCACCGGGCCGCCGGCGGCGATCTGGCGGCGGAAGATCGGGACCACCGAACCCGACGAGCCGAGCACGTTGCCGAAGCGGACGGTCGCGTACCGCGTGCTGGGGTGCGTGGCCGCCTCGGCCTCCACCGCCCACTCGGCCAGCGCCTTGGAGGCGCCCATCACGGTGGCCGGCTTGACCGCCTTGTCGGTGGAGACGAGCACGAAGTTCGAGACGCCCAGCTCGCCGGCGATCCGCGCCACCAACCGCGTGGCGAGCGCGTTGTTGCGGATCGCCTCCACGGGATTGGACTCCATCATCGCCACGTGTTTGTAGGCGGCGGCGTGGAACACGACCGCCGGCCGGTACTCGGCGAGGACCTCGCGCATACGCTCCTCCTCCTTGCAGTCGGCCAGCACCGGCAGGGCGGTGCGCACATGACGGTCCTCCTCGAGCTCACGCTGGATCTCGAACAGGTTGTCCTCGGCGTGATCGACGAGCACGAGCCGGTGCGGGCCGACGCGGGCGATCTGGCGGCACAGCTCCGAGCCGATCGATCCGCCGGCTCCGGTGACGAGGACGGTTTGCGCGCGTAGGTAGGCGCCGACTCGCTCGAGCTCCTCGCGCACCGGCTCACGGCCCAGCATGTCCTCGACGCGCACCTCGCGCAGCTGGCGGCTGACGCGCAGCTGACCCGAGCCATCGCGCAGCAGCTCGAAGACGGTCGGCGTCGTGCGGACGGGGATCCCGCGCTCGCGGCAGGCCGTCACGACGCGGGCGCGCAGGGTGCCGGGCGCCGAGGGAATCGCGATCACGACCTCCTCGGGCTCGACCTCGTCCAGCACCCGCGACAGATCGGGCTCGAGCGTCGTGCCGAGCACCTTGAGCCCGTGCTCATCCTTGACGCCGCGCATCCGTGGATCGTCGTCGAGGAAGCCGACCGGTCGCAACCCCAGGCCGGGGTTGCGCATCAGCTCGCGCACGACCAGCCGGCCGCCCTCGCCGCCGCCGACGATGAGGACGTTGCGCGCGCCCTTGCCGGCCGTCAGCGAACGCACGCGGCCGTCGGTGACCAGCTGCACCATGAAGCGCGCCCCGACGAGCAACGCCAGGGAGAGCAGGAAATAAAGCGCGATGACCCCCAGCGGGAGCGGCACCGGCGCGGCCGGGCCGGGCACGTTGTGGTGATACGGCTTGAGGACGCCGTGGCGCAGGTGATAGCCGATGACGCGCTGCGTCGTCCCCGCGGTCACCGGATGCACGACGGCGATCACGACGACGATCACGGCAGTCGCCACCACCATCGCCTTCAGGACGGCCTCGTAGTCGCGCTGGCCGACGAACTTCCACAGCCGCTGGTACTGCCCGAAGACCGTCAGCGCGGCCAGGGTGACGATCACCACGCCCGCGATCGTGATGTCGAACAGGTGGCCCCACTTACCCGTGAAGCTCCCCTCGAAGCGCAACCAAAAGGCGAGGAAGTATGCAAGCGCGACCAGGACCCCATCCACCAGCAGCTGGGGAAGCGCGTGGCGGTGAACGGGGAAGGCCGCGGATCTGATCCGTCGGCGCATGCGGCGCAAGAGTCTAGTGGTGAACGTCCCCGCGCCAGCTATAAGGGCGCGTTAGGACGAACGCCGGGTCCCTAACCCGGAAGCGGGTTGTCGGGGATCGCCGGGACCGGCTTGGGCGCAATCCGGTTGCGGACCAGCACCCCGCCGGGATGGCCCTTGGTGACGGCGTAGACGGCTTTCATGCTCTGGCAGGAGGCGACCTTGGACGCGTAGGTGTGCCACGGATAGGTGGCCCAGCCATTGGGCAACTGGGTGAACAGCACGATCGGGTGGTTGAGGTGCAGCTCGAAGTTCGGCCGGTGGCCGAGCACCCCGACGTTGCGGTGCACCAGCCAGGCGAGGATGCTGACGAACTCGACGTTGGTCACCGGCTTGCCGCAGCGCAGCACGGCGTCGCGTCCCCCCAGCCGGTCGATCGTCGTGGCCAGGCGACTGACCTCGGTCGTGCGCAAACGCTCGTGGCGGAGGTCCTTGTGCTCGTTGCGTGCGCGCGAGATCGCGCCCGGAACGACGCACAGCGCGAGCACGACCGCCACGGCGACCCCAGACCAGGTCGGGACCTTCAAGCGGGAGGGGATCTCCTTCAGAGCCCACCCGAACGCAATCCCGGCGAGCACGATCGCCACCACCGCGGGCGGGAAGATGTAACGGGGCACCGCCGGCCAGCCGTGCAGCGCGAAGGCGACCTCGACGATCAGCCAGATGATGATCCCTAAGGCCAGTCCGAGGACGAGCAGGTAGTTGCGGCGGTCCTGGCCCTCGGCGGACTCGGCGCCTTCGTCGATTCGCCCGCCGCGCAGCGCCCGCCAGCTGAATCCGGTGGCGCGAAGCCGATAGCCCGCCCAGGCCACAGCGGCCAGCGCGAACACCCACACGGGCCACAGGTTGAGTGTCTTGAAGCGGTCGATCGTGCCGATGACCTTGTTCTGGTGCAGCTCGCGCGGCGATCCCTGCGCAAGGTCGCCGGCGACGAACGGGCGCCCGTTGGTGATCGTGGGGACACCGAACCACAGGAACACCAGCAGGAACGCGCACACCGCCAGGAAGATCCGCATGTCGGGCCGCTTGAACCAGCACCACAGGCCGTAGAGCCCCAGCACCGGCCATACCTCGGGGCGGCCGAGGCCCGCCAGCAGGAGCATCACCATCACCCAGCGGCGGTGACCGTTGATGTGGAAGTCGATCGCGGCCAGCACCATGGTCACGATCATCGGGTCGGACTGGACGCTGAACAGGTAGTGGAAGTAGCTGTTGAGCGCCCCGTTGATGTTGTCCTGGATGCCGTACATCCCGAGGCCGGCGAAGATCGCCGCCGCGATGGCGGCGTATCGGTAACGCGGGTCGCCGGACGGGTTGACGACCCGGTACGCGATCCGGCCGGCGAAGATCGAACCGGCGAACGCGGCCGCCTCGGCGGTCACCATCCACAGCCACAGCGAGTAGTGACCGAACAGCGCGAACGGCACCGTGAACAGCAGCGGGAGCGGCTTCCACGACGGCGCGCCGCCCAGGTCGAGGTGCAGGTGCAGCGTCTGATAGCCCCAGATCAACCACCCGTACGGGTCGTAGCCCGGACGCGTATTGGTGACCCGCACGATGATCGCCGAGACGATGATCACGCCGAGCGCGACGAACCACCACACGTGGCGGCGCAGGAACGACTGGGTGCCGCGCTCGGACTGCGGGGGCTGACGGCCCCCGGAGGTGGAGACTTGCGGCGTCTCTAGCGTGGTGTCAGACACGAGGAGGCCACGACGGTACCAGCACCCGCTCCTGGCACCGCACATGCGCGCTCCGTTAAGTCGACCCTAACGGCGCTCTCAGGAGATCGACGAGCACCTGGGGATCGCGGTGGACGCGCTCGCGCGTGGACGCGACCGGACCGGAGCGCTTGACGAGCGCCACCTGATCGGGGTCGTGCAGCCGTCGTAGGCGGCCCTCGGCGATCAGCCGCTCGTCGACCGCGCCCAGCCGTCCCTCGAACACGGTGAACACCGGTGTGTCCAG
>DATAUL010000278.1:0-14316 GCA_036268255.1 Solirubrobacteraceae bacterium | reverse complement strand
TTATATCCGGTTTGCCGGCCAGGTGTTGGTATACGTATGCAGTCGCTCGTTCCGGTTCCCCCACCAGCCATGACGTCGCCCGCCTCGCCGGGGTCTCGCAGCCGACGGTCTCCCGGGCGCTGCGCGATGACCCGCGGCTGTCGGAGGAGACCCGCCGCCGGGTCCGCGCCGCCGCCGAACGGCTGCACTACGTCCCCAGCCAGCTCGGCCGCAGCCTCTCGACGCGGGTCACCGGACAGGTGGGGATCGTCGTCGGGGACCTGCGCAACCCCTTCTACCTGGAGGTCCTGGACAAGCTGCACGAGACGCTGCGGGCGGCCGACGTGCGGATGCTCGTGCTTACGCCCGACACCGACGACCGGGTCCCGCTCGAGCGCCTCGTCGACGGCTCGCTCGACGGGGCGATCCTGACGACGACCCATCTGCACTCGCCGCTCCCCGGCGAGCTCGCGGCTCGCTCGTTTCCGTTCGTGCTGCTCAACCGCGAGGTCGACGACGCCCCCGGCGACGTGTGTGTCGTCGACAACGCGGGCGGCGCCGAGCTGGTCGCCCGCGAGCTGCTGGAGCTCGGACACCGGTCGATCGCGGCCGTGTTCGGGCCGCAGAGCACGAGCACGGGGCGTGACCGAGAGGACAGCTTTCGCGCCGTGCTTGACCAGGCGGGCGTCGAACTGACACCCGAGCGCTGGCGGCGCACGCCATTTGACTTCGACGCCGGACGGCGGCTGACCCTCGAGCTACTGGAGTCGCGCCCCACGGCGATGTTCTGCGCGAACGACATCCTCGCCCTCGGCGCTCACGACGCGATCAGCTCACGCGGTCTGCGCATGCCTGACGACGTCACCCTGATCGGCTTCGACGACGTGCTGCTGGCGCGGTGGCAGGCGTTTCAACTGACGACGGTCAGCCAGGACATCGGCCAGATGGTGACGGTCTGCACTGAGCTGCTGCTGTCGCGGATCGCCGCCGGCCCCGAGGCCCCGCCTGAACCTCGCCGGGTTGTCCTGCCCGCCCGGCTCGTGCGGCGGGCCACCCACGGGCCCCCGCCCCCGTAGTAGCACCCGGGAGATCTCCCCCGACCGGTGGCGGAGATTCCCAATCCGCGCTAGTCGATCGCGGTCTGGCCGCCGTCGATCACGATGTCGATCGCGTTCAGATACGCGGCGTCGTCGGAGGCGAGAAAGAGAGCGACCCGGGCCACGTCCTCGGGGTCGGCGAGGCGGCCGAGGGGATGGTTGCGGCGGATTTCGTGCATCGGGTGGTCCGGGTCCTCGAGGAAGCGGCGGATCTGGTCGGTGACGGTGAGCGCGGGGCTGATGGAGTTGGCACGGACACGGTGCGGTGCGCCGGCGGCCGCCAGGTGGCGGGTGAACGAGAGCACGCCGCCCTTGGCGGCGCCGTGGGCGGCCTGCGGCGCGAAGGCGACGCCGCGGTAGCCGGACACCGAGGCGGTGTTGATCACCGTGGCGCCCCCGCGTGCGCACAGCGCCGGCCACGCGGCCTTGGTCACCGTGTAGATCAGATCGAGCTCGTTGGAGATCGTGAACCTCCAGTCCTCCCAGGTCAGGTCCTCGAACGGGCCCACCCGCGGGACCCCGGCGTTGTTGTACAGCACGTCGACGCCGTCGTAGGCCGCCACCGCGGCGCTCACCCACTCGCCCGCTCCCTCCGGCGTGGCGAGGTCGACGGGCGCCATCGAGGTCATCTCCCCGCCCGCTGCGCGGACGCGCGAGACGGTCTCCTGCGCCCCGGCCGCGTTGAGGTCACAGCCGACCACGCGCGCGCCCTCGGCGCAGAACAGCTCGGCGGCGGCCCGGCCCTGACCACCAGCGGTGCCGGTGATCAGCACGACCTTGCCCTCCAGTCGTCCGCTCAATGCGCGATCCGGTGCTCGACCGGCGGGGCGGCGGGACCCTCGCCGACGGACCCGTCGGCGGCGGCCGGCCCGCCTCGGCCGCGGGCGATCAATCCCAGGACCTTGGCGTAGGTGCCCTGCATCTCCTTGGCGATCCCGTCGGGGTTGGCCACCGCGGTCAGCATCAGCGCCAGGCCAGCGATCAGCGCCTGGTACTGGTTGAAGGAGAAGAGCTTGTCAAGCAGCGTCGCCATCACCCCGTTGGAGGCCAATAGGAAGCCGGCGGCGACCGCGCCGGCGATCCGTCCCACGCCGCCGACGTAGGTGATGGCGAGGATCGTCAGCGAGGTCCAGACGGTGAACGACGCCGGATTGATGTTGACCTGCTGATAGGCCAGCAGGCCACCGCCGATCCCGGCGATGAACGCCGAGATGGCAAACGCGAACAGCTTGGTGCGCGCCACGTCGACGCCGATCGAGGCGGCGGCGCGCTCGTTGGAGCGCACCGCGATGAGCATCCGCCCGGCGGGCGCGTTGCGCAGCCGAGCGACGAACAGCCCGAGCAGGCAGGTGGTGACGAGCACGAAGACGCCGAAGACGAGCGAGCTACCGCTCTTGCTCACCCCCAGATCGAGGCCCAGGAGGTGCGGGATGCGGACCGTGCGCCCGACATATCCGCCGGAGAACCAACTCGAGTTGAACACGAGCGCGTCGAGCGCGGACGCCGTCGCCAGCGTGGCCACGGCCAGGTTGACGCCCCGGATCCGGACCGCCGGCAGGCCGATGACGACGCCGACGACCACGGCGCACAGCGCCCCCAGGATCAGCCCCAGCGGGAAGCCGAGTCCCAGCGATTGACCGATGTGGCTGACCATGAAGGCACTGATCCCGGCGAACGCGTTCTGGGCGAGCGAGATCTGCCCGACATACCCGGTGATCACCACCACCGACAGACAGACGCAGACGACGACCAGCGAGGATGCGATCGCCGAGCGATACAGCTCTGACAACACCAGCAGCGCCACCAGCCCGATCACGAACGAGATGCCGGTCGTGCGCATCGGGGTGCGCGGACGCCCGATCGACGAGGTGTGGGTGTCACCCATCGTGCCCCGGGCCGGCAACCGCCTCGCCAACACGACGATCGCGACCATGATGATCACGAACGGGACACCGTCCTGGAGTCCCTGCTGGGGCAGCCACGTCCAGACCGACTGCAGCTTGGTTAGCTCGGACTGCACCATCCCCAGCCCCAGGCCAGCCGCCACCACGAGTGGGAAGGAGCTGAAGCGGGCCACGAGCGCCGCGCCCAGCGCCGGGACGATGAACAGCGTGTAGGTGCCGGGGTTCAGCGTGGTGATCGGCAGGATCAGGATTCCGGCCGCGCCCGCCAGCACGGTGGCCAGCACCCAGTTGTAGGCACTCAGGCGGGTGGCCGAGATGCCGATCAGCGCCGCCCCGCGCTCGTTGCCCGCCGCTGCGCGGGTCGCGAGCCCGAAGCGCGTGTAGCGGTAGATGAAGCCGAGGAGCAACCCGACGACGATCGCGATCCCCGCCAGGTACAGACGGTCGGACGGAACGATCAGGTTGTCGGCGAAGTGCACCGGCTTGGCGGGCAGGATCGGCGGCGAGGAGAGCGCGAACGTGCCGAAGTTGATGACCGCGACGGCCTCCAGGTAAAGCAGCAGGCCGACGGAGGCGCCGACCCGGGCCAGCGCGGGCGCGTGGCGCAGCGGGCGCACGACCAGGTAATAGAAGACGAGGCCGAGGACGGCCGCGTACGCGAGGGCGATGACGATCGAGAGCCCCAGCGACGTCCCGTTCTCAGAGGAGAACAGCTGCGCCGAATGGGGCAATGCCACCCACGGGAAGACGAGCTGTCCGTTGGTGTGCAGCTCCAGGAACACGTAGGCGCAGAACATCGCCACCGCGCCGTGGGAGAAGTCGACGATGCCGGCACTGCGGTGCTTGAGGACGAGCCCAAGCGCGAGCGTGGCGTACACGGCGCCGGAGCCGAGGCCGAGCAGCAGGAAGAGCAGGTAGCTGGACACGAGATCGCCTACGCGGTGTCAGGCCGGGCGTCGTGGACCCCGCACAGCGGCGCGGAGCCCACGACCGTGGACCTAGTGGATGAGGTTCGTCCCCTGGTCATAGGTGCTCGATCCGATACGGGCCGGCGCTCCGTTCTTGACCTGGTACAGGTAGTACTTGGCGTTGCACACGGCACTGTATGCGGGAATCGCCTTGCCGTTGCAGGTGTAGGGCTCGGCCAGGAAGTTGGGATGGTTCGAGCCACCGCGCAGCGTCTTGAGGATGTCGCTCGTCGTCAGCTTGGACGGCGGGGTGGTGTGGAACGCCCGCCAGATGTCCATCACCGTCGAGAGCTCGACCAGCGACGGCGAGTCGACGGCGATCTTGGCCGGCGCGTACTTGGCCAGGATCGCGTCGGCGAGCTTGGCGTCGGCCGTCCCGGTGCTCGAGAGCTGGAACGGCTGGAACCAGTACATCCCCTCGGCGGCACCGCCGGCCGCCTTGATCGTGACGGGAGCCGAGCAGGTGTCGATGCTGATCACCGGCTTCGTCCACCCGGCGCTCTTGAGCGCGGTCAGCAGCGCGACGCACTGCGACGGGCTCTCCAGTCCGACGACATCCGGACTCGAGCTGATCGCCGACTCGACGATGCTCGAGAGGTCGGCCTGCGACGGCGGGGCGGGATAGAGCTTCGCCTGCCCGCCTCCGGCCGCGATGGCCGGCAGCCAGAACGTCTTGGCGGTGAACTCACCCTGGGTGTCTCCCAGCGCCAGCACGGCCACCTTCTTGCCGCCCAGGTGCTGGGCCGCGTAGAGACCGCCGAGCACGTTGCCGAGCTGCGCGGTGTCGTTGAAGATCACGGCGTTGGAGGCGGTGTTCTCCACGGGCGTGAAGTTCATGCCGCCGAGATAGGCGAGCTTGGCCGCCTTGTAGGCGGGGATCGTGACCGCGTCGGCAAGGTCGGTCGCGCCGAGGATCGCCACCGGATGGTCGGCGATCAGCTTCTTGGCACACGAGCCCGAGGTGGCAGGAGTGCCGTCGGTGATGCACCAGACGATCTTGATCGGGTGGCCGTCGAGGCCGCCCTTGTACGCGTTCAGATAGGAGACCATCGCGTCGGCCGCCTGGCGGGACTCCGGAAAGTCGGCGCCGGCGTTCGTCTCGTTGTTGATGGCGCCGAACACGACGGGCGCGCCGGTGGCGGCCTTCGGGGTGCCGAGCACACTCGCGCCGCCGCCGCCGCCGGCGGCCGCCGAGGAAGAGGCGGAGGAGGTGCTGCTCGTCGCGCTGCCACCACCGCCGCCACTGGACGACGTGCTGCTGCTGGAGCTTCCACATCCGGCCAGGGCGACGGCCAGACAGACGGCGGCCGCCCCGAGAATCCATTTGAACCGCATGATGCGCCTCTCTCCTCGGTTGAACGTGACATACGTATGCACATGGTTGGGACGATCGCCGGCAACGCCGCGCATCTCATGGCTGGGCCGGCCGCTCACGGGGCCGTTCCGTCCGTCAGCCGGGCGTCGGCGTCGCCCAGGTAGCTGGCCTCCAGCAGCTCGCGGCTCTGGCGCAACTCGTCCGCGGTGCCCTCCATCACGATCGACCCGCCGGCCATCACGTAGGCGCGGTCGGCCAGCTCGAGCGCCTGGGGCACGTGCTGCTCGACGAACAGCACCGCCGTGTGAAGCTGCTCGGCGATCCGTCGCAGCACGGGCATCAGCCGCTCCACGATCACGGGGGCCAGCCCGAGACTCATCTCGTCGACGAGCAGCAACCGGGGCCGTGACATCAGCCCGCGCGCCAGGCTGAGCATCTGCTGCTCGCCGCCGGACAGCACCCCGGCGCGGCGGCCGAGGCACTTCTCCAACTCGGGCAGCATCTGCAGGACGTCGGACTCGGACATGGACTCGCCATGGCGCGCCAGACGCAGGTTCTCGCGCGCGGTGAGGTCGTAGAACAGGGCACGGTCCTCCGGGACGAGCGACAGTCCCTGCCGGGCGAGGCGGTCGGCCGAGCGACCGCCGACCTCGTCGCCGCCGAAGATGATCTGGCCGTCGAGCGGCTTGAGCAGCCCGGCTACGGTCGAGAGCGTCGTCGTCTTCCCCGCGCCGTTGGGGCCGAGCAGAGCCACGACCTCGCCGGCGCCGATGGCGAACGTCAGGTCGCGTACGGCGGGGATCCCGAGGTAACCGGCCGAGAGCTCGCGCACCTCCAGGACCGGCATCCGGTCGGCGACGGCCGTCCTCCCCACCGCCCCGCGCGGGCGCGCGTCGGACTCACTCATGCGAGCCACCCTGGCGACCGAGGTAGGCATCGACGACCCTGGGGTTGACGCGGATCTCGGCCGGCGTGCCCTGCGCGATCAGCTTGCCGAAGTCGATCACCAGGACGTGATCGCAGACCTCGAGCACGAGGCTCATGTCGTGGTCGATCAGCAACAACGTGACGCCGTGCGACGGCAGGCTGCGCAGATGCGTGCCGAGAGCACTCGTCTCGTCGGTGTCCAGTCCAGCGGCCGGCTCGTCGAGCAGCAGCAGCGAGGGGCGGCAGGCCAGGGCGCGGGCGACGCCGACGAGCTTGCGCTGCCCGTGCGACAACTCACGCGGGGAGCGGTCGAGGATGTCTCCGATCTGCGTGACCTCGACTGCCCAGTCGACCGCCTCGTGGCCGGCATCGCCACCGGGCGTCAGCACCTGGCCGAGCGCGCGCAGCAGCGACGGCCGCTCGGCCGCCACCAGCAGGTTCTCGCCGACGGTCAAATCGTCGAACAGCTCCACCGACTGAAACGTCCGCGCCAGCCCGTGGCGGGCCAGCCGGTGGGCGGCGTGGCCGGTGACCGGCTGCCCGTCGAAGCGCACCGTCCCCCGCGCAGGGCGGACGTAGCCGGTGAGTGCGTCGACGAGCGACGTCTTGCCCGCGCCGTTGGGGCCGATCAGCCCGACCACGGATCCCTGCGGGATCTGGAAGGTCATCTCGTCGATGGCGATGACGCCGCCGTACTGGACACGCAGACGCTCGACGTCGAGCAGGCGGCGCCCGGCGGGCGTCCCGCCGGGCGGCTGTCCCGGCCGCGCCACGGCGCTCATCCGACCGCCCGAAGACGGCATACGTTGATAGGACCTCGCCTCACTTCGCAGAAGAGCATACACATCGAGTGAGTGGATGCAACAGGCTTCTACACACTTCTAATCGAACGCCGAGACCGCTCCGGGGGCGACAGCGGCGACCGTCGTCCGCAGCCGCTCGAGCGGGTGCTCGGGGTCCAGCGCGTCCGACACCAGGCGAGCCGTCTTGATGTAATGGACGGCCAGGGCAACCGCCACGGCATCGGCGTCTCCGGCTGCCGCGGCGTCGAGCATCGCCCGGTGCTCGGCGGTGCGCCGGCCGAAGTGATCGGGCGCAGCGGCGCCGTAGACGGCGCGGTAGCGCTCGGCGTGATCGAACAGCTCGGCGATCAGCACCGCCGGGCGCGTCCCCGCACCAGCGACGAAACGCTCGTGAAAGACGCGGTGCACGGGTCTGAACAGCGCGACCGAGTCGGCCGAGGCCAGGTGCGACATCTGAGCCATCAGGCCCTCCAGCTCGGCGATGTCGCCGCGCGTGAGCTGCGGGGTGGTGATCCGCGAGGCGGCGACCTCGAGGGCGATCCTCATCACGTAGAGCTCCTCGGCGTCCTGCACCGACAGGCTGGCGATCTGCACCCGCCGGTTGGGCTCGGCGAGCACCAGACCCTCGTCCTGGAGCATCCGCACCGCCTCGCGCAGCGGCGTGCGCCCCACGCCGAGATCACGGGCCAGCTCGGCCTGCGAGGTCTTCACCCCCGGCCGGATCTCGCCGAGCAGGATCGCGTTGCGCAGCTGCTCGTGCACCTGGGCGACGATGTCCCCGGCCCGCGGCTGAACCTCGGTCATTCGACGCCTCCGGCGGTCAGGTAGCTGTGAAAGCGGCCATTCGGGTCCAGCTGCGCGCGCAGCTGCTCGAGGCGCTCCTCATGCTCGGGAGACAGATAGCGCGCCGGACGCTCGTGGAGGTTCTCGTCGGCGAGCTGGATGCCCTCCGAGAGTGGCTCCATGCGCCGCATGTGCTCCGTCGGCCATTCGATGAAGCGCCGGTCCTGCTCGGGGTCGTGCCATCCGGCGAAGGCGGCGATGTAGATCTTGCCCTGC
This sequence comes from Solirubrobacteraceae bacterium, assembly GCA_036268255.1. Classification (GTDB taxonomy): domain Bacteria; phylum Actinomycetota; class Thermoleophilia; order Solirubrobacterales; family Solirubrobacteraceae; genus Palsa-465. The sequence goes on along the minus strand of DATAUL010000278.1, from coordinate 6,264 downwards.
ACCGAGATGGCGGCGTCGTCGCCGAAGGACTGGGGGCGCCACGGGTACCAGAAGATGTGCGACTCCGGAGTCGGCACATCGAGGAACAGCTGCTTGACCGGCTCGAGCAGCTCGTCGGGGCCGGCGTTGGTCCACATCCCGTCGGCCGCCCAGCGCACGCCCTCGGGCTCGATCGACTCCGGGCCGTCGTAGAGGTCGGTGAACGGCGTCGGCTTGGCCTCCTCCACGTGCAGCGCGCGGTCGCGGACCGGGCACTCGTCGAGCCGGCCCAGTGCCGCCAGCGCCTGTTCGGCGTCGAACATCAGTACCTGGCACATGATCATCAGGGCGGTGCCATCGTGGACGGTCCGGCCGTCGGGCAGCGTCGGCGTCGTGCCGAGGATCGCAAATTCAAACTCCGCGTCAAGTGTCGGCTCGAACTCCATCGCCCAGCGCAAGACCGGGTCGATGTCGTCGAGCGAGTAGACGTCGGTCCGGGTGTATGTCGCGGTCGGCCGTGGATGGCAGCGGACGTAGAAGCGCGTGACGATCCCGAAGTATCCGGCACCCGCACCACGCGCCGCCCAGAGATAATCGGGGTTGTGCTCGGCGTCGGCATGGATCAGCTCGCCCTCGGCGGTAACCACGTCGATGGCGGCGATGCTCAGGCAGGCCGGTCCGATCGCGCGCGAATTCCACCCCCAACCGCCCTGGAGCAGAAAGCCCCCGAGCCCCACCGACGGACAGTGTCCGGACGGGAAGAACAGGTCGTGCTGGGCGAGCATCGCGTTGAGATCGCGGCCCTTGACGCCCGGCTGCACACTCGCCACGGCGCGGCTCGCGTCGAACGAGACCTCGGTCATCGCACTGAGGTCGATCAGCATGCCCGAGCGGATGCCCGACGCGCTCCAGCTGTGGCCGCCGGCCCGTGCCTTGACCTTCAGCCCGCGCTGGCGCGCGAGCCGGACGGCATTGACGACATCGGCCTCGGAGACGGCGCGAACGATGACATCGGGGAAGCGGTCGGGCTTGCGGCTGTTCCAGGCAGCGTCCTGCCGGGCCTGCTCGTAGCCGTCGTCGCCCCGCTCGAGCATCGTTCCGTCAAACCGCATGCCACCTCCTCTCGCCTCTCTCAGATACAGTGGCGCGAAGTCTATACAGAAGGGCTAGGTGGATGCGAACTGCCGTGAGAGCACATCATGTCGGCCTCACCGTGACCGACCTGGATCGCGCCCGGGAGTGGTACCAGCGGGCGCTCGGTCTTGAGCTGCAACTGGCGTTCGACCTGGCGGGCGGCGCCCGGGGGGCGATGCTGCGCTCGCCCGACGGGGCGCGGGTCGAGCTGTTCGAGGTGCGGGGATCCGTCGACGGCCTCACCGGCGCCGATCCGCCGAGCGCGATGCGCACCCGCGGGTTCGGGCACGTGGCGTTCGAACTGGAGGATCTCGACGCGGGGTATGACGCGATCATCGCCGCCGGGGGCGCCGAGGTCTGGTCGCCGCGCCCGTCGCCGGAGCCGGGGCGGCGGATGGCATTCGTGCACGATCTCGACGGCAACCTGATCGAGCTGATCGGAGTGCCGGAGTGAGCGCCAACCCGCTGGACGGCTGGACCGTGCCGCGCGATGAGATCGAGCTCGTGGGGCGCGACCTGCAGCGACCCGAGTGCGTCCTCGCCGAGCCCGACGGCACACTGTGGAGCGCCGACGCGCGGGGCGGCGTGATGCGGATCGGGCCCGACGGCGCGCAGACGCTGATCGCTCAGGAGGTCGTGGGACACGACGGCGAGGCGGACTCGGTCGCCCGCTATGTCCTGGAGGGCACGCTCCCCAACGGGCTCGCCCTCGACCGTGACGGGAACCTCGTGATCGCCAACTTCGGCACCGACGCGGTGGAGCGAATGACGCGCGCGGGAGAGAGCACGACGCTGTACACCGAGATCGAGGGGCGGCCGATCGGCAAGGCCAACTTCGTCCTCGCCGACTCGCGCGGACGGATCTGGCTGACCGTGCACACCCGCCTGGATCCGTGGACGCTGTCGGTCAACGAGAAGACGCCGGACGGCTACATCGCGCTGCTCGACGAGGACGGCGCGCGGATCGTCGCCGACGGCTTCATCGGCACTAACGAGATCCGCTTCGACGCCGCCGAGGAATGGCTGTACGTGGTCGAGTCGAACGCCCGCCACGTCTCGCGGCTGCGGGCCGCGCCCGACGGCTCGCTGACCGACCGCGAGGTGTTCGGACCACGCGATCTCGGCGGGGTCCCCGACGGCTTCGCCTTCGACGAGCACGGGAACCTGTGGACGACGCTCGTCAACGCCGACCGCCTGATCGCGCTCACCCCAAAGGGCGACGTGCTGACGCTGCTCGACGACGGCCGTCCCGAGGGCGTCGCCGCCTTCGACGAGGCGTTCTTCGCGGGCACGATGACCCCCGAGGTGCTCGGCGGTGGGCGCGGAACGCTGGCGCCGATGATGGCCAGCGTCACCTTCGGCGGCCCCGACCTACGGACCGTCTACCTTGGCAGCCTGATGGGCCACACGCTGCCGTCGTTCCGCTCACCCGTCCCCGGGCTTCCGATGGCCCACTGGCACCCGCATGCCTGAACCCCGGACGCTCGGCAAGTCGGCCATCCAAGTCTCGCCGATCGGGCTCGGGTCATGGCGGACGTTCGAGCGCATGGAGCGCGAGGACGCCGAGCAGCTGCTGGCCTACGCGCTGACCCACGGGATCGACTTCCTCGACGACGCCCGCTACGACGACGAGACCGGCTCGGCGCCGCTGGCCAGCGGCTACTCCGAGGTCCTGTTCGGCGAGCTGTTTCGTGCCGTCGGCGCCGACCCGGCCACGGTGTCGGTGTCCAACAAGTTGTGGTGGGAGTTCTGGCCCCAGCAGACGGCGGTGGCCGAGCTCGAGGGGTCGCTGGAGCGGATGGGCCTCGCGCGGCTCCGGTTGCTGTACTCCTCGACGCTGCCCGACGAAGTGCCCGTTCCCGTCGCGGTGGAGCAGATCGCCGCCGTGCTGGCCACCGGCCGCGTCGACGCCTGGGGCGTCGTCAACTGGAGCGCGGAGGCGTTGACCGCCGCCGGACGCGAGGCGCACACGCTCGGGCTGGCGCAGCCGTGCGCGGTGCAACTGCCCTACAGCCTCGCCCACACCGACTGGGTGGAGAACCCGGCGATGGAGCGCGCACTGGCCGACACCGGGGCCTCCCTGATCCCGTCGGCGGTCCTCGCCGGGGGCGCGCTCAGCGGCAAGTACGCCGAGGGTCGGGCCGGCCGGCTGAGCGGTGAGCTTGACTCGCCCGCCCGCCGGGGCGCGTTCGAGCTGGGGGCGGCCCTGCGCGCGCCGGCGCAGCGGCTGGGGGTCTCGCCGGCGACACTGGCGATCGCCTTCACCCTCCGTCATCCCCGGACAGCGGCGACGCTCATCGGTGCGACCCGGCCCGAGCAGATCGACGACGCGCTGGCCGCGGTGAAGCTGGCGGGGCAGATGTCGGAGGGGAACGCGCGGCAGCTGCGTGAGCTGGCGCGATGACCGGTGGGCCGCCGCGACGGGTGGTGACCGGCCACGACGCGTCCGGCCGGGGCGTCGTGCTCTCCGACGGTCCGCCGCCGCACGTGCGCGATGTGCCCGACGGGGCGATGTTCGTCGAGGTGTGGTCGACCGCGTCGACACCGGCACCGATCACGGCGGCGCAGCCCGAGCCGGCGCCGCCCGGCAGCGAGCTCCGCCCACCGGCGGGCGGGACCCGCGTGCGCATGGTCGTGATGCCCCCGGGCACGCGCTCGCCGATGCATCGGACGGAAAGCATCGACTACGGGATCGTGCTGCAGGGCTCGGTCGTGCTGGTGCTCGACGGCACCGAGCGGGCGCTGGCCGCTGGCGACGTGGTGATCCAGCGGGGCACCGACCACGCCTGGGAGAACCGGGGCGACGCGGACGCGCGGGTGGTCTTCGTACTCGTCGACGGGGCGTTCGCCCAGCCGTTGCTCGACACGCTCCCCGCCGACGCGAGCTAGCTTCCGCCCGGACCTTAGGCTGGTCTGAGTGCTCGTGATCCGGATCATCGTGGCGGCGCTCGCGCTCGCTGAGGTCATCGGCGTACTCCTCTCGGTGCTGCACAGCGTCGTCCTGCCGCGCGCCGTCCCCGCCCGGCTGGCACGCCTGACGTTCCTGATCGTCCGCATCGGGCTGCTGGCGCGGCTGCGGGGGCGCACCGACTACGCCACGCGCGACCGCGTGCTCGCGCTGCAGGCGCCGCTCGGGCTGTTCGCCCAGTTGCTCGTCTGGGCGGTGCTGATCTATGTCGGGTTCGCAGCGCTGTTCTGGGCCGTCGGCGACACCGCGGGCGGCGATCCGCTGGCCCGCACGCTCGAGCTCTCGGGCTCCTCGATGCTGACGCTCGGCTTCGATTCGCCCCGCGGGCTGCTCTCGGATTTCGTCGCTTTCTCCGCGGCCGGTGTGGGCCTCACGCTGCTGGCACTCGTCATCACCTATCTGCCGAGCGTGTACGGGGCCTTCTCGCGCCGGGAGGCGATCATCGCCAAGCTCGTTGTGCGGGTCGGCAGCCCACCGACCGGCGCCGCCCTGCTCGGCCGCAGCTGGACGCTCGGGCGCTTCGACCAGCTGGAGGAGGTCTGGGATGGCTGGGAGAACTGGTTCGTCGAGGTCTCCGAATCGCACACGACATTCCCCCAGCTCGTGTTCTTCCGTTCACCGCATCCTGAGAACCACTGGGTGCTGTCGGCGGAGGCGGTGCTCGACGGGGCCGCGCTGCTGATGACCTGCTGCGACGTGCCGCGCCAGTCGCGCGCCGAGCTGTGCGTGGAGGCGGGCCTCGGAGCGCTCGTGGCGGTCACCGACTTCCTCGGCGTGCCTCATCGCCCACCCGAAGACGAAGCGGAGATCACGCTCCCTGCGCAACTGTTCGACGACGCGCTGCGCCGACTGGCGGACGACGGCGTGCCCCTGCGCGACGACCACGAGACAGCCTGGCGCGAGTTTCGCCAGATCCGGGCCCGCTACGAGCCACTGATCGCCGTCCTGGGCCGGATGACCGACGCTCCGCGCAGCGACTGGAGCTCGTGGTCGGACAGCACCCCGCGGCACAGCCCGCCGCTACTGCGCATGGGGGGCCGCTGAGCCCGCCCCGGGGTCAGCGACTCCCCGTGCGACCGTGGGTGGTGGCGGGCTGCTGACGCCCCCGATCCGAGAGAACCGGCACGCGAGACCGAGAGACACAGTCGCCGCGCGTCGCCCCGGCGCGACGGGGGCGCGACGGGGCGCGACGGGGCGCGACGGGGCGCGACGGGGCGCGACGGGGCGCGACGCCCGATCATGACGTTGCGCGATTTCAGCCGGTCCGCCTGGTGTGGCCGATACGCGTCGGTTTCCGATCGCTTTGAAGCACACCTTCGCTCCGGCGCCGACGCGTGCAACATCATGGTCGGCCAAAGGCGCCCAGGGACCCCAGTCTGTGCCCGATCCGGGGCGCTAGCTAACCCCGTGATCGCTGCCTCATTGCGCGACCACGGCGCGGATGTCAAGCGGCGCCACACCCGACCAAGGCACAAACCGATCCTCGCCGCATGATCAGCCGCGACGGGTCGCGCTACCCCACGCCAAGGTCCGCCACCCCGGCTCCCGAGCTCGGGCGTGCCACTCTTGACATGTGACCTTGCGGTTATCTGAGATCTGCGCCATCACCGAGACAATGCAGGTCTGCCGGGTGTTCATCCGCTCCACCCCGGAGCGGATCTGGGAGGCAATCACCCAGCCCGAGTTCACCGCTCGTTACTTCCACGGCGCGCGCATCCGCGCCACCGCCGGCGGTTACGTCTCCCACGGGCCCGACGGCTCGACATGGGGCGAATCGGCGGTCGCCGAGTTCGATCCGCCCCGTCGTCTCGTGCACGGGTGGCGCTCGCTGTATGACCCAGAGATGGGGCAGGAGGCCGAGAGCCGGGTCACCTGGAAGATCGAGCCCGAGGCGGGCGGCTACTCCCTCGTGACTGTCACGCACAACCGACTTGGTCAAGCGCCCAAGACTGCGGCGAGTGTCGCCGGACGCGGCTGGATGTTCGTGCTCTCGGCCTCAAGACGCTGCTCGAGACCGGGCATCCGCTGTCTGACTGACCGCGGTTCTGCGCGTCTCGCTGTGAGGCGCGGCCTATCGCCGTGTCGGACAAAGACGTGGACGGCGCCGGCCGCGGGGGCCATCATGGGGTCATGAGCGCGATCCTCGACGAGCTGGTGATACCCGTCGTGCAGGCGCCGATGGC
>DATAUL010000277.1:0-25320 GCA_036268255.1 Solirubrobacteraceae bacterium | reverse complement strand
GCGCAGCACCGTTATAGGGTCTCATGCCGCCGGCAATCGGTTAGGCTGCCAGCCGATGAATTTCAAGGCGCTCGATCGCGGCGAGCTCGTGGCGATCGTGGGGGGGATCCTGCTGGGCATCTCGCTGTTTCTGGACTGGTATACGCTCGGCAATCGCCACGCGACCCTGGGCAGCTGCCACGGCCCCAAGTCGAGCTGCAGCGGGTGGGCGTCGCTGGCGATCCTGCGCTTCATCCTGCTGATCGCGGCGGTTGCCCCCGTGATCCTCGCCTACATCATCCTGCGCGGCCACGCCCTCTCCTGGCCACGCGGTGAGCTGACGGCCGTGACCGCGCTGGTGGCGCTGGTGCTCACCCTGTTCGTCGGTCCCATCGATCACCCAGGCACCCCGTCGGGGGAGATCGCCCTGACCACCGGGTGGTTCGTCGCGCTGGGCGCCGACCTGCTGATCCTGGCCGGTTCCATCTGGCGCTCGCAGGAGAGCGGCGCGCGCCGCAAGCCCCCGGGGGTCCTATGAGCAGCGGCTCGCCCAACAAGCCCGATCGCAACCTTGCGCTGGAGCTCGTCCGCGTGACCGAGGCGGCGGCGCTCGCCGCCGCGCGCGAGATCGGCCGCGGCGACAAGGAGGGCGCCGACCAGGCAGCCGTCGACGCGATGCGCCTGGTGCTCGAGACGGTCTCGATGGACGGGATCGTCGTCATCGGCGAGGGCGAGAAGGACGAGGCGCCGATGCTCTACAACGGCGAGCAGATCGGCGACGGCACCCCGCCGCAGGTCGATGTCGCGGTCGATCCGCTCGAGGGCACCCGCCTGACCGCGCTGGGGATGCCCAACGCCGTGGCGGTGATCGCCCTCTCCGAGCGCGGGACGATGTTCGATCCCGGGCCGATCGTGTACATGGAGAAGATCGCCGGCGGCCCGGAGATCGCCGACCTGCTCGATCTCGATCGGCCGATCGGCGAGACGCTCGGGTTGATCGCCGAACGCAAGGAGACCGACATCCGCGACGTGATGGTCGTGATGCTCGACCGCGAGCGCCACCACGACGCCATGCGCCAGGTCCGTGAAGCGGGCGCCCGCGTGCGGCTGATCACCGACGGCGACGTCGCCGGTTCGCTGCTGGCGGTGTCCGAGGACACGCCCGTCGACCTGCTGTGGGGAATCGGCGGGACCCCCGAGGGGGTCATCTCGGCAGCGGCCATCAAGTGCATCGGCGGGCAGCTCCTCGGGCGCCTGTACGCGCGCGACGACGGCGAGCGCGAGGCGGCGGTCGCGGCCGGCTACGACCTCGACCGGGTGCTCACCTGCGACGATCTCGTCGCCGGGGACAACGCGTTCTTCTCGGCCACCGGGGTCACCGACGGCGACGTGCTCCAGGGCGTCCGTTACCAGGGCGACCGGGGGGCGAGCACCGAGTCGCTGGTGATGCGGTCGCGGTCGGGCACTGTGCGGCGGATCTCGGCGCGCCACGACCGCGCCAAGATGCGCCAGCTGGGCATCACGAGCTACGGCTAAGGGCTCCCTGAGCTGCAGGTGCGTCGGACTCGGCGAGCTGGCCGACCTTCGACGTTGCGAGGTCGAGCTTGGCGAGCGAGCGCAGGAACGCATTGGTCACGAGGACGTGGATCGTCGACTGGGTCATCTCGTACACGGGGATGCTGAAGCCGGCGGCGATCGAGGGAAAGAAGTTGGCGACCGCCACCTCGATCCGCACCCGCCGGCGCGGGGTGCCGTCCGGGGGCTGGCGGCGCACGTCGAGGCTGAGAAAGCCACAGCCCCGGCCGGCGCGGGCGACGAGCAGCCCGTCGCGGATGTGCCACGTGACGGCGCCGTGGTCATCTTCCACGGTGTACTCGGGCGTGCCGAAGCGCAGCAGGGTCAGCGGACGGCCGAGCAGCACCACCGACCGGCTGTCGGCGTCGTAGACAACGCGGATCAGGCCGAGGGTGACCCGGGAGAGGAAGCGCCAGTAGGTCCGGGCGAGGTTCTCGAGGTTCGCCGGGGTCCACAGGTCTTCCATCTCCCGCTCGTCGATGGTGATCTCCGCCGACTGCAGCGAGCGTACGGCGCCGTCGCGCTGGATCACGGTCGACTTTCGCGGTGAGACGATCACCGCGTGAGCGGGATGTTGACGGCGGCGCCGGCGGGCGATGAACCCGGACACGGCGGCGAGCGAGATCAGGAGAGGGGCGATCACGGCGGGGTTCGCGCTTCAGCGAGCGAGCGCCTCAAGCGCCACGATCGAGCCGGCGGGCACCGCGCCCTCGCCCATGGGGATCATCGCCAGGGCATCGGCGCCGAGCAGCGAGGTGAGGATGTGCGAGCCCTGTGCGCCGTTGGGAAACGCCATCAGGGCGGGCGCGCCGGTGTCCTCGCCGCCGAGCTCGAGGCGGACGCGGATCGCCTGGTCGCGGCGTGGATTGCGCTTGACATCGGTGGCCAGGGCGGCCTGCGCATGCGGCGGGCGCGGTGCGGGACCCCCCTGCAGAGCCGCCAGCGCGGGGGCGACGAACAGTGAGAACGTGACGACCGCCGAGACGGGATTGCCGGGCAGGCCGAACACGAGCGGGGACGCGGCCTCCCGCTCATCCGAGCGGAGCAACCCGAACCACGTCGGCTTGCCTGGCTGCAGCGCGACGGACCAGAACACCTCATCGACGCCGAGCTCGGCGAGCGCGGGCTTGACGTGATCGTGAGGGCCGACCGAGACGCCGCCGGAGATGATCACCACATCCGAGCCGCGCAACGCCTCCTCGATGCCGCGCTCGGTGGCGGCCCGGTCGTCGGGCAGGCGCCGGGCGGGAGCGGCGAGCGCCCCGGCGCCGGTAGACAATCCGACCAGCATGGGGGCGTTGGAGTTGTGGATCTCGCCCGGTCCGAGCGGCTCGCCGGGGGCGCGGAGCTCGTCCCCCGTGCACAGGATCATCACCCGGGGCCGTCGGGAGACCGACAGCGTTCCCACCCCGGCGCTCACGGCGGCGCCGAGCTCGACCGCGGTCAGGCGCGAGCCGGCGATGAGCTGCAGAGCGCCGGCGCGCATGTCCTCTCCGGCGTCGCGGATGTGCTGACCGGGCGCGCTGGCGGCGCGGGTCTCGAGCGCGTCCTTCGCGCGGTCGACCTCCTCCTGGGGGATGACCGCGGTGGCGCCGGCGGGGATCGCCGCGCCGGTTGAGACGCGGATCGCCTCGCCCTCGCCGACGGCCTGCCCGGCCGGTGTCCCGGCCCGCGACTCCCCGACGATCGTCAGGTGGCGGCCGGAGTCCCCGGCGAGGATCGCGTATCCGTCCATCGCCGAGCAGGGGAACGGCGGCACGTTCTCGGCGGCGCGCACGTCCTCGGCGAGAACCCGACCGAGCGCGTCGTCGATCGCCACCATCTCGGGATCGAGCGGCGAGATCACCTTGAGCACGCTCTCACGCGCGTGGGCGACGGAAATCAGCGTGGTCGACATCGTGATCTCATAAGGACCGGACGGGTCCCCAGCATATTGCGAATCCGCCGCCCGACCACCCGGTGGCTCGCAACCGGGCCCGGTACCGCCCCCACCCACCGCACCGCGTGATACAAGACCGCCATGGCGCCGTCCGTACCGCGCCGGCGCCGGGCCCGCCCCGTCGCCGACGCCCCGATCGACCTGCTCGTGCCGCGGGCCGCCGATCTGGCCAAGGGATGGCTGCTCGCCCTCCTCGAGGACGCTCCGCTCCAGGACGCCCCGGCGCTGCTGGGCGCCGCCCTCGTCGACGAGGGCCCGCAGCTGTGCGAGGCGGTGCTGCGCGCGCTCGCCGACGACCGGGAGCTGCTCCGCCTGGAAGCGGACGGCCCGCTGCGCCCGCTGGCCACGCGGGTCGGGGAGATGGCCGGGGCGGGTGGTGACGCGGCGGCGGCCGTGCGCGCGGTCGATGCCCTCGGCGGCGTGCTGTGGGCGGCCCTGCGCCAGGCGCTGCCCGCCGACGACGCGGAGGTCATCTCGGAGCTGGCCGAGCGGCTGGCGCTCGTCTGTGCCCTCCTGCGGGTCGCTGCGCTGGAGCGCCTGTCGGTCGCAGTCTCGCCGCCGGCCGAGCCACACCCGCCGATCGGGGGGATGGCCGCCGCAGGACCCCCCGTGGGCGGGCCGCCCGGCGGCCCCCAGGCGGATCCGTCATCCGCCGAACCGCTGTGGCTGGACGCGCTGGAGGAGGCGGTCGCCCGCGCCGACGGTGCGCCGCTGTCGCTGCTGCTCGTCGAGCTCGACGACGCCGAGCGGGTCGCCGCGACCGAGAGCGCGGTCGCGGCGATGGCCGCCTTCGAGCACTTCGCCCAGGCCGTCCGTCAGGCGGTGCGCCGCCAGGACATCCTCGTCTCCGAGACCGACGGCCGGGCGTGGATCATCGCCCGCGAGACGGGGCGCTCCGCGGCCCTCGCGCTCGCCGCTCGGATCGCCGAGGCGGTCGGAAACGGTGCCGCGTGGCGCGGAGCGCCGCTGATCGCCAGCGTCGGAGTGGCCGTGCTCGGCGAGGACGGTCACACCGCGGACGAGCTGATCGATGCCGCCGAGGAGGCGCGGTTCGCCGCCGCGGCAAGCGGGACCGACGTCGCCCCCTGAGCCGGCTCGGCGATTGCCGCCAGGCGGTTCCGGCTGTCACCCACGCAAGACGGACGCGCTAGTGAGTGGGCAGCGAGACGGCGTCGATGAGCGCCACGCCGTCGATCCCGAGGACCCGGGCTGTTGCCGCCGTGAGATCCCAGTCGCGGCCGGCGACGTACGGGCCGTGGTCGATCACCGGCACCGTCAGCGTCTGGCCGCGGTAGTAGATCGCGACGCGCATGCCGCACGGGAGGGTCTTGTTGGCGACGCCGATCGTGCTCTTGGTCAGCTTCGTGCCGCACGCCGTGCGCGAGCCGTACATGCCCGGTCCGTACCAGCTTGCGCGAGACGGCCGGTACACGGTTGTCGTCAGCGAGGGGGTGACCGTTGCCGAGCTCGCGTTGTTGGCGGAGGCGATCACGGCGCGCATCGCGAAGCGCCCGATGTGGTTGGCGGTCCACGTGGCGGTGAACGAGCCGTCGCTGGCGACTGTGGTGTGGACGGTGTCGGCCCACGTCCAGGCGGTCTGGTGGCCGGAGCGCTGGATCTCGATCGTCTTGCCGGCCGCCGAAGGCACGCTGCCCGTGAACGTCAGGGTCTTGCGCAGGATCGCCGAGGCCCGCGTCTGCAGCGTGATCCCGCCACCGCTGGTGCTGACGGTGACATCGCCGCTCTGCAGGGCGGGGCTGGCCGTCGGTCCCGGGGTCGCGCCCTGCGTGGTGCCGGTCGCGGTGCCGGTCGTCGAGCCCGATGAACCGGCGGACGGCCCGCCGAGGCCGGAGCCACCCGATGCGGCCCAGCCGGCCGGCGGGACGGCCAGCGCGGCGCACAGGAGCGCGAGCAGGGGATAGGCGTAGGAGCGTCTTTTCACCATCGTTGGTTCCGTCTGTGTTCATTGCCTACGAGGTGAGCTGACGGGCTCGCGCCTAACGGCGCTACGGTCCTTAGCGGGACCGATTCGCCCCAGCGGACCTGAATTCAGGTCCGCAGTGGTTCCCCCGCCGGCCGGGTCCGGAGACGCGGCCGCTCGGCTGATGGCGGATGAGTATACGTAACTCCGCGACCAACGCCGCCGGTTGCGGCGAGGCGGATCGAATCAGCGCGTGCTGATCAGGGCCGGGGCAGGCGCGACAGGGTGCGGCGCAGCGCACGAGCGCTGGCCTGCAAGCCGATCTCGGCCAGTTCGGCGGCCGCTTGGACCGCCGTTTCCAACGTCCCTGGGGCGGCGGCGGGGGGCGGCGGCGCGGGCTCGCGGGCCTGGGTCGGCCGGGCCTTCGGCGCGTCGGTTGGCGTTCCGGCGGGCTTGGCGGCGGCGCTTGGCTTGGCGGCGCGGGGCTTGGGCGCCGGACGGGGCTTGGCCGCGGCCTGTGGCTTGGCCGCGGCGCCGGGCTTGGCCGCGGCACGGGACTTGGCGGCAGTGCGCTTGGGTGCCGGTACGGCGGCGCTGACCTTCGGTTCCGGGGCGGCAACCGGGGCGGCGGCGTCGGGTCGTTTGTCACTGCGCCGGTGCGGGCGCGTGCGAGGCAGGGACCCGAGAACTCCGGGCTGGCGCTTGGCGGTCATCGCCTCCCATGATCGCGCACCGCGGGCGTGCATGTCGATTCCCAGGGAAATCTTGGCGTAACTTTGCAACCGTCGCGGTTGTTCTATGTATATGTGGTGAATGACGGCGCCGAGAGCTGCCGCTCAACGCGCGCTCGGGCAATCTGCCCTCACGCTCATGCAGGCCCCGTCACCACGTTGCCTTCATAAAGTATAGTGGCTATAGTCGCCGACTATGTTTGAGTAGCGGGCCTACGCTCTGATGAGCAGAGCCCGAGTTGTTGAACTCAGCGCCGGCACCGCCAGGGCCGCCGCCAACGACGGAAACGGAATCAGATGTCTGTTGCGGAACTGCAGGAACTCGAAGAGATCAAGGGCCTCGTCAACCGAGGCCAGCAGCTCGGCGTCCTTACCTATTCGGAGATCGCGGGCGCCGTCTCTGAGCTCGATCTGGACGAAGCCGACGTCGAGGAGCTGCACGGCTTTCTCGAGCGCGCCGAGATCGAGCTTGTCGAAGAAGTCGACCCAGCCCTGGCCGCCACCGAGGTAGAGCGCGCGCCTGACAAGCGAGGCCGGCGCAAAGCGAAAACGGCTCTGGACCTCAAGCCGGACATGACGACGGATTCGCTCCAGCTGTTCCTCAAGGACATCGGCAAGGTGCGCCTGCTGACCGCCCAGGAGGAGGTCGACCTGGCCAAGCGGATCGAGCGCGGTGACCTGGACGCCAAGCAGAAGATGGTCGAGTCCAACCTCCGTCTCGTGGTCTCGATCGCCAAGAACTACCGCAACCAGGGCCTGCCGTTCCTGGACCTGATCCAGGAGGGCACGCTCGGTCTCGTCCGCGCCGCCGAGAAGTTCGACTACCGCAAGGGCTTCAAGTTCTCGACCTACGCCACCTGGTGGATCCGTCAGGCGATCGCCCGCGCACTGGCCGACAAGGCCCGCACGATCCGCATCCCCGTGCACGTCGTCGAGAAGCTCAACAAGATCGGCCGCGCCGAGCGCAAGCTGGTGACCGAACTGGGCCGCGAGCCCACCGCCGAGGAGATCGCCGAGGTGACCGGCATCGAGCCCGAGGAGGTCGAGTCGATCAAGCGCTCGGCTCAGGCTCCCGTCTCGCTCGAGAAGCCGGTCGGCGACGAGGAGGAGTCGGAGTTCGGCCAGTTCATCGCCGACGAGCGCGCCGAGTCGCCGTACGAGCGCGCCGCCGAGATCCTGACCAAGGAAGCCCTCCGCGAGGCGCTCGAGAACCTCAGCTACCGCGAGCGGCGGGTGCTCGAGCTGCGCTACGGCCTGGGCGGGGAGCACCCCCGCACGCTGGACGAGGTCGGCCGCACGTTCAACGTCACGCGCGAGCGTATCCGTCAGATCGAGAACCAGTCGCTCAAGAAGCTGCAGTCGCTGGCCGAGGCGCAGAAGCTGCGCGACGTCGCCTAGCGCCGACGCCGATCCAGCTCGAGTCCCAGCCGGCGCGCGGGGATCCGGACCTTGAGTCGACGACCGGGGCCTCCGGCACCCAGGTGACGGGCACGCCGTGCCTCGACGACACGGGGCTACTTCCGAGTTCGGGACATCCGGGACGCGACTCGTGAGTTTCCCACAGGCCGACGAGGTGGCCGTAATCCCTTACACGTACACGATCAGGTAGGCCACAGGTCGGCGGCTCCGGTCGCCTTGGACCCGCCGGCCGCGCGCGGCGTTCTCGCGTGACAGCGCTTCAGTTCGTGAAGTGTTGCGCTAGAATCGGCCTTTAGATGGCAACAAGCGATACATGCCCGGTCTGCCGTACGGCAGAAATCGTCTGCGGCAAGTGGACGCTGCTGGTGATCCGTGACCTTGCCGACGGACGCTCCCGGTTCTGCGAGCTCGAGCGCTCGCTGCGGGGGATCAGTCCCCGAACCCTCTCGCTGCGCCTACGGGCACTGGAGGAAGAGGGAGTCGTCGAGCGCCAGACGTTCCCCGAGGTTCCCCCGCGCGTCGAGTACGTGCTCACCCCCAAGGGACGGGCACTCGTGCCTCTCATCGAGGACATGCGCGCCTACGGGCGCCAGTGGCTGGGCGCCGACTGCGGCGAGGACCTCGACTCCGCCGACGAGCGCGAGCCGGCCGTCGTCGCCGCCTGACCGGGCGGCTGGATGCGCATCGCCGTCTCGGCCGATGAGCTGACCGGCGTAGCCCCCGCGCTGCCTGACCTCCTCCGTGCGCGCGGGCACGAAGCGCTGCTGCACGGCGCCTACGCCGTCGACGAGCGCCCCGACTGGGCCTGGGCGTCCGAGCGCGCCGCCCGCGACGTCGTCACGGGCGCCGCCGACCAGGCGATCGTCGCCTGCTGGACGGGGACAGGCGCCTCGATCGCCGCCAACAAGGTCCCCGGCATCCGGGCGGCGCTGTGCGCCGATGCGGCCACTGCCGCCGGAGCCCGCCGCTGGAACGACGCCAACGTCCTCGCCCTCAGCCTGCGGGCCACCTCCGAGGCCGGGCTGGTGGAGATCGTCGACGCGTGGCTGGCCGGCGCGCCCTCGGAGGACGCCGGGGACGAGCGCAACATCGCCCACCTCCGCGAGATCGAAGAACGGCGCTAGCCGCACTGCAACTCGTGCTGCGGCGAGAGGATTGACGCCCGCCGCGCAGAAACCGCCCGGGTGCGCAACGCCGCCCTGCACCGCCAGCTGGAGACCTTCACCGTCGACGCCTCCGGGCGGTTGTCCGCCGAGGCGGCCGGCGCCGAGATCCCCTTCGAGGTCACGGAGGAGCGCGGAGGCGGCCGTGCCTCTGGCCGGGCGCTGTACGTCTACCGGCCGCTCACCGGCGAGTTCATCGCCTCGCGCCGCACGGCGCTGGCCGCGCTGCCCAGTCACCGCGAGGCGGTTCGCGCCCTCACGGGCTGCGAGGCGCTTGACGCCTACCTGGTGGAGCGCGGGGAGGTCAAGCTGCCGGAGAACCGCCGGGGGCTGGCCGAGGCCGTGGTCGAGGCGTTCCTGGGGGCGGTGTTCGCCGAGCGCAGCGAATTCGGGTTCGAGCCCGCGCACTTCGAGGCCGCCTACGGAGAGCTGGAGCACGCCCTGTACGAGGGGCACTGCATCGCCACCGTGGTCGCGCCGGTGCTCGGAATCGCGCTTGATCCAAACACGAACGAACTCGAGCTCGGCGAGGGCCTGTCGCTGATCCGCGGCGACGCGCTGGGCGACGCTCCTCCGGAGGCGGTGTGGGGCGACAGTGACGAGCCGAACGTGCTGGCGCTGCTGGCGATCGATCAGGAGCGCGTCGACCGACCGCCCGTGTCGGTGGCGCGGGCCCGCTTCCGGCGCATTCTCTCCGCGCTGCGGCTGTTCGAGCGCGGCGGCTATGCCCTCGGACCGGTGGCCTACGCGCGCGGGGAGGCCGGCACCTGGCGCCCGGTGCCGATCGGCGTCAGCGGACGCCCTCGCCTGCTCACGCTGATCCCCTCCGCCCAGCAGGAGGAGCTGCGGGCCTTCTACCGTCTCGTGTCGCGCCGCGCGCCCGGCGGCGGCGAGCTGGGCTGGGCGCGGGCTCGCTTTGAGATGGGCTGCGAGCGTCTCGCGCCGTTGGAGGCGCTGACCGATTACCTACTGGCGCTGCGGGCGCTGCTCGAGCCCGAGGGGCCGGCCACCGGCCGCCTTGCCCAGCGGCTGGCCGTCATCTGCGGGGCGCCGGAGGAGCGCGCCGCGCTCGCCCAGCGGGTCGCCCGCGCGAGCAAGCTCGAGGCGGCCGTGATCACCGGCATGGCATCAGACGAGCGCGGAGTCTCGGCGCTCGTCGACGAACTGGCCGAGCACCTGCGGGCGATTCTGCGCGACGCGCTCTGCGGCCACCTCGACAGCGACCTGTGCGCGGTGGCCGACGACCTGCTCGCGGAAGCGGCGCAGGTCCCGGCTCGCTAATCTGAAGGGCAGACCGCTCCCTACTCGGTCTTCATCGAAGACCGGGAGTGTTATGCCCACCAGGCACGACACCGTAAGTCCTGGGGCTCGTAAGTAGTCAGGGGGAGCGCGATCCGCAGCGACGGGCGGGCTTCGGCCCGCTCGTTCTGCGTCTCGGGACGCTCAGGGCGAGATACGCTGAGTGCGTGGCCGACGACGAGCTCATCTGCATGGTCGAGATCCCCAAGGGGAGCCGCAACAAGTATGAGTTCGACCCGGCTTTGGGGGCGATCAGATTCGACCGCTTCGTGTCGGCATCGGTCGTGTATCCGACCGATTACGGGTTTGTCCCCCAGACACTGGGCCTCGACGGCGATGAGCTCGACGTGCTCGTGTGTCTGTCGGAACCCACGTTCCCCGGCTGTCTGGTCCCGGTGCGCCCGCTCGGCGTCTTCTGCATGGTCGACGAGAACGGGCAGGACGACAAGATCGTCTGCGTGCCGACGAGCGACCCCGGCTGGAACATCTACGAGCAGCTCGACGAGCTGCCCAAGCTGCTGCGCGACGAGATCTTCCATTTCTTCTCGGTCTACAAGGACCTCGATCCCGATCGGCACTCCGAGCCGACGGGGTGGGCGGACCGAGCGGCCGCGGATCGCGAGATCGCCGAGGCGCGCCAGCGGTATCGCGAGCGGGGTGACGAGCCGGCCGGATGACCGCGGTCTACCACCTCGAGCTGCGCCAGTTTCCGCACACGGCCCGGGTGTTCAACCTTCAGCGCGCCGAACTCGACGCGCGCTTCGTCCGCCCCTGGGTCCAGGGCGCGATGATCGAACACGAAGAGCGCCGCTGGGCACCCGAGCGCACCAAGCTCAAGGTCCTCCACGGACCCACGGTGCGACTCGACGAGCTGGGTCTCGGTCGGGGCTGGGGGCAGGCCACCAAGGACTCAGTGGACGTGACCGGGGAGGTGGTCGCCGAGGCGGAGCGCGGCGCCCAGGCGCGGCCCGAGGTGGAGACGCTCAAGGAGGAGGTCGTCGCGCGCGCCGGTGAGCCGATCGACCTGCGCGCGGTGTTCGCCCTCGCCGGTGCCGCCCACCCGCAGTGGCGCGCCTCCGAGCAGCTTTCGGTGGCTGAGCAGGCGGTCTGGGAGCTGCTTCACCAGGAACGGGTGGCGATGGTCTCCGACGAGGCCGAGATCCCCCGCGAGCGCTGGCAGGAGACCGTGCTGCAGTTCTCGAGCTGGGCGCCCGCCGCCGACAGCGTGGCGATCAGACTGCGGGCGATCCATGGCGGCAATGGCCGAGGCTGAGCCGCGCGACTCAGGCGACGAGCTTTGAGATCAGCGCCTCGCGCTCGGAGTCGGAGGCGAACAGGTAGCCCTGGACGCGTTCCAGGCCCTCGATGTCGTGCACGTCGTCGTCGAGGTGGGGGACAAGGATCAGATGCCCGCCCTCGTCGCCGAGCTCTGAGACGAGGCGCGCCACGTTGCGCCGGTCGCGCCGGGCGAGCAGGTGATAGTCGTTGAAGTTGGCGGCCACGCGGGTGGCCAGGCCGGCCGGCAGGTGCTCGCGCAGCGCGTCGGTCAGCTCGGCGGGGGCGGCGTCGCCGATCACGTCGTGGTGATAGCGGTTGACGATCACCCCGGCGAACGGCAGCCCGCTCTCCTGCAGCGTGCGCCGAAACCAGATCGCCTCGTCGATCGCCGGGGCCGAGGCGGAGGTGACGAGCACGAACGCGCTCGTGGGCGCCTTGAGCATCTGCTCCACGGCCGCCGCGCGCTCGGAGAAGTCCTCGGTCATGTCGCCCAGCAGACCGAAGAACGTCGTCAGGTCGGAGATCAGGTCGACGCCCGTCACCTTGCGAAGGGCGCTCAGCAGCGGGGCGGCACCGCGTCCGAGTACGCGCATCCCCAGGCCAGTGGGCCGGACGAACGCTTTCAGCGCTCGTCCCTCGAGAAACGAGGTCAGCCGCCCGGGGGCGTCGAGGAAGTCCAACGCGTTGCGTGACGGCGGCGTGTCGAGCACCAGCAGGTCGAAGTTGCCCTCGCGCTGCAGCTCGTAGAGCTTGGCCACGGCAGTGAACTCCTGGGAGCCTGAAACGGCGGTCGACAGCTCACGGTAGATCGGATTGGCCTTGATCTCGGCGGCTCGCTCGGGATCGGCGGCGATCCGCTCGATCAGCTCGTCGAAGGTGCGCTTCGGATCGAGCGTCATCGCCCAAAGTTCGCCGGTGCAGTCCGCGCCCAGGCGCGCGGGATCGACCCGCCGCGGCTCGTTCTGAAGCTCCTGCAAGCCCAGCGCGTTGGCCAGGCGCCGCGCGGGATCGATCGTGACGACCGCCACCTTGGCCCCGCGCGAGGCCATGCCGAGCGCGACGGCCGCCGAGGTGGTCGTCTTGCCGACCCCCCCGGAGCCACCGCAGACGCAGACCCGCTTGCCCTCCAGCAGCTCGGCGACGCTCACGGCAAGTGAGTCTATGAGCGGCTGGCGTCAGCCGGTGGTCTGGCTGGGTTCGGCCGCGGCTGCGTCCTCATCGGGCGTGGCGGCGTCGGGGTCGGCCGGGGGCGGTGGCTCGGCGCCGAGCACGCGCAGCGCGTCGGCGGGGACGTGGACGGAGACCGGCGCGCCCTGGTCGAAGCCGTCCGCGGCTCCGGTGTTGGTCACGGAGGCCTGCAGCTGGGCGCCGGTGACGAGGCGGATCATCACCTGCAGGGTGGCGCCGACGTACACCGTGCGCTCGACCATGCCGGGGAGACAGTTCTCCTGGGAGGCGCCGTGGGCGAGCAGCTGAACCCGCTCGGGGCGGGCGACGACCTTGACCGCCCCGCGGGCCGATGTGTCACCGCAGGCGGCGCGCAGCGTGAAGTCGCCGATCTTGACCGAGCAATGAGCCGGACTCCCCGGATCTGCTGCGGCCTGCGCGTCCATCAGGTTCGAGACCCCGAGGAAGTCGGCCACGAACACGGTCGCCGGGTCCTCGTAGACGTTCTCCGGCGTGCCCACCTGCTCGATCTTCCCGTTGCTCATGACGGCAACCCGGTCGCTCATGCTGAGCGCCTCCTCCTGGTCGTGGGTCACGAACACGAACGTGATCCCGACCTCCTCCTGGAGCGCCTTGAGCTCCAGGCGCAGCTGCTTTCTGATCTTGGCGTCCAGTGCGCCGAGCGGCTCGTCGAGCAGCAGCAGCGCGGGGCGCAGGACCAGCGCCCGGGCGAGGGCCACGCGCTGCTGCTGGCCGCCGGAGAGCTGCTGCGGTCGCCGCGCGCCCAGGCCACCCAACTCGACGAGTTCGATCGCCTCGTCGACGCGCCGGGTCACCTCGTCGCGCGCGACCTTGCGCCGGCGCAGGCCGAAGGCGACGTTGTCGAACACGTCGAGGTGGGGGAACAGCGCGTAGTTCTGAAACACCGTGTGCACGTTTCGCCGGTGAGGCGGCGTCTGGGCGACATCGACGCCATCGAGCAGGATCTCGCCGGACGTGGGGCGCTCGAAGCCGGCGATCATCCGCAGCGTCGTCGTCTTACCGCAGCCCGACGGGCCGAGCAGCGAGAAGAACTCACCGGCGTGGATGAGCGCGTCGATGTTGTCGACGGCGACCGCGTCGTCGAAGCGCTTGCACAGCCCGCGGAGCTCGACCTCACCGGTGATCGACGGGGAGGCCACCTAGACCCCCGCCTCGAGTCCGGACAGCTCGCGCAGCGCCGCAGCGCCGCTTCCGGCGCTGCCGGTGCGCCGGCCCAGCGCGGTGTACAGGAGGTAGGCGACCGTCACCCCGAAGAGGGTGACGACGACGAGGATCGTGGCGAGCGCGTTGAGCGCGGGAGTGGTGGTGCCGCCACGGGCGTTGGAGTAAAGGAACATGGGGATGGTGGTGGTCGTGGAGTTCGAGGACATGTACTGGGTCACGACGAAGTCGTCAATCGAGAGCGCGAACACGATCAGCATGCTGGCCAGGATCGCGGGCGCGAGCAGGGGGATCAGCACGAGCCGCAGCGCCTGAACGGGCGTCGCTCCCAGATCACGCGCCGCCTCCTCGTACTGACCGCCGATCGAGGCCAGCCGGCTGCGGACGATGACGACCACGTAGGAGAGCGAGAACGTCACCTGGCCGACGACCTGCGCGGTCGTGCCGAGGTGCACGAGGCTGAACGGCACGAGCGCCAGCTGGGTGAAGACCACGAGCAGCGAGACGGCCATCACGATCTCGGGCGTGACGAGGGGAATCAGCATCAGCGAGTTGGCCAGCCCCGAGCCGCGGCCGCGCCAGCGGGCCAGCCCCAGCGCCAGCAGCACGCCGAGCGGAGTGGCGATCACCATGTCGAGCCCGGCCAGCAGGAGGCTGTGCACCAGCGCGTGGGTGTAGTCGGAGTTGTGGAAGATCGAGAGGTTCGGGTCGCCCCACCACCACTTGATCGAGAAGCCCTGCCACACGCTGCGCGAACGCCCGGCGTTGAACGAGAAGAGGATCGCGATCACGACCGGCACCAGCGCCCACGCGATGTAGACCCACGTGCCGGCGACGAGGAAACGGGGCTCGCCCCAGGGGTTGCGCAGGCGCCGCGGTATGAGGTTCCGGCGCCCGCCGGGGCTGGCGATGATCGCCTGTCCCTCGGTCGCCGGCTCCGTCTCCGTCTCCGCGACGCTCACGCTGATCGCCTCCGCTCGGCATCCGGCCTCGCCTGTATGTCGGCGGCGTGAGTCATCCCGTTGCCATCCGCCTCTGGTCGCGCAGCGTCGCGTACAGGTAGTAGGCCATGCCGACGGCGAGGATCGCCATCAGCACGATCACCAAGGAGGCGCCGAGGTTCTTCTGCGAGCCACCCTGCACGAACAGGTTGATCTCGTTGCCGAGCATGTTCGTGTGAGGGGAGGCCGAGATCAGGTCATTGGTGTAGTAGTCGCCGAACATCGGCAGCACGACGAGCGCTGCGCCGGCCATGATGCTCGCCTTCGAGAGCGGCAGGGTCACGTGCAGAAACGCGCGAAACGGCGTGGCGCCGAGATCGCGGGCGGCCTCGATCTGGCTCTTATCGATCCGGTCCAGCCCGGCGAACACCGGCAGGATGAAATACGGGATGTAGCCGTAGACGAGCGCGAGGATGACCGAGTAGGGGTTCCCGTCCAGCCAGTCCGGGGGATGGGCGATGCCGATCGACTGCAGGATCTGGTTGACGTATCCGTCGGGCGACAGCAACCCGATCCAAGCCAGCATCCGCAGCAGGTAGCTGACCCAGAAGGGGATCACCAGCAGGACGATGAGCATCGTCTTGGTCCGTTTGGCGTGGCGGGCGACGTAGTAGGCGACCGGATAGCCGATCGTGAAGCACAGGCCCAGCGAGACCGCGACGTAGACGAGTGTGTTGCGGATCGAGGGCCAGTACTCGCCGCCGGGCAGCGACCCGCCGAACGCCTTGGAGATGTACCCAGGGTTCCAGTGCAGCGGGTTCCAGTACGGCACGGGTTGGAAGAGGAAGTTGACCCGGCCGAATGCGATCGCCAGCACGGCGTACGCGGGGACGACGACGAACAGGATCAGCCACGCTACCCCGGGTAGGGCGAACGACCGCCAGTAGGACGAGCGGGATTCGATCGCGGTCGCGCTCACGTCGACTTGACCGCCGCCCAGGCGTTCTCCCACAGGGTCTCGCCGGGGGTGCTCAGCGGCCCCTGCACATATCCTGCGTTGAACTGGCGCTCGGCGATGAGCGTGCTCGTCAGGTTGGGGGCGACGAGCTGGCGTTTGACCACCGCCTGGGGGGTCATCGCGTTGAGCGGCTGCTGGTACAGGATGTAGCCGTAGTTGGTGAACGCCGTTTCGATGTCGAGCACGTGGTTGAGGAACAGGTGGGCGAGGACCGGGTTCTTGGCCCCGCGCACCACCGCCATCGTGTCGTTGTTGATCGGTCCGTGCCCGTTCGTCGGCCACCAGTAGGCGAACGCGCTCGCCTTCGTCCCCTTGGGCGCGTACAGCGGCGTGGCCGCCACGTCGCCCGACCACGCCTGGTGTAGCCACAGCGAGCCGTCGGCGAGGTGCTGGTACTCGTTGGTGTCGAACTTGAGGTTGGCGCTCTTGACCAGCTGCTGGATGGCCTTCTGGGCGGCAGCGATCTGCGCCGGGTTGTCGGTGTTGACGTCGGTCACCCCGTTGCGCAAGAGCGCCATCGACAGCGCGTCGTGCTGATCGTCGAGCATGCCCACCAGCCCGGAGATCTTCGGCCCCTCCTGCCACAGGGCGTCCCACGGGTTCGCATACTTGGTCGGATTGAAGTTCGGCAGCTTGTCGGTCCGCCAGCCGATCCCCGTGGTGTAGATCGTGTAGGGGACGGTGTAGCGGCTGCCGAAGTCGTACCAGGGGTTGACGAGCGTCGGCCACGCGTTGTGCTCGAGATTGGGGATGTAGTCGAGGTTCAGCGGGGCGAGCACCTTGCCGACGGCCAGCCGCTCCAGGTAGACGAGCTCAGGCACGAACGCGTCGAACTGCACGGCGCCCGACTGGATCTTGGCCACCGCCTCGTCCATCGTCGAGAACGTCGAAATCTGCACCTTGACGCCGTAGCGTTTCTCGAACGACTTGATCACGTCGGGAGCGATGTACTCCTGCCAGTTGTAGAGCTGCAGCGGGCCCTTCTCGGGCTTCAGCCCGGAGGCGATCGGCTTGTTGTCTGCGTAGATCGGCAGCACGACCGGCTGGTCGGGCCGTGCCAGCTGGAGTCCGCCTGGGCCCTGCCCGCGGCTCGGCCCGGCGGCGCCGCCGGGGGCGGGCAGCGGCTGGGTCGTCCCGCACGCCGCCAGCAGCCCGGGGACCGACAGCCCGGCGGCCGCCGCTCCGGCAGTGCGCAGGAAGCTGCGTCGCGTGCTGCGCGGGTGTGGGAGGTCGGGGTCGATCATCGTCGCGCGCCGCGCTCGGAGGTGAGTGCGTTGTGGCGGCGCAGCGTACAGCCGAGCTCGCGGGAAGCGACGGCCAGGCAGCGGTCGACCATTCGCTCGGGCGTCACGTCGGGCTGGCCGAGCGTCACCTGGACGCCGAGGCCGTCGAGCAGGCCCGAGAGCACGACGGCGAAGTCATTTGGGTCGGCGGCGGCGTCGAACTCGCCCTGAAGCTGGCCCTCGCGCACGATCTCGGCGATCAGCGCCCGCTGACGGCGGTCCAGCTCGACGTAGGTGCTGCGCACCGACTCATCGCGCCGGGCGCGCACCCAGATCTCCATCCACAGCGTGTAGTCGTTCAGGCCGCCGGGCCCGAGGCTCGTCTGCTCGATCAGATCGACCAATCGCTCGCCCGGCGATCCCGCGCGATCCTGGCCGTCGGAAAGGCGCTCATAGAACCCGCGGTCGGCGTACTCGACCGCCTCCTCGAGCAGCCGGTCCTTGGACTCGAAGTAGTACAGGATCGTGGGTGAGCTCGTCCCCGCGCGTTCGGCGATGTCGGCGATACGCGTGGCGAACAGCCCACGCTCGTACAGCACCTCAGCGGCGGCGGCGACGATCTGCGGCTTGCGCAGGTGGTCAACCTTCGGACGCGGACTCATTCGGTCACCTTGAGTCGAGACGTATACTGAACGGCGAGTCAGGAAACTATCGCGGCGCGGCGGCCGCGTCAAGCCGGGGACGTGAGAGAGAGCCGAACGTGAGTGACATCGTCGTCCTGGGAGCCGGATTGGCGGGTTTGGCCGCAGCGCGCGACCTAACACGTGGGGGTGCCGACGTCGTCGTGCTGGAGGCCCGTGAGCGGGTGGGCGGACGTGTCGAGGCCGCGACGCTGGCCGACGGACGCCGAGTACAGCTCGGCGGCGAGGTGATCGGCCACGCCCATGTCGCCTACCGGGAGCTGGTCGGCGAGCTGGGCCTCACCATCGAGCCGTCGTATGTCAACGACCCGGGGGAGATCAGCTGGGGGCTGGAGGACGGGGTCCACGTCGGTGACGACATCCCGTGGATGACCGACGCCGAGCGCGCGGACCTGGCGCGGGTGGATCTGGAGTTCGAGCGCCTGGCGGCGACCGTCGACCCGGCGGCTCCCTGGGACCATCCGGACGCCCGACGCCTGGACGGGCTGAGCGTCGGCGCATGGCTGCGCTCGCTGAACGCGTCGGGCGCCGTTCATCGCCGCCACGCTCTGGCCTCGCTGTCGTTGTCCTGCGACGGGCCCGAGCGGACATCGCTGCTCGCCGAGCTGCGCAAACACGCGTGGCTGCCCGGTGAGGCGTTCTATGACCTGGCGGCCTGGGAGGGTCTGCGCTGCGCCGAGGGCTCGGCCGCGGTCGTGCAACGGATGGCCGCCGAGCTGGGCGATCAGGTTCGCCTCAACGCGCCGGTGGTGGCGGTCGCGGTGACCGCAGGCGGCGTCGTGGTGACACTGGCCGGCGGGGAGACCGTCCGTGCCGAGGCCGTGGTCTGCGCGATCCCGGCCGGGCCGCTCCGCGCGGTGGAGATCACCGGACTCAGCGAGGCGCGCCTGGAGTCGTTGCGCGCCCAGCGCCAGGCGCTGGCCGCCAAGGTCGTGGCCGCCTACGAGCAGCCCTTCTGGCAGGCGGGCGGGCAGAGCGGCCTGGCCGAATGTGAGTGGCTGTTCGGCTCCACCTGGCCCCAGGGACCCGGCACGCTATCGCTGCTCGTGCCGCCCGAGCGCCTTTCGGCCTTCCTCGCCGCCCCGCCGGCGGCTCGTGCGCGGGACGTGCTCGACGGTCTGGTCCGGCTCTACGGGGAGGCGGCGCGCGAGCCGAACGCGCTGATCGAGCGTCTGTGGGGCGCGGATCCGTTCACGCTCGGCTACATCGCCGCCTGGGCTCCGGGCGACCTGGGTAGGGTCGGCCCGCTGCACGGCACCCACGAGCCGCCGTTCTACGTGGCCGGCTCCGACCACTGGGTGGCGGGCTACATGGAGGGGGCGGTAGCCACCGGCCGCGCGGCGGCCCGCGAGGCGCTGGGGATGGCCGCGCTCACCTAAAGCCGCGGTCGGTCGGGGTCGATACGAGTTGGAATGGCCCTTTCCAGGCCGGGTGCGAGCGCCCGGTTCTTCCTCTCTCTGGGGACCGTTGTGTTGGCGCTCGTCGGCACGGTTGTCGTCGGTCTGCGCGGACTGGCCGACGTCAACGCCGCCAACCGTCAGGTGTTCTCAGACAACCTGCTCACCGTCGTGCGGACCGGCAACCTCCTCACCGAGCTGGGACACGCCGAGACGATCAGTCTGCAGATCACGTTCTCGCCTCGTGGGCCGGCCGCCGATCGTCAGCGCGCTGAGCTCGAGGAGATCGTGATTCCCAGCGTGCGCAGCGACATCTCCTCGCTGCAGGCCGTTCACGCCGGCGACCCGCCCAACGAGAAGGCGCAGATCGAACGGATCTCTCAGCTCTGGACCGTCTACCTCACAACCGCCCACCGCGGTCTGCTGGCAGAGCGCGGTGGCCGGCCGCTCAGCGCAGCAGCGGTCGACCGGACGCTCGATCCACTGATCGCGCTCGTCTCCGGCCGCTTGCCCAGGGAGGTGAGCGATGGCGCCGCCGCCCACACGGCGGCGACCCACACCTACGATCGCAGCCGGACATGGATGCTGGCGGCGGCGGCGCTGGCGCTGCTCGCGGCCGCCACGATGATCCGCGCCGGCCGCACGCTTCGCCGGCTGCTGCGCTCTCAGGCGCAGGACCGCGGCTACGCCGAGGGCTCGAGCGAGTACACCGGCCGTCTGCAGGCGACCGAGGACGAGGACGAAGCCCATGAGCTGCTGCGCCGTCAGCTGGAGCGCACCCACCCGGGCTCGCGCGCCGTCGTGCTCTCACGCAACAACAGCGACGATCGCCTGCAGCCGCGGACCACGCTGGTCGAGCTCGACGAGCTGCGGCCCGCGCTCGAGCACGCCGGGCCACGGGCGTGCCTGGCGATCCGCTTCGCCACTGGCCACTCGCAGGGTGATGCCCGCGAGCCGTTGATGAGCTGCGAGGTGTGCGGTCGGTTGCCGGGCGTCTCGAGCTGTGAGCCGCTGGTCGTCGGGGGCGAGGTGATCGGCTCGGTGCTCGTCAACCAGCCCGCCGCCACCGAGCGCGCGGACGCCCTGCGGATCCGCGAGACGGTCGCCCAGGCGGCGCCGGTGCTGGGCAACCTGCGCAACCTGGCACTCGCCCAGCTTCGCGCCGCCACCGACCCGCTCACCGGCCTGCCCAACCAGCGCTCGGTGCAGGACACCCTGAAGCGAATGGTCGCCCAGGCGTCTCGGACGATCACGCCGCTGTCCGCGGTGCTCGTCGACCTCGACCACTTCAAGCAGGTCAACGACGTCTACGGCCACGATCGCGGTGACGAGGTTCTGGCCGCGGTGGGCGTGGCCTTTCGCAACGTGATTCGCACCTCAGACTTCGTCGGGCGCTACGGCGGCGAGGAGTTCCTGATCCTGCTCCCGGGCGCCGACAAGCCGGGCGCCGTCCAGGTCGCCGAGGCGACCCGCGCGGCGATTGCGGCGATCCGCGTGGCCGGCATAGACCGTCCGATCACGGCCAGCTGCGGTGTGGCGGTGCTGCCTGAGGATGCCGGCGACGCCGTGACCCTGTTCCGCGCCGCCGACCGGGCCCTCTACGTAGCCAAGAGCGAGGGGCGCAACCGCGTCCATGCCGCCGCCGCCGGTGAGCCCGCCTCGGCGGGAGCTCCCGCCTAGGAGCGTGTTGAAGTTTCGTCCGGGGTGACCGGGAGGCTGTGGGGATGGCACTCACTGCGTTCGCGGTCCGGTTAGGCGAAGAAACCCGGCAGGTGCAGATCGTTTGTCTGGATGATCTGGTTCCGGTCGATGACGATCTTCGACGGATTGAGGCGTTGATTGATTGGGGTCATGTGCGTGAGACGGCGCGGCCGTTTTATCGCGCTGGTGGCGCCGGGCGGCTCGGGATCGATCCGGCGGTGCTGGTGAAGCTCGCGTTGGTGTTGGCGTGGCGGGGGTTGCCGTCGATGCGTGAGACGTTGCGGGTGGCTTGCACGGACGTGTCGATCCGGCGGTTTTTGGGGTTCGGGTTGACCGAGCGGCTGCCGGATCATTCGACGTTTAGTCATGCGCAGACCAAGCGGTTTGCGGACTCGTTGGTGTTTGAGCAGCTGTTCACGGCGGTGCTGCGCCAGTGCACCGATGCGGGATTGGTCGGCGGGCGACGGCTGCTGGTCGACGGTACGCATATCGAGGCCGACGCGGCGCTCAAGAGTCTGCGTGCCGAGCTTTGCGTCAATCGACGGCGACGGCGAGAGTCTGCCCGAGGGTGGGGCGGGAGCGAGGCCGGCGCTTGAGCTGGCCGAGTCACGGTCGGGGCCGACCCCGAAACGGGTGGCGTCGAATGCGACGGCGGTGTCGGTGACCGATCCCGACGCCAAGTTGCGTTACAAGCCGGGGCATCGCAAGCATCTGGTGCATCGCGGCCAGGTCGCGGTTGATCCCAAGGCACGGGTGATCGTCGCGGTGCAGGCCGAACGCGCGACCGGCAGCGAGGCTGACTGTCTTGACGATGTGGTCACGCGAGCGCGGTTCGCTGGCCACCAGGTCGCTGAGCTGACCGCCGACAGCGGCGATGCCAGCGAGGCGTCCTATGCGACGCTGCAGCGGCTCAAGGCCACGGCGTTGATCGCGCCGCAGCCGGCTGCCAAGCATCCCGCCGCGATCGCCGCTCGAGAACGGATGCGCACCGCGATCGGCCGTGATGCTGCCGTTGATCGTCAAGCGCATGCCGAGGGCGCTATCGCAGAGCTTAAGCGCCATGGCGCTGCCCGGGCGCGATGCCGCGGCACCCGGCTGGTTCAGCTACAGCTGCTCGCCGCCGCGACCGCGATCAACCTTAAGCGCCTCCTGGCCGCCCACAGGGACGCGAGTGACGAGCAGGCCAGCACCTCCAGCGCCCGCGCCGCCCAGATCATCAGGTTGACCGGTCTGCTCCTCGGCGTCCTGAACGAGATCAGCCGCCTCACCACGATCGAAAGTTCAACGGGCTCCTAGTGCGCAACCTCGCAGTGGCGTGGGCGATAAGGGTTGACTATGAGCACTTATCGCCCCCTCCGGCGTCGGTCCTGGGCACTGCGGGTCCCGTGAGGGGCAAGGTGCGATAAAAGTGCCGCATACGGTCACTTTTATCGCACGCAACCCGAGGTTGCGCCGCGCGGGGTAGCCGTGGCGGGATCACCCTCCGCCTGCGCGCGTCGCGTTGATAGGTGGTCAGCCGCGGGCGAGTCGCGCTAGCCAGCGGCAGTCACGCGGTGAGACTGGTCCCGAGCGGTGAGCTGCTCGCCGAGCCCGAGCCCGAGCCCGAGCTCGCCCGCAAGGGCGGACCGCACGGATGAGCGGGCCCGCGCCAGCGGGATCGCCGAATCGCCGATCAGCGTCCTGACGCCGAAGCCGTCGAGCAGCGCCAGCGCGCGGTCGGCCACCTCCTGGGGATCGCAGCGCGCGAATTCGCCGTCGACGATTCCGGCGGAGATCTCGTCGGCAAACCAGGCGTGCAGCCGCGCGTACAGCTCGGCGGCGACGGGACGCAACTCCGGGTGGCGCACGGCGCGCAGCCACAGCTCCACCCACAGGACCCAGTCGGCGTGCAGCTCCGGCGTCGTCGGCAGGCACTGGTCGACCATCGCCGCCAGCCGCTCGGCGTGCGTCGTTCCCTCGAGATCGGCTCCGAGCCGCACTGCTCCGGCGTGCGCATAGGAGTAGTCGAGCGCTTCGGCGAGCAGCGACTCGCGGCTGTCAAAGTGATAGTGCACGAGCGAGGTGGAGACCCCGGCGTCCATCGCGATCCGCGCGATCGCCACCGCGTCGATCCCCTCGAGCGCGATCCGCCGCACGGCGGCGGCGAGGATCCGTTCGCGCGCCCCCGCGCTCATCGCCTCACGTCAGCGCCGGGGCCAGGTCGGCGCGGACCCGGTCGGCGAACCACGCCACCCCGGCCTCGCGGGCACCGAGCGGTCCGCAGCGATACCCGCGCGTCTGCAGTCCCTGCTGCACGTTGTCGACGAGGTCGATGTCCTCGTCGAACACGAGCGTGTTGAGTCGCTGATTGGCCCACTGCACCAGGCGGGTGCGCGGGTCGGCGCCGGCGGCGCGGTAGCTGCCCCACGTGTCGCTCGTGGACCCGACCCCGTCGGGCAGCATCTGCCAGGTGTTGACCTGGTCGGGATACAGGTCGATCGTCGTGTTGGGATAGATGAAGGCGTAGCGCCACACGCGCCGGTCATCGGGCCCGAGTCCCGGCATCGGCGTGACCATCCGCGCGTACAGCCGCTCCAGCCGGTTGCTCGAGGGCTTCTCGCGCAGTGGCGATTCGAACCACACGTAGTGCTCGTTGACCTCGACGTCGTAGTGCTTGTAATCGAGCATCCGCATCAGGCCCGGGTGGGCGATCGGGATGTGGTAGCCCTCGAGGTAGTTGTCGGCCACCGCCTTCCAGTTGGCGGGCTGGCGGCTGCCTCCCGAGACGGCAAAGGACTTGAGCGTGTCGATCCGATAGCGGGCCAGGCGCTTCGTGAGGTCGCCGACGAGCTCGGCCAGCGGCGTGGCGTCGCGATCGAGGTTGACGAACACCAGCCCGCACATCTCCTCCACGCGAGCCGGCATCAGGCCGAGCGCCGGCTTGTCGAGCTTGTCACCGAAGCCCAGGCCCTCGGGCACGCCGATCAAGCTCCCGTCGAGGCGGTAGGTCCACCCGTGATAACGGCAGCGAATCGCCGCCTTGCACTGTCCGGATCCGCTCAGCAGGCGCGAGCCGCGATGGCGGCACACGTTGCGATACGCGCGCAGAGCCCCGTCCTCGTCGCGGATCACGAGCACGGGCTGGGTCCCGGCATGGGCGGTCAGATAGCTGCCCGTGCGGGGCAGGGCCGAGATGTGACCGGCGAGCTGCCACGTGCGCTCGAAGATCAGCTCCTGCTCGGCGGCCAGCAGCTGCGGATCGATGTACAGGCGCGGCTCCAGGGCGGAACCGGTGGCGACGGGCGGCGGGGCGACGGTGGTGTCCATTCTCCTCATCCTGACTTTGTGATCAGTTGTTGTTAGTCTACCGGCCATGGTCAAGCGCGCAACCTGGCTGTCGATCACCCCGGAGCCCGAGCGCGAGCTTCCCGCGGCCGTTGCCACGCTGACGGCCGGCCACCGGGCCGAGGCGTCCGCCGTGGCTGCCGAGCGGGCGCGAATCGAGCGGATCGTGATGCGCCGGGGGCAGCGGCGATGGCTGCGATACCTCCACGACGTGGTGGAACTGATCGAGCGGCGGACGCAGTCCGTCGATCCCGAGGTCCGACATGCCGGCGAACGTGCGCGCCGGGTGATCGCCAACCACCACAACCTGTTGCTCGGGCTTCCCGGACGCGGTGCGCGTCTGACCGCCCACGATCGCGCCCGCCTCGAGGAGATGCACTCATGACCGCCACCACCGCCCCCGCCGTCGAGCGCGCCCGCGCGTTCGTCCAGGACGTGCTGATGCCGCTCGAGCAGGAGGCCGAACTGGCCGGTGGTCGCCTGCCCGCGGCGACCGTCACCGCGATCAAGCAGGCGGCGATCGCCGCCAACCTGCACGGCGGGCGGATCCCTACGAACCTCGGTGGCCAGGGCTGGTCGATGCGGCAGTGGTTTGAGGTCAACGAGCAGTTCGGGCGGGTCACCGGTGGCCTGCACTGGCACGTGCCGAGCGTCTACAACGTGTGGGAGGAGGCGAGCGAGGAGCAGCGCGAGCGCTACGTCCGTCCGGCGTTGGCCGGCGAGGGCGGCGACGCCTACGCCGTCACCGAGGCCGAGGCCGGGTCCGATCCCGGCGGCATCGCCACGACCGCGCACCCGCTGCCGGGCGGCGGCTGGCGGATCAATGGCGAGAAGTGGTTCGTGACCTCCGGTGACGTCGCCCGCGTGCTCGTTGTCATGGCCAACGTCGTCGAAGGCTCTGAGAAGCTGCCCACGCTGCTGCTCGTCGAGCCGGGGGCGCCCGGCGTGGAGTTCGTCGACGATCCGCCGTTCACCCACGGTTACCCGCACGGGCATCCGACGATCCGCTTCACCGCCGTCGAGGTGGCTTCCGATGCGGTGATCGGCGGCGTCGGGGAGGGTGAGAACCTGCAGCGGCGCTGGTTCACCGAGGAGCGCCTGGGGATCGCCACCCACGGGCTGGGGGCGATGTGGCGCCTGCTCGACGAGACGACCGACTGGGCCCTGACGCGCGTCCAGGGCGGCCAGCGGATCATGGATTACGAGGGAATCTCGTTCCCGCTGGCCGACTCGGCGACCGATGCGGCGCTCGGCCGCCTGCTGGTGCTCGCGGTGTGCGAGATGGTCGACGGCGAAGACACCGACCCCAAGCTGATCCACGCCAAGGCCTCGATGGCCAAG
>DATAUL010000276.1:0-1910 GCA_036268255.1 Solirubrobacteraceae bacterium | reverse complement strand
CGCGCGGTGAGGAACATCACTGGCGTCCAGATGTTCTCCGCCCGCATCCGCCGCACCACCTCGAGCCCGTCGATGTCTGGCATCGTCACGTCGAGAATCATCAGCTCCGGCCTGAACTCGCGAGCGGCTCGCAGCGCTGCGCGACCGTCATGAGCGCTGCTTACATCGAAATCCTCATAGCGGAGGGCAAGTGACACCAGCTCGGTGATGTTCGGTTCGTCATCCACCACCAGCACCCGAGTGCGATCCCCCGTCTTACTCGCCGCTGCAGGTCTCACGGCGATAGCTTGACAGCCGAACCTGTGGGTTCGCTGTGCACACCCTGGCCAACCGCTGTGACCACGGACTGGGCCGCGAGCGGTGAGACACGAGGATGGTGTCGGCTCGTAGAGAAGTCTTCGTCCTCATCGACATTGCTCTCACGCTGCCACGTCAACCTCCAGTTGCAGCGTTCCTTCCTCATCAGCGAACTGAGACGCAAATGCATCTCCACCGCAAGACCCTGGCCGTCGCAGCGCTCGTTCTGGCGCTCTTCGGGTCGTCCGCCGTCGGGTCGGCTCGCGCGCTCGGGACGCCCGGAGGCCAGGGCCACGGACCTATGGTCCAAGTGGCCACCCTGGTGCAGCGAGTGCGGCCACGGCGCCGCGTCCGCGGTGGCAAGGTGCGCGCGACTCTGTGGCGGACCGTCTGCCGGATTCGCCACGGCACCGCGCGAACCCGCGCGCCCGGCGCGAGGCTCCGGCCGCGGCTTGCACCGCACAACGCCTGGGCTCGCGGACCGCCGTGACCATTGGATGGGTGATGTCGAGGGCGGGACGGCCGAGCACCGTCTCGCCCTCGCTTCGCGCCCCTCGAGGCAGGGAGTCACTTCCGAGAGTCACTTCCGTGTCTAAGCGGCGGGCATCGCGGATGGTTCCGATATCTGTGATGCGGGTCTTGCTTGGGCCTCGCCGGTTGGAAGGCGCGGTTCGCGGGTGCCGGCTGGGCGTGCCGCCATCGCTCGGCGATCCCGGCGCTGGGTGACGAAAAGCACGCTCGCCGGGATGAGGGCTACCAGGGTCGCGCCGAGAGCCCACGAGAACGTATGGCCGAAGGCGTTTGCCAGCGGACCGGCCACGTGAACACGAACGGTCGGCGACAGTGTCTGGAGCACCTCGCCGGTACCGGCCGCCGCCCCGAGTGCTCCGCGCGCCTGGTCAGTGAGCACGACGGCGAGCAAGGCTGTGCCGATCGATCCTCCGAGGCGCTGAAGCGTATTCAGGATGCTCGTCCCTCCCGGCACCTGGTCACTGCGCAGGACGGCGTACGCCGAGGCCATGGTCGGCATCATCGAACACCCCAGGCCGACCCCGCGCACCAGCAGCACGAGCGCCAGCCACCTGTAGGAGCTCGTCGCCTGGACGGTGACGAGCGGGATCGTGGCCAGACACATCACGGCGATGCCGAAAAGGGCCACGCGTCCTCCGCCGATCCGATCGGTGAGCCGGCCGGAGAGAGGCATCACCAGGGCGGCCCCGATCCCCTGCGGTGCCATCAGCAGGCCGGCGCTCAGCGCACTCGCGCCCCGGTCGACCTGGTAGTAGAGCGGCAGTAGGAGCATTGAACCGAAGAGCCCCGCGCCAAGCAGGAACGTGGTCGCGGCGGCTGCGCTGAAGCCGGCGGAGCGGAACAGGTGCATGTCCAGTAGTGGGCGCCGGGCGCGCAGCGCGTGGCGCACGAAGAGAGCGATCAGCAGCACCCCGGCGGCGATCGGGCCCCAGGCGATCGGTGAGCCCAGCCCGCCGCTGGTCTCGGTCTCCGCCAGACCGAACACGACGCCGGCGAGTCCGGGGCAGAGCAGCACGACGCCCAGCCAGTCCAGCGATCCGGCGTCCGCGCGTCCCTCTGCGGAATTCAAAAGTCGCGCGGCG
>DATAUL010000275.1:0-3972 GCA_036268255.1 Solirubrobacteraceae bacterium | reverse complement strand
CCCCGGGCATGGGCGGCGATGGCCGCCGCGTTGCGCAACAGCGGCCGGCCGGGGATGGGCTCGATGGCGATCGCCGCCGTCGACGTCGCTCTGTGGGATCTCAAGGCCAAGCTGCTCTCGCTTCCCCTGGTTACGCTGCTCGGGCGCTTTCATCAGAGCGTGCCGATCTACGGCAGCGGTGGCTTCACCTCCTACTCGGACAGCCGCCTGCGCACGCAGCTCGCAGACTGGGTCCAGCAGGGCATCACGATGGTCAAGATGAAGATCGGACGAGCGCGGGCCCAGGATCCGGGTCGCGTCGGCGCAGCCCGCGAGGCGATCGGACCGGACGTCCGGCTGTTCGTCGATGCCAACGGCGCCTACCGGCCGGCCGAGGCGATCGCCGTCGCCGACGAGCTCGCCGACTTCGACGTCAGCTGGTTTGAGGAGCCAGTCTCCTCCGAGGACCTCGAAGGTCTCCGTACGGTGCGCGAGCGGGTACCGGCGGGCATGGCCGTCGCCGCCGGCGAGTACGGCGATGACCTGTCCTACTTCCAGCGCATGCTCGATGCCCACGCCGTCGACGTCCTGCAGGCCGATGTCACGCGCTGCGCTGGGATCTCCGGCCTGCTGCGCGTCGACGCTCTGTGCCGGGCCCGCTCGCGGCCGCTGTCGCTGCATTGCTCACCGACGATCCACGCCAATGTGGGGGTGGCGCTGGAGACGATGGTGCACGTGGAGTACTTCCACGACCACGTGCGCATCGAGGGCATGCTCTTTGATGGTGCCGCCCTCGCCCAAGCCGGAGCGCTGTGGCCGAATGTCGACGTGCCCGGCATGGGTGTCGAGTTTCGCTGGAGCGATGCGGAGCGTTATGCGGCATGAACGACCACGCAATGTCCAGAGGAAGGTGGCGCTTTGACTAGGGAAGCGAGTCCGGAAGTGGTCGTCGTGACCGGCGCGTCCGGCGGAGTGGGACGGGCGATCGCGCACGCCTTCGCCAAACGCGGAGCCCGTCTCGCGCTGTTGGCACGGGGCGAGGCGGCGCTGCGCGACGTCGAGCGCGAGGTGCACGAGCTGGGTGGTGAGGCCCTCATCCTGCCCACGGATGTAGCCGACGCCGAGCAGGTGGAAGCGGCCGCCATCGCGGCCGAGCGCCGCTTCGGCCCGATCGACACCTGGATCAACGACGCCATGGCGACCGTGTTCGCCAAGGCGGTCGATACAGATCCCGCCGAGTTCAAGCGAGCCACCGAGGTCACCTACCTCGGCACTGTCTACGGCACCATGGCGGCGTTGCGGCGGATGACCGTCCGCGATCACGGAAAGATCATCCAGGTCGGCTCGGCGCTCTCCTACCGGGCGATCCCACTGCAGGGCGCCTACTGCGGATCCAAGTTCGCGATCCGCGGGTTCACCGACTCGGTCCGCACCGAGCTGCTGCACGACAAGAGCAAAGTGCGCATCACCATGGTCCAGCTGCCCGGCGTCAACACCACCCAGTTCAACTGGTGTCGTTCCAAGCTGCCCAACCACCCCAAGCCCGTGCCCCCCATCTATCAGCCCGAGATTCCGGCGGAGGCCGTCTACTGGGCCGCCCACCACCATCGGCGAGAGCTATGGGTGGGCTATAGCGCCGTGCAGGCGATCCTCGGCAACATGCTCGCGCCGAGCCTCGCCGACCGTTACCTGGCCCGCACCGCATTCTCCGGTCAGCAGATACCGGATATGCCCGTCGCCGCCGATCGACCGGACAACCTCCTCTCTCCGTTGCCGCAGATGGCGGCCACGCACGGCATCTTCGATGACGAGGCCAAGACGTCCAGCCCCCAGCTGTGGCTGTCCAGGCATCGGCGGCTGCTGGCCGGTGCCGCCGGCGCCACTGCCGCCGCCGCGCTCGGCCTCGCCGCTCAACGGGGTTGATCAGCCGATGCGCGGGCTGCCCAGCCGATCATGACCACGGCCGCCGACCTGGCTCGGCTCAGTCCTCCGCAGTCGCTGCGTGAGTACGCGCTGCTGGCTGACGGTGAGCGCGGGGTGCTGGTGGGGCCACGGGGCGATTTTGCCTGGATGTGCTTCCCGCGCTGGGACTCCGACGCCTGCTTTGCCACGCTCATCGGAGGTCGTGGGTCCTACGCGGTCACGCCTCAGGAGCGGTTCGTGTGGGGCGGCTTCTACGAGCTGGGACTAATCTGGCGCAGCCGCTGGATCACCGACGACGGGGTCGTGGAGTGCCGCGAGGCCCTCGCTTTGCCCAGCGACGAGAACCGTGCGGTGGTCCTGCGCCGCATCCTGGCCGTGCGGGGCGACGCGCGCGTCAACGTCGTGCTGGACCTCCGCTCGCACTTCGGCGCCCGCCAGGCGCGCTCCTTGCGGCGGACCGACGACGGCGTCTGGCGCGCCCGGCTCGGCGACGCCGCCGTCAGCTGGTACGGGGGGTCGCAGGCCGAGATCCAACAGGACGCTCACAGCGGTCACCCACTGGGGATGACGCTCGAGCTGACAGAGGGAAGCAGCCACGACCTCGTGCTCGTCATGAGCCTCGACGGTGACCGCGATTCGACGCTCGAGGCCGACCGCGCCTGGTCGAGCACGGAGGCCGCGTGGCGCGGCCGGCTGCCCGATCTGCGCAGCGCCGTGGCCCCGCGGGACGCCCGCCACGCCTACGCGGTGCTCTCCGGGCTGACCGGCGCCCGAGGCGGGACGGTGGCCGCCGCCACCATGTCGCTGCCCGAACGCGCGCGCGAGGGACGCAGCTACGACTATCGCTATGTGTGGATACGCGACCAATGCCTCGCCGGTCAGGCGGTGGCCAAAGCCGGTCCCTACCCTCTGCTCGACGACGCCGTGCGCTTCGTCTGTGACCGTCTGCTCGCCGACGGATCACGGATGGTGCCCGCCTACACGATCGACGGAGGCCGGGTTCCCGGCGAGCGCAACCTCGGACTTCCGGGCTATCCCGGGGGAACCGACATCGCCGGTAACTGGGTCAACCAGCAGTTCCAGCTCGACGCCTTCGGCGAAGCGCTGCTGCTCTTCGCCGCATCGGCCGAACACGACCATCTGGACGCCGACGGCTGGCGAGCCGTCGAGGCGGCCATCAGCGCCATCGAGCAACGCTGGCACCAGCCCGACGCCGGCATCTGGGAGCTCGAGCCCGACAACTGGACCCACAGCCGCTTGATCTGCGTTGCCGGGCTGCGCGCCATCGCCACCCACCAGCCATCTGAGCGCGGCGCACCGTGGGTGGCACTGGCCGACGTCATTGCTGCCGAGACCGGCGCGGACTGCCTGCACCCGTCCGGTCGCTGGCAGCGCTCACCGGCGGACCCCCGCGTTGATGCTTCCCTGTTGCTGCCAGTCATCCGAGGAGCCATCGGCCCTGACGACCCCCGCTCCCTGGCGACTCTCGCCGCCGTCGAGCAGGAGCTCACCGAAGACGGCTACTGCTACCGCTTCCGACCAGATGAACGGCCGCTCGGCGAGGCGGAGGGAGCATTCTTGCTGTGCGGGTTCCTGATGGCGCTGGCCTATGCCCAGCAGGGCGACCGGGTGCGCGCCGCTCGCTGGTTTGAACGCACGCGCGCGGGGAGCGGCCCCTCAGGACTCATGTCGGAGGAGTTCGATGTCGCTCAGCGCCAGCTGCGCGGCAACCTCCCGCAGGCGTTCGTGCATGCCATGTTGCTGCAGTGCGCGGTGACCCACCAAGATGGTGCGTAGAACAACGACGAGACGCCGACCCGCGATGACCGCCTGTTCGACGAATGACAACCTCACACGGCTGATGGTTGCGCTCGGGTAGGCTTGCCCGCGCGATGACCATCGGGCGTCGTCTCACCCCTCCGTTTCTGCGCCAGTTGACCGGCGACGGCCTGGGTCTGGGCCGGGCCGCACAATCGGCGCGCTCTGAACAGCTCGTTCCCCGGACGAGGCCGGCCGACAGGGTCGTGCCGTCGATCTGTCCGTCCTGTGCCGTCGGCTGCGGGCAGAGGG
>DATAUL010000274.1:0-1536 GCA_036268255.1 Solirubrobacteraceae bacterium | reverse complement strand
CGGCCTTGATCAGGGAGATGAGCTCGCCGGTGTGCTCGAGCTCCTCGTTGAGGAACTCCTTGGCGGTCTTGGACTGCTTATGGTCGAGCAGCGGTATACCCGCCACGTAGGCGGCGACGGTGCGGCGCTCGAGTTCGAGTGCCCGCTTGAGGATCCGGACGTCGCTGTCCAGGACAGCGGGCGGAGAATCCTTGACCGGCTGCGTGCTGGTGGTGGTGGTGGATTTCTGGCCGCCGCAGCCCGCCAGCACGATTCCCCCGACCCCCGTGAGCACCGCCCCCGCGCCGCGTAACACCGCCCGGCGCGACGCGCCGTCGTCGTCGTCCTCGCGTACCACCAGACGGTGGAATCCAGATTCTCGATCTCCTCGACGGGGCGGGTGTAGATCCCGGAGGAGAGGTACTTCCAGCCGTCGTCGCAGACGATGAACACGACGTTGCCCTCGTCGATCTCGCCCGCGATACGGACCGCGACGCGCGCGATCGCGCCGGTCGAGACGCCGGCGAACAGCCGCTCCTCGTCGAGCAGCTTGCGCGTCCAGGTGATCGCGTCGTGGTTGGTGACGAAGATCTTGCGGTCCAGCAGCGACAGGTCGATGATCGGCGGGATGAAGCCGTCGTCGAGCGAGCGCAGCCCCTGCACGGGCTCGCCCTGCATCGGCTCGGCCGCGACGATCTTGCAGGCGTCGCCGAGCTCCTCCTTGAGCCGGCGGCCGTTGCCCATCAGCGTCCCGCCGGTGCCCAGCCCGGCCACGAAGGCGGCGATCTCGTCGAGCTCCTCGAGGATCTCCAGCGCCGTGCCGTTGTAATGCGCGTCGGGGTTCGCCGGGTTGCCGTACTGATAGGGCATGTAGTACGACGCGTCCTTCTCGGCCATGTCAAGCGCCTTCTCGACCGCGCCGTTGGAGCCCTTGGAGCCCTCGGAGTAGACGATGTCGGCGCCGTACATGCGCAGCAGCTCGGTGCGCTCCCGGGTGACGTTCTCCGGCATCACGACCTTGAGGTCGTAGCCCTTGCGCCCGCAGATCATCGCCAGCGAGATCCCTGTGTTGCCGCTGGTCGGCTCCAGGATCGTCTGACCGGGGCGGATCAGTCCCTTCGCCTCGGCGTCCTCGATCAGCGCCCGCGCGACGCGGTCCTTGATCGAGCCGGTGGGGTTGCGGGACTCCAGCTTGGCCCAGATGCGCACGCCCGGCTTGGGGCTGAGGCGCTTGAGCTCGATCAGCGGCGTATGCCCGATCGACTGGACGATGTCGCCGTAGCGCCCACCGCAGGGCTTGTTCTGCAACGTCTCGGTGGCCATTGCTTCAGGAAGTGTAGCTACCCCGGTTGTCCGTCGGGCCAACCGGCCCGAGGCTAAATCGGGCTACAGCGAGGCGGCCCCGCCCGCCATCGCGGGCAGGATGACCAGGGTGTCTGACGCTCCGACCTCGGTCTCGAGGCCGTCGAGCACGCGCACATCCTCGTCGTTGAGGTAGACGTTGACGTACCGGTTCAGACCGCCGTCGGCGGCGAACAGCTGCGACTGCGTATCAGG
>DATAUL010000273.1:0-7462 GCA_036268255.1 Solirubrobacteraceae bacterium | reverse complement strand
CCGGCACGGCTGCGCGTCGCCTTGCTGGTCGTCTTGTCGCTGATGCTGGGGGTCATGGGGGAGTGCGCGGCGGGCGCGTCGGCGGCGTCGGCGCCGACCTGGTTTCCGCTCGCTTCTGCGCAGTTCAGCGCGCCGCCCAAGTACGACGCGGCCGCCGCGTATGACCCGGCCACGAAGCAGTTCGTGATGTTCGGAGGCTCTGGCAGCGCCAGCCAGTTCACAGCCGACACGTGGCTCTGGACGGGGTTGGGCTGGCGGGCGCCGGGTCCCGCCACCGCACCGTCCGCTCGGAACGCGGCCATGATTGCCTATGACGCTGCGACGGGCCAGCTCGTTCTCTTCGGCGGGATGGGCGGCGGGGGGCTGCTCTCTGAGGACGGCGACACGTGGACATGGAACGGCGCAACCTGGGTGCAGCTGCATCCGGTGACGAGCCCGCCGCCTACGGAGGGGGCGGCGATGGCGTATGACCCCGTCACGCACCAGATCATCATGTTCGGCGGCGTCACCAGCGGCGGGACGATCAGCAACAGCACCTGGGCGTGGACGGGCTCTAACTGGCAGCACCTGTCACCGGCGACCGTGCCCGGCGCGCGCGACTTCGCGTCGATGGGGTGGGATGCCGCCACCTCGCAGCTCGTCATGTTCGGCGGACGGCAGTCGACGCCGGGAGTTCTGGCCGACTTTGCTGACACCTGGCTGTGGAGTGGCACGAACTGGGTGCAGCAGCATCCGGCGACGAGCCCCGGTGCGCGCGACGGCGCACCGCTGGTGTACGACCCTGCCAC
Organism: Solirubrobacteraceae bacterium; assembly: GCA_036268255.1. Lineage (GTDB taxonomy): Bacteria > Actinomycetota > Thermoleophilia > Solirubrobacterales > Solirubrobacteraceae > Palsa-465. The sequence goes on along the minus strand of DATAUL010000273.1, from coordinate 6,674 downwards.
CGGTCAGATGCTCCTGATCGGCGGCCAATCGCAGGCCTTGTCTACAGACCTGGGCGACGTGTGGGTGTGGTCGGGGTCGACGTGGGCTCGGCAGGCGGCACAGGGATTGCCATCCCGCACGCTTCCGGCGGCCGGGTACGACGCCGCCTTCAATCAGCTGCTGGTGTTCGGCGGCTTGCGCGGCGGACTCGATCCCATTCTCAACGACACATGGCTGTGGACCCCGTTTGCGATCAGGGAGCCGTTTCTGCCGCCGGGCACGGTGGGGTTGCCGTATGGGGGTCGGCTGGACCCGATGGCGGGGACCTTTCCGTTTGCCTGGTCGGTGATCTCAGGTGCGTTGCCGCCGGGGATCTCGCTGGCCCAAACCGGCGCGCTGGTGGGCGCCCCGCAGAAAGCGGGCAGCTTCAGCTTCACGGTATCGGTGAGTGATGCCGCGGGGCACACGGCGACCCACGCCTACACGATCACGGTCAACGCCGTCCCGATCGCTGGCGTGTGGGTGTCTGACGCGACGAACAGCGTGCTGCGCGCGTTTGCGCTGGGGGCAAGCGGGAACGCGATGCCAACGGTCATGCTGGGCGGGCCGCTCAGCCAGCTAAACGGACCGGATGGCCTGGTGCTCGACGGGACGGGTGGCCTGTACGTGGCCAACGGCAACACGGCGTCGGTGAACTACTACGCGGCCGGAGCGAGCGGCAACGCCGCGCCGCTGCGGGTCCTGTCGGGTCCCTTCACCGGGCTGGCTGTCCCTGCCGGGATGGCGCTTGACTCCGCTGGGCGCTTGTACGTCGCGAACGAGGCGGCGAGCACGGTGACCGTTTATGCGGCGGGCGCGAACGGCAACCAGGTCCCGGTGCAGACGATCGGCGGATTGTTGACCACGCTGCATCAGCCGTCGGCGGTAACGATCGACGCCGCCGGCAACATCTGGGTCACCGATCTCGCTCACAGCAGCCTGGTCGAGTTCGCGGCCGGCGCCACCGGCGATATCCCGCCCCTCCAGACGATCACCGGCCCGAGCACCGGACTCAACACGCCTGTGGGGCTGGCGCAGGACAGCAAAGGTCAGCTGCTGGTGTCAAACCTCTACGGCCAGTCGGTGACCGAGTACTTCAACCAACCGCCGTATGGAGACACGCCGCCTGTCCTCAGCATCCTGGGCGCGTCGGCGCAGCTTGACAATCCTGAGGGTCTCGACGTCGACGCCGCCGATGACCTCTACGTCGCCAACGAGTTCGGCGGCGTCAACGAGTACCTCCCCGGGACGGCGACGCCGACGGGAATCCTCACTGGCCCGGCGACGGGGCTGCGCTCCCCCCGGGCGCTGGCAGTCGCTCCGCCGACGCGCATCATCACCCGCGGACTCCCCGCGGCCGCGCTCAGACGCAGCTACAGCAGCGGCGTGTTCGCCGTGCTCGGCAGCCCGCCGCTCCGCTGGCGGCTCGTGCACGGCCGGCTGCCCAGGGGTCTGCGCCTCAGCGCCGGCGGCCGCATCACCGGCCGCCCCCGCCGGCTGGGCGTATCCACGTTCATCCTCGAGGTGAGAGGGGCGCTCAGGAGGTTTCCCGCCGTGCGCCGGCGCCTGAGCCTCACCGTCCGGCGTGCTCCGACCGTGACCGCCGTCGCGCCCGCGCGCGGCCGGAACCACGGCGGCTTGCGGGTGACCCTCACCGGTACCGGCTTTGCGACCGCGCGCGGACAGACGATCGTGCGGTTTGGTCGCCTCACTGCCTCTCGCGTCCACTGCCGCTCGCACACCATCTGCACCGCCCGCGCGCCGGCGCACCGCAACGGCACCGTCGATGTGACCGTCACCGTCGCCGGCCTCAGCTCCGCCATGAGCTCAGGCGACCGCTTCGTCTACCGACCCTAGCCCCGTCGGGCGGCTTGCGGTCGCAGCGCTCGCATCGTTGATGCGTCCGCGCAGGTGTGCGCCTGCGCGTCCTGCCAGATCCTCCCCGTAGCGCCCAATCCGCGAAGCGCGCGGCAGATAACCAGCGAGAGCCTCCCCGGGGGACGGGATCACCCATCCCGCCCCGAGTACCCGAATTCCTCGCTCGCTTGACTCCGGTGGACTTGCGCCGTCAGAGTTGACCTTTGTCAACACGCGAGTGGGCTCGCCGGCGAGCTGGCAGAGAAGCCGGTACTCGACTGCTGAGAGCTCCATTCGACGCTCGTGTGTCGAGACGCTGCGGTCGCGCAGGTCGATGCCGTGACGCCCTCGTCGGAACTCCGAGCTGGCCCGTAGCAGAGGCGCGGACGTCTGGGTCCGGCTGAGGGTGGCCGTCTCGACGACACTGCCCAGATTGCGACAGAGCAGGTGCCACCGTCTCGGGAGGACCGACCGTCCGCTTTCCGCGTGCGTTGCAGGTGCGCGGCACAATCGCGTCCGAGTTGCGCGTGAACGTTGAAGCGTGTCTCTGCTCGGAGTTCTCTGCCAAAGGCTAATCGAAGGCAGGCGGCCTTCTGCCGTCTTCACGAGGAAACCGGGAATCACGCCGTCGACCCGGAGGCCTTCAGAAGTCGTCAACCCCGCGTCTCTTGCGCACGTCAACCCCAGCGATCGCGATCGCTGGGGTCGAGCCGGCAATGAGCCCGATCTTGTCAGTTAGATTCATGACGGTCACCAATCGGGAAGACGTGGGTTGTGCGATCCAGACTGGAAGCGAGGCGGGCGACCTGTGACGCCTGCAGGATCCGGTCGGGTGCGCAGCGATCAGCTGACAGGCATCGGGATCCGACGCAGCTGCTCGGCCATTGTGCGCCTTCTTGTCGCGCTCGGCCGTCGGGAGGTCGCCCGCTTCACGCGGACGGTTAAGCCGAGTGACTCGACTGATTAGGGGAGCTTTTCGGCCAGGACGTCGACCTTATCGATGCTGGGGTCTGCGGCCAGGAGCTCTGGCGCGGCCTTCATGAGGGCTGCCGCGACCTGGCCTGAGAGGTGGGCGTCACGCCCGGCGTCGCCGGGGAAGGCGTCGAAGATGCCGAACCGCGTTGGGCCGAGCCGGATGGCGAACCATGCGGTCGTTTCCGGTTCTTGCTGGACGAGCGGGAGGGCGCCGGTGAGGAAGGTGGCGAGTTCGTCCTCCCTGCCGGCTTTCGCTTCGAGCGTGACGAGTAGGCCTACGGTGTCCATGCGAGGAGCTCCTTGGGGTGGGGTGTGGCGGGGTTGGATTGGGTCGATGCTCGCTACCGAGATCGGCGTGACCCCCTGGTTGAGGGGCTGCGCCGCACGGGCTGGGGGCATTCTCGCCCCCAGCTCGTGTCCTCCTAGCTTCTGATCAGGCTATTGTCGCGAGGGGCTAGTCGGTGGCGATACCGGCGGTCCCGGTGTTGGGGAGCGATACCGGGGAGCCGACCAGCGCGGTCAGGTTGCCGCCGTTGACGGCGAACTCGCCGACCTTGCCGGTCGTGCTCTCGTCCACGTACAGCGTGCGGCCGTCCGGGCTGAGCCGTGCGTCGACTGCGCCAACGCCGCCGGTGGCGCGCACCGGCGTGCTGCCGAGCAGCGTCAGCGCGCCGGTGGAGGCGATCGAGTAGCGCGAGATCTCGCCAGATCCGGTGTTCACGGTGAACAGGAACCGCCCGTTGTCAGTGATCTCGACCCAGCAAGGTGCGGTCTGGAGGTCGGCGAACGGGGAGGATCCGATCGACGAGAGGACGCCGTTTGGCGAATCGTCGAACGCCGAGACCGTGCCATGGCCGGTGGTTCCGGCCGCGACGTCGTTATGGGCGTTTGAGACGAACAGCTGGTTCGGGTTGGCGGGGCTGAACTCGCTCCCGAATGGCCCGACTCCCTGGGCGGGGAACGGTGACCCGGGTGCGGGCGTCAACCGGCGGTCGTGACCGACCGTGAAGCTGTCGATCTCTCCTGAGCCGGCCTCGGTCCCGACGAGCTTCCGGCCGTCGCCGTTGAATAGGACATCAGCTGGCTGGGCGCCATTCGACAGCACGACCGTCGACCCGGCCAGCGGGGTGAGCTGACCGTGATGGAGGGTGAAGCCGGTGTAGTTGGGGCTTGTGGGACTGGCGTTGGCCACATACACCAGGTCGTGGTGGACGGCGACGCTCACCGGCAGCTGGCCACCGGAGGAGACGACGCTCTCCCGAGACAGCGAGCCGTCGAAGTTGGTCTTCAGCACCGAGATCTGGTTGCTCCCGGCATCGACGGCTAGCACATACCGCCCGTTACCCGTGATCTGGATCGCACCTTGCGACGCCAGGCCGCTTGCGTTCCCGGCGCCACCCGCGTTGAACGGGGATCCGGCCTCGGGTGTGAGCGACCCGTCTGCGTGGCGGTTGAACGCGCCGATCGTATTCGTGCCGGCCGTGTTGTCATTGACATACACATGTCCGACGATCGGCGAGGCATGGGGTGCGGCCGAGGCGGTCGCAGGAACGACCGCGGCTGCCGCTCCGATAGAGCCCAGCAGCACCGTGCTCAGCCACTTGCGTGTGAGCAAGCGTGCGAAAATGCGCATTGCGTATCTCCTAATGGTTTGGGGTTGCCCTGGCAAATCGGCCCGGGAGAGTGCGCAGCTAGACGGTCGCACTCAAGGTTGGACCGTAGGGTCCAACCAGTTGACCAGGCATGAGCGTGCCCGTCAAGGCTTAGGGCCCGAGTGACTCAAACCGTTAAGAACTGCGCAGGTGCGTGATCGCACCATCCAGCGCGGCCTTCAGCTGCGTGCTGTCACGACTGGTCTTGGCGAGCAGCAGGCCACCCTGGATCGCCGCCAGTGTCGTCGTCGTGAGCGCTTCGAGATCGGCGTCGGACGCCAGCAAGCGGCGTTCTTGCAGCGCCCTCAGCGCTCCGGCGATCGCCTGGCGCCAGCGATCGAACGCCTCGCTCAGCGCGACTCGAAACCGCTCGTCGCTATCCGACAGCGCCGCCGCCAGCGTGCCGATCGGGCAGCCACCCCGAGCGCCGCGGGCGTCGATCACGGCGACCATCGTGTCAGCCCAGCGCTCGAGGCCGTCCCAGTCCCGCACGCGACCGAGCGCATCGACCTGTGCGCCGAGCACCAAGGCCGACTGGTAGTCGATCACCGCCTGCACGAGCCCGTGCTTATCGCCGAAGTAGTGGTAGAGCTGGCTCTTGCTGGAGCTGGTCGCCGCGCGGACGTCATCCAGGCTGGTGCCCGCAACGCCCCGCTCGCCGATCAGCGCGGCGGCGGCGGCCACGATCCGCGCCCTGGTCTCGCGTCCCTGATCCGTGACGGGAACTTGGCTCATGCCGGCGATCTTACCCCGAGGTGGACTCGCTGGTCCAGTTGCTGTCCCGCGATTTCGAGCTGAACCGCTTCGATCTGCGATTCGCGGACCGTCGCGAGATCGATGGACTGTATAGTCCAACTCCCCTCGAACCAAGGAGATCCCGATGAGCCCAACGATCCAAGAGCAAGCCGACCAGGTGCGGGCCGCCTCGACCGGGCGACTCCCGGCTGAGGTGATCGAGGCCTTCGCGCGCGACCGAGACAGAATGATCGGCCGAGGGATGCGGTCAGACGCGGTGGCCGCCGGTGACCTGCTGCAGGACTTCATCCTCCCTGACGCCACCGGCAAGGACGTGTCGCTGTCCGAACTGGTTGCCAGCGGCCCATCGGTGCTCGTCTTCTATCGCGGCGGCTGGTGTCCATACTGCAACCTCGCTCTTCACCAGTACCAGTCAGAGCTGGTCCCTCAGCTCGGCCGATACGGCGCCACCATGATCGCGATCAGCCCGCAGAAGCCGGACGAGTCGCTGAGCACGGCCGAGAGGCACTCGCTGGGGTTCCCGGTCCTCTCGGACGCCGGCGCCCGGGTCGCGCGCCGGCTGGGCGTCGCCTTCCAGCCCGCCGACGACGTACTGGAGGCCCAGCGCGCACTTGGCCTGGACATCCGCAACGGCAACCTCGACGGTGCGAGTGAACTGCCGATGCCGACGGTCGTGGTGGTTGACCGCGATCGCATTGTCCGGTTCGCCGACATCCATCCGGACTACACCAGCCGGACCGAGGTCCCAGCGATCATCTCGGCCCTCGAGGAGCTGTAACGGGCAGGCGCTCAGGTTTGCCGATGCGGCCGGTCCGTTCGCGGCACCTGGTCTCCGAACCACCTAAATCCGGTGATTGACTTCTCGTCGACCGGTAACAGTCTGACCGTGCCGCTGAATCTGAATAGTTCCGGCCGCGCTCGAGCCAACGGCGTCACCCCTGGTCGCACGAACCAGCGGCCACGTCGTCCGCCGAGACGAGCGTCACCCTGGCTTCTGCCCTGGGCCGCTCGCAAGCTCAAGAGGCAGCCCCGGCATCGCCGCTGGTGCGGCGACGATGCAAAAGCACTCGTCGCCGCCGTCGATGTCGTCGCCGGCACGGTCCGTGCGTAGGAAGAGTTGTGCGTCGTCGTTACGCCCGGCTCCTGCTGCCAGCCCAGGACGGTCGCAGTCCGATCTGCAACCGCCCGCTGTTCGCCGTCGACCGGCAGCCACAAACCCTACGGCTCATCGGCACAGCGAGACCAGAGAACCGACGTGCCGCCGGGTCCTGCTGTCCGCGCCAAGCAGGCCTCAGCTTCGACAAAGGCCGATGCCCGTTGACAAGCGAAAGCGCGTCTGTGCAGGGCGACCGGATCGGCCGAGGGGAGTCGTCTTACTCACCGGACGGCAGACGGTATGGACTTCGACTCTTCGT
>DATAUL010000272.1:0-3883 GCA_036268255.1 Solirubrobacteraceae bacterium | reverse complement strand
CGGCTTCGAGCGCGACCGCTACCTCTCCCCGGGCAGCAGCGTCGAACTCGAAGCCGAGGGCATTGGGGTCCTGCGCAACACGGTCGCCGAGAAGACGGCGTGGCGCTCGAAGATCGGGGCGCCGGACAGCTAGGGAGCTAGGAGATCAGCCCCACGGTCCCGCGTGCTCGCGATCTGGGCGCCCTCCCCGAGCGACTTCAGCTGCCGACCTCCCCAGGGATCGGCCAGAGCTTGTGGTGGCGCTCGAAGCCGCTGAGCCGCGGGATCATGTAGCTGACGAAGCCGGGCGTCGGCAGCTCGCCGTCGGCTCGTGCTCGGTGCTCTGGGAGCAGCAGTCCGCGGCTCCTTGCTGCGTGCCCACCGGGTGCATCACGCGCATTCTTCGCTCGGGGTGTCGTTGGTCGAATACGATCGCGTTTATGGGAAGGGGGGAGAATTACCGCAGCGCCAGCTACGAGATTTGGCAGGCGATGGCGGCGGGCTGGGACCGAGAGCGGAGTTGGATGTCGGAGGCCTGGCGCGCCGTCTCCGAGGAGATGCTCAAAGCATTAGGGCCCGAGCCGGGCCAGACAATCCTCGAGCTGGCGGCGGGCACCGGCGAGACGGGCTTGCCGCTGCCCACACGATCGGGCCGGATGGGCGGCTGATCTTCACCGACTTCGCGCCCGAGATGGTGGCGGCTGCGGGGCGCGCGTCGGGGCGCCTCGGCCTCGTCAACGTCGAGCATCACGAAATGGACGCCGAGCGAATGGACCTCGGCGACGACAGCGCCGATGGCGTGCTCTGCCGCTGGGGCTACATGCTGATGGCCGATACAGCGACTGCGCTGGCGGACCGGCGCGTGCTGCGCCACGGCGGGCGGCTGTCGCTGTCGGTGTGGGGCGCCGTTGAACGCAATCCCTGGGACACCTTGCCAGCCAAGGCGCTGATGGAGCACACCGGTGCGTCGTCCCCGAATCCGGAAGATCCACCGCATGCTCGTGGCAGAGCTACCGCAGGACCGTCGACGTACACGACCGCTACCCCAGATGTCGGCACCAAACGAGGTGGGCTCGACGTCGCGCAGGCAGCCAGCCTCGATGACGCAACTCGCCCGCGATGAGCCGCGCTGGACCGCCTGGGGCTCATCGAGGAGACGTCGACCTTCGAACCCGTCTGGTCGCGTCCGTAGGCCGCTGCCCGAGAAGTCAACTTGACCGGCGGCGAGGGGGGCCTAATGCCCGGCACATGGCCGACACGGCTCCCGGCGCGGGATCTGACCTCAGCCACGACGTCGAGCTGTTCTGCACCCCGGGGTCGAGCTCCAAGGCAAAGGTCCACCCGCTGCTCGAGGCGCCGCACCCGGAGAAGATCGACCGGGCCCTGTTCGAAGCCGACCACGTCGCGTCCGCGTTCGCGGCGATCCGTGCACGGGCCATTCGACCATGACACGACCCCGTACTACGCGCAGCACGGCGCCAAGGGCCGACTGGTGTGCATCAGTCGGTCGCAGGCGGGGATGGCACCGGCCGAGGCGGATGTCGCCGCGGTCCTCTACAACTCGGGCCTCGAGCGATTCTTCGCCAACGAGGTTGAACCGCACGTCGACGGCCAGCTGATCCGCTTGGACGATGAGTGAGCTGGTCAACCTTTCGGAGACGACCGTCATCAAGGCGGGCAACGCCTTCTGCGTCGCCCTGCGCGACGGACGGCTCCCGCTCGCCGACGACCATCCGCTCGGGATCTACCTCGCCGACTGCCGGCATCTGCGCGGGTACGAGCTGTGGATCGGCGGCCGCCGTCCGCGATTGTTGATCTCGAACGACTCCGCCGGGGCCGGAGCCGTGTTCGAGCTCACCAATCCGGATCTGACGCTCTCCGACGGCAATCAGCTGCCGCTGCAGGCGCTCCAGATCCGACTGGACCGGCAGATGGAGCCGGCGGCGATGGTCGAGCGGATCAGTTTGCGCTCCCACGCCCGCGAGGCCGTCGGGTTCGACGTCGAGCTGCGACTCGACGCGGACTTCTCGCCGATGCTGGAGGTGCGCGGGCTCGTGCAGCCCGCCCGCCGTGACGTGGCGCGCGACGTTCGCGCGCACGCCCTCAAATTCGCGGCCAGGGGGGTCGACGGCGTGGAACGGTCCACGACCGTCGGCTGCGCCGTCGCCGAAGCGCAGGAGGATGGCTGTCTGTGCGTTGCGGTGAAGCTCGCCCCGGGGGAGGAGGTGTCGCTCGATGTCCGGTTCGAGCTCGGCGAGGGACGAGCGGCGACAGCTCAATCGATCGGGATAATGGAACGCGATCCGGGCGCCTCCATGTCGCAGGCCGGCGCGGACGCCGACGCCTGGCTGGCCGGCCGGTGCAGGGTCGAGGTCGACGACGAGCTGGTAGACCGCGTCCTGCGCCGTTCGCTGCTCGACCTCCGTTTGCTGGCCTCGGAGCTCGACGGCCAGCGCTATTACGCCGCCGGAGTGCCGTGGTACGCGACGCTGTTCGGCCGGGACAGCATCATCACCGCGCAGCAGACACTGGCGTTCGACCCCAACATGGCCGCGGAGACGCTCCGTGTCCTCGCCGGACGCCTCGGGTCCACGATGGACGACGAGCGCGACGAAGAGCCCGGCAAGGTGCTGCACGAACTACGCCAGGACGAGCTCGCCGCCGCCGGCCTGACCCCGTTTGCCCGCTACTACGGAACCGTCGACGCGACGCCGTTGTTTTTGTGCCTGCTGTGCGAGCAGGCCAACTGGACCGGGTCGCTCGACCTCTTCCACGAGCTGGCGCCGCAGATCGACCAGGCACTTCGCTGGATCGACCAGTTCGGGGACCTCGACGGCGATGAGCTGCTCGAATACCGCCGCCGCTCACCGGACGGACTGGCGAACCACTGCTGGAAGGACTCCTGGGACGGGGTCCCGGACGAGCACGGCGTGCCGCTCGAGCCTCCGGTCGCAGTGATCGAGGCCCAGGGCTATGTCGTCGCCGCCAAGCGGGGTCTGGCGCGCCTGTTCGAACTCGACGGGGAGCCTGATCGAGCCCAGCGGCTGCGGCACGAGGCACACCGCGTCGCCGGGCAGCTCGAGCGATTCTGGCTGCCCGATCGGGGCTTCTACGCGATGGCGCTGGACCGGCAGAAGCGCGCGACCCGGGTCCTGTCCTCCAACCAGGGTCACCTGCTGTGGGCCGGCGCCGTGTCGTCGGACCGCGCCGAGGCCATCTGCCGGGCGCTGATGTCCGGCGCCGCGTACTCGGGCTGGGGTGTGCGAACCCTCAGCTGCGAGGAGCGCGCCTTCAACCCCGTCGGCTACCACACAGGGACCGTGTGGCCACACGACAACGCCCTGTTCGCGATCGGCCTGCGCAAGTACGGGCTGGACCAGTCCTTCCTTCGGATCCTCGAGAGCCTCCTCGACGCCGCGTCGGTGCTGCCGGACTATCGGCTGCCGGAGCTGTTCGCCGGCTTCTCGCGCAGCGATTACGAGGATCCGGTCCCCTACCCGGTCGCCTGCACCCCGCAGGCGTGGGCCGCCGGCTCCTTGCCGGCGATGCTGATCGCGGGCTTGGGGATCACGGCCGACGGGCTGCAGCGGACGCTGCGGATCCGGCGTCCATCGCTTCCCCGCCAAGTCGGCCGGGTCTACGTCGAGCACCTGCGCGTCGGCGACGCCCATGTCGATCTGCTCTTCGAGCGTGTGGCCCACCGCACCGAGAGCGTCGCGCTCACCGACGTGAAGATCGACGGCCAGCTCGACGTCGTGCTCGAGATCCTCCGCGCGCCGGGGCACGAACCACGCGCCCGCGATCCGCTCGACCCACTCGGATCCGGCACCAAGCCACCGGCGACGAGCGCCCGGAGCAGCTGAGCTATTGCTTGGTCGCGGTGAGCGTCGGCCTACCGAATGGG
>DATAUL010000271.1:0-2456 GCA_036268255.1 Solirubrobacteraceae bacterium | reverse complement strand
CCGCTCGCGCGCTTCGTGGCCGGCTTGGAAGATTTCGGACTACTTGACGTCGCGCGCTTCGCGGGGGGCATTGCATGGGCTCCTGATTTGACTTTTTCTCGCAGTTTGCGAGCGTATCCGAACTGCGGGAACGGCGCGGGCGTTGCGTTTCAGCCGATCAACAGCTCCAGCAGCGCCTTCTGCGCGTGGCGCCGGTTCTCGGCCTGATCCCAGATCCGCTGACGCTCGCCGTAGAGCACCTCGGCGGTGATCTCATCGCCGGGGTGGGCCGGCAGACAGTGCAGGGCGATCGCGTGGGGCGCGGCCTCGTCGAGAAGCGCGTCGTCGATCCGATAGGGCGCGAGCGCCCGGCGACGCTCGTCGGCCGTCGCGGGGTCGTCGCTCATGCTCACCCACACGTCCGTGTAGACCGCGTCGGCGCCGGCCACCGCCACGCGCGGATCGTCGGTGAGCTGGACTGCGGCCACCGGCTCGAGCTGGTAACCGGCCGGTGCGGCCACGCGCACCGTTACGCCGGCGAGGGCGCCGACGATCGCCAGCGATCGAGCCACGTTGTTGCCGTCGCCGACGTAGGCGAGCGTGAGGCCGCGAAGCGTTCCGAACGTATCGCGCAGCGTGAGCAGATCAGCGAGCGCCTGGCACGGGTGATGTCCGGCGGTCAGCATGTTGATCACCGGCACGCTCGCGTGCTCGGCCAACTCGGCGACGATCGCGTCCGGGCCGGTGCGGATCCCGATCGCGGCCACGTGGCGGGAGAGCACGTAGGCGGTGTCGCGCACCGACTCGCCCCGGCTGAGCTGCAGCTCGTCGGTTCGCAGGACCATCGGGTGCCCACCCAGTTCGGCGACGCCGGATTCGAACGAGGTCCGCGTCCGCGTCGACGCCGCCTGGAAGATCAGTGCGATCGACTTGCGATGCAGGAGGTCCGAGCTGAGCGGCGCCGCCTTGAGCTCGGCGGCCCGCACGATCAGGCCCGCCAGCTCGTCGGGTGAGAGCTCGGCGCCGGTGAGGAAGTGGCGTGGCAAGCGCAGGAGTGTACGTTGGCATCCTCGTGCGGTTGCGAGTGCTGACCTGGAACCTGATGCATGGCCGATCAGTGGGCGACCGCGCGGCGGACGGGCGGGGTCGATTCGGTCGCGATCTGCTCGGCGATTTCGGCGACGCTCTGGCCAGCTGGGAGTGGGACGTCGCCCTGCTGCAGGAGGTGCCGCCCTGGTGGCCGGCGAAGCTCGCGCAGCAGCTCGATGCCGAGTACCGCATGGTGCTCACCGCGCGCAACGGGCTGCCGGCGGCGCGACGCACGATCGCGGTCCGGTGGCCCGACCTCATCAAGTCAAACGGCGGCGGCGCCAACGCGATCCTCGCCGGTCGCGACCGGATCGTCGACGATCGCGCGCAGCGACTCTGCCGCTGGCCCGAACGCCGGTGGGTCCACGGTGTGCAGCTGGCGTCGGGCGTGTGGGTGGCCAACCTCCATGCCACGGCTCACGACACGGGCGCGGCGTGGCGCGACGGCCGCGCGGCGGCCACCGCCGCCGCCGACTGGGCGCGCGGGGGCCCACGGGTGCTCGGCGGTGACTTCAACCTGCGGGCTCCGGAGTTCGACGGGATGACGCGCATTGCCAGCCGTGACGTCGACCACCTGTTCGTTGCCGGGCTGCAGCCGATCGGCGAGGCCGAGGTTCTCGACCGCGGCGTGTTGTCAGATCACCCGCCGCTGGTGGCCAGCACGACCGCGACCGCGTGAGCGGCCACGCTGCTGAAGCTGACGGCCAGCTGCCGTACGCCGCGCTCGCGCGCCAGCTGCGCCGCCGGGCCGGTCAGCAGGATCGCCGGTTGGCCGGACGCGTCGCGGTCGACCGCGACCGACTGCCACGGCAGCCGCTCACGGCAGGCGAGCGCCTTCATCGTCGCCTCCTTGGCGGCAAAGCACTGCGCCAGGCGGCGGGCGCTGGTACCACAATCGCGACGCTCGGCGTCGGTGAAGACACGCTTCAGGTAGCGCTCGCCGTGCGCCCGTACCGACTCGCGAACCTCCTCGACGTCGGCCAGGTCGATGCCGACCGAGCGCGCTAGACGGCCCGCCGGTGACGCATCATCTCCCACTCGGAGGCGATGGCCGTATCCGGGAACTCCAGCTCGGCCCCGCATCTCATGCACACCGCGTCGTACAGCTGGACGACCTTGCCGCATTCGGGACACTGCGCGCGCAGCTCGCGGTTGTCATAGCGATACAGCACGGCGGTCGCCAGCCCGATGAACGGGACACAGAAGGACACCAGGAACCACATGAAGAACGAGCTGCCCTTCATCCGTCCAACGACCCCTCCGGCCAAGCCGAAGAAGAACAGGATCACCAGCAGTCCGAGCCCCTGCACTCAGACCTCCTGAAGACGACTCAGAGCAGCGTGTTGAGGGCCCACAGCACGGCCACGACCGCGGCCACAGCAGCCACG
>DATAUL010000270.1:0-1604 GCA_036268255.1 Solirubrobacteraceae bacterium | reverse complement strand
CGTCGAGCTCGCCGGTGACGGCCGCGTCGGCGACCGCCGGATGCTCGCGCAGCGAGCCCTCGATCTCGCCCGCGCCGATCTTGTAGCCGCCTGATTTGATCAGGTCGGTGGCTTGCCGGCCGACGAGACGGATGTAGCCGTCCGGACGCCGGGTGGCCATGTCCCCCGTGGCAAACCAGCCGTCGCGCAGCGCCTCGGCGGTCGCCTCGGGACGGTTGAGGTAGCCGAGGAAGACGTTCGGGCCGCGGACCTGCAACTCGCCGATCGTCTCGTCGTCGTCGACGCCGAGCGCGGCCCCGTCGTCGTCGACGAGCCGCACCTCGACGCCCCCGAGCGGCGGTCCGACGGTACCGGGCGCGGGCGCGCCGTCGGCGCGGATCGCGGTGTTCATCAGGGTCTCGGTCATCCCGTAGCGCTCGACGACCGTCCGGCCGGTGAGGCGCTCCAGCCTGGCGTGCTCGGCCGCGGGCAGCGCCGCCGAGCCGGAGACGAGCAGCCGGGCCCGGCTCAGTGCGTCCGCCAGCCCGGGTGAGTCCTCGGCAGCGTCGGCCAGCCGCCGGTACATGGTCGGGACGCCGAACAGCATCGTCGCCTCGCCGGCCAGCGCCTCGGCGACGGCCTCCGGTGAGAAGCGGCCGAGATGCAGCGCGGTGCCGCCCCGGCGCAGCGGTCCGAGGACGCCGATGACGAGCCCGTGGACGTGGAACAACGGCAGCCCGTGGGCGACCACGTCGTCGGCGGTCCACGCCCAGGCGTCGGCCAGCGCGTCCAGGTTGGAGGTGATGGCGCGGCGCGGCATGACCGCCCCCTTGGGGGCCCCGGTCGTCCCCGACGTGTAGACGATGAGCGCGGGGTCATCGGGTTGCGCGTCGCTTGGGGGCGCGGCTTCGGATGCCTCCTCGTCGAGGTCGACGAGCACGTGGCGCAGCTCGCCCAGCGCTTCGGGCACCTCAGTCCCGGGAGCGGCGAGCAGCAGCTCCGGGCAGGCATCGGAGACGATGTGAGCCAGCTCGCTGGAGCCCGACTTGGGATTGATCGGCACGATCGGGACGCCGGCGTGCAGCGCGCCGACCACCGCCACCGCGGTCTCGATTCGTGGCTCGGCGATCACGGCGATTCGCCCCGCGCCGCCCAGCTGCGCGGCCAGCCTCCCGGCCGCGGCCGCCAGTTGCGCGTAGGTCAGCGAGCGGTCCGGAAAGGACAGCGCGACTCGCTCGGAGCCCTCCTGCAGTGCGTCGAACACGGCCTCAGTGTGCCGTGCCGCTGCGGCTGCCGAGCACGATCAGCGTTTTCGTGTTGATGATCTTGGCGCTGCCACGCTGTCCGCGGCGCACCCGGTCGATCACGCGCTTGAGGTGCTCGACGTCGTCCACGCGTAGACGCAGGAGCGCGTCGGGGTCGCCGGCGAGCGTGAAGGACTCGACCAGCTCGGGCAGGTCGGCGACGGCGGCGTCGATCTCCTCCACCAGCGTGCCCGGGGCGAAGCGCAGCTCGGAGAACGCCTCCAGGTGGGCGCCCATCAGCTGGTGGTCGAGCACGGTCGTGTAGCCGCGGATGAAACCGCGCTCCTCCAGGCGGTCGATGCGCCGCTTGACGGCGGCCGG
>DATAUL010000269.1:0-2000 GCA_036268255.1 Solirubrobacteraceae bacterium | reverse complement strand
CGCGGCCTGCGCTCGATCATCGAGGAGGTCCTGCTCGAGGTGCAGTTCGAGCTGCCGAGTCGCCGGGACGTCCAGAAGTGCGTCGTCACTCGGGACACGATCGAGAAGGGCATCTCGCCCACGCTCGTCACCGTGGCCGCGCCCGAAGAGGACGAAGCCGCCGCCTGAGCTTTTGGCACTGATCTGGCACACCGCGGCGGTCGCGGTCTGCCAGCGTTCGTGCCATGTCCGACGCTGGGAGCTTTAGCCACCGTGGAGGTGGGCAACCCTCCCAAGGTCGCGCGGAACGCGAGCGTTCGCTGGCGCTCGTGTGCCGGAAGCAGTCCGGAGCTATCGGCTATGAGCAGCTGACCGAGCTGGGGTTCACGGAGCGCGAGGTCGCCCGCCTCGTCGCCGGCGGGGGGTTCACCCGCTGCCACCGCGGCGTCCTCCTCGATGCCCGGGCGCCCATCCCACCCAGAGGTCACCTGTGCGCTGCCCTGTTGGCTGTCGGTCCCACCGCCTTTCTCAGCCACCGCACGGCCGCCGCCGTCCACGGCCTGCGCGCGGTCAACGTCAGACAGATCGAGCTCACGGTCGTCGCGAACCGGACACCGAAGCGCGACGGACTGCGGGTCCATCGCACCACCAATGTTCATCCGGATGAGGTGCGAACCATTGACCGATTGCGCCTCAGCTCTGTCTCGCGCTTGCTCATCGAGCTGGCGTCACGCGAGCCCAGAGCCGAGCTCGACCGTCTGATCGCGGAGGCGGCCCGCCGACGCAGCCTCGATCTCGAGCGGATCGCCCAGGCGATCGCCCACCATCCTCGTCATCCCGGCTTGCGCAAGCTCGCTGCGGCCCTCGACAGCTACCAACCCAGCCCGCATGACAAGTCACGGCTGGAGCTCGCCTTCGCCGACTGGCTCGCCACCCTCCCGGAGATCCCCGCGCCCGAGCGCAACGTCAAGCTTGCCGGTCGCTGGGAGATCGACTTCCTGTGGCGGGCCCGATCATTGGCGGTCGAGCTCGACGGCCGTCCGTACCACCTGCTGCCGGCCGATCAGGAGCGCGACCGGATCAAGGACGTGTGGCTACAGCGCCACGCCATCTCCATCGTCCGCGTCACCGAGTTTCGCTTTGAGCACGACCGCGCCGGCGTCGAAGCCGACCTGCGCCATTTCCTCGCCAACGACCGAGCGGCGTAAACCGCCAATACACTCATCCGGATGTCCGTGCTCGCTGGCAGTACCCGCTACGACCCGTCCGAGGTGGAGCCTCGGATTGTGGAGAAGTGGCTGCAATCCGGCCTGTTTCATCCCGATCCGGAGGGTACTGCCGAGGAGAACTACTCGATCGCGATCCCGCCGCCCAACGTCACGGGCGTGCTGCACATGGGCCACGCGCTCAACAACACGATCCAGGACGTCCTGGCGCGCTATCACCGGATGCGCGGTCGGCGAACGAAGTGGATCCTCGGCACCGACCATGCCGGTATTGCCACCCAGACCCAGGTGGAGCGCGCCCTGCTGGCCGAGGGGACCAGCCGATCCGAGCTCGGCCGCGAGCGGTTCATGGAGCGCGTCTGGCAGTGGCGCGATCAGTACGGCGGGGAGATGATCTCGCAGCTCAAGCGTCTCGGCGCCTCGTGCGACTACGAGACCGAGCGCTTCACGCTCGACGACGCCTATGCCCGCGCCGTGCTGCGTGTGTTCGTGACCCTGTACGAGAAGGGCTACATCTATCGCGACCGGTACATGGTCAACTGGGACCCGGGCAGCGGCAGCGCCATTTCCGACCTCGAGGTCGAGCAGCGTGACGTCACCGACACGCTGTACTACATCGACTACCCGCTCGCCACGGGCTCGGGCGCGATCACGGTGGCCACCGTGCGTCCTGAGACGATGCTCGCCGACACGGCGATCGCCGTTCACCCCGAGGACGAGCGCTACCGCCGGCTGATCGGCGAGAAGGCGATCCTGCCGCTCGTCGGCCGCAAGCTGCGGATCATCGCCGACGAG
>DATAUL010000268.1:0-1839 GCA_036268255.1 Solirubrobacteraceae bacterium | reverse complement strand
TGGCGCGCGAAGAAGCTCATCAGCAGCTCGTTGGTCTCGGCCGGGCGCTCCACCTGGGGCACGTGGCCGCACGACTGGATCGTGACCTGCTCGGCGCGGGGAAGCCAGCGCTGGACATGCCGACCGAAGGCCGGGGGAACGAGCCGGTCGTGGGTCCCCCAGATGAACAGCGCCGGGCGGCTCAGCTCGGCCAGCCGTGGGTAGAAACCGTGGCAGCCGTAGGGAGCCTCGAGGTAGATGTTGCGCGCCGAGGCCAGGAACGCCAGGCGCGCCCCGGCGGAGTGGTAGATCCGGCGAAACTCGTCGACCATCAGCTCGCCCACCTCGGGGTCGATCAGGTCACGGTCGCAGAACATGCTCCAGAACTGCGACGCGACCGCCCGACGGGTGAAGCCGTGCGGCAGCAGCCCGAACTCGGGCCGCAGGAGCCGGACCAGCGGATGAAAGCCGCGCTTGACCCAGGCCACGGCCGGGCACAGGAGGCCGAGCGCCCGCACCCGGTCGGGTGCGGTCAGTCCCATCTCGATGGCGACGCGCCCGCCCATCGAGTTCCCGACGACATGGGCGGAGCCGATTCCGAGCGCGTCGAGCAGGCCGAGCATCGTCTCGGAGTACCAGCGCGCGTTGTAGGGGGCGCGGGCCGGCTTGGAGGAGGAGCCGAAGCCCGGCAGATCGGGAGCATGCACGCGATACCGCGTGCTGAGCGCCGCCGCCGTCTCGAACAGCGAGGCCCGCGTCCCGCCGAGACCGTGTAGCAACAGCACGTCCGGTCCGTGACCCATGGTCAGCGTCGAGACCCGGTAGCGGCCCACCGGGACGTCGTGGATCTGCAGCAGCGGCGGACGGCCGCCCGGCAAGCGGAACATCCCCTCGAAGGCGATGGAGTCGTCCAGGTTGCCGCGGACGGTGAGGCGCCGCCGCTCGAAGGCATCGATTCCCGACAGCTCGCCGTGGCGAAGCGCCAGCCAGGTGGTCGCGTCGGTGGCGATCGTCACATCGGGAGCCCGGCGGGTGACGCCCTTGCGCACCCGGGCGCCGTGGGTCGTGCAGCGCACCTCCCACGTGTGTCCCAGATCGCCGAGCTTGACGTGGTAGGTGGCGTCGAAGCCCGGGTCGGCCCCCAGGTAGCGCTCGGGCAGGCTGCGAAACGCGGCCTCGACCTCGGTGAGACGCACGGCGTGGTCCGAGCGCACTGACATCGCCTGGAACCTATTGGACGCCGCGGACCGCTGCGCCGGTGATCGGCGTCGCCTGTGCAGGGATTTTGAAGCCCCTTTGCGCCCTGGCGGCGCCTGGACGCGCCTGGCCGCAGCCGCCGGTCATCCAAGTACGTCCAGGAGGAAGACCGGCGGTCGCGCCCAGATCGCGCCCAGTCACTCCCCAGTGCATCAACGGTCCTTGAGAACCCTGCACTAGGGTTGCCCACGGATGCGCACGATTTACCTGCACGACACGCTCAGCGGCGAGCTCGAGGAGATGATCCCGGCGGTCGCGCCGCGGGTTCGGATCTACGCCTGCGGACCGACGGTCTACAGCCGCGTGCACGTTGGCAACGCCCGCCCGTTCGTGGTCTTCTCGCAGCTCAAACGGTTTCTCACCGCCGAGGGCTACGACGTGACCTTCGTGGCGAATGTCACCGACATCAACGACAAGATCTATGCCGCCGCGACGGCTGCGGGCGTTCCCAGCGACGAGCTGGCGCGCGAGATGACCGCCGCCTACCGGGAGGACACCGACGCCCTCGGACTCGGCCGGCCCGATCACGAGCCGCTCGCCAGCGAGACGATCCCGGCGATCGAGGGCCTGATCGAGAGGTTGGTGGACGGTGGGCATGCGTAC
>DATAUL010000267.1:0-2661 GCA_036268255.1 Solirubrobacteraceae bacterium | reverse complement strand
ACGATTTCGAGGCGTTGTAGACGGCCTGGAAAGAGCCCGGCATCGCTGACGCGATCGACGACGTAAACAGGATGCGTCCCTCGCCACGAGCGACCATGTCGCCGACCACATGCTTAGCGAGGTGCACCGTCGATCGAACGTTGAGATCGACGATCTCCAACTCGTCGGCCAGGTCGGTATCGGTCGCGAACGCACCACCCCCACCGCGTCCCGCGTTGATCGCCGCTGCGGCCAGAGGTCGGCCGACAGACTGGACCTTGCGCCACAGCAAGTCGACGCCGTCTGCGGCGGCGAGGTCAAGTTCGATCGACTCAACCGATGCTCCGAGGCCCGTCAATTCCGACGTCGCCTGGCTGAGGTCTCCGCGGGCGGTGACAATCAGATCGAATCCGTTCTCGGCGAAGTGCTTGGCCAGCTCTCGGCCGATCCCATGCGACGCGCCCGTCACCAAAGCCATCGGCTTCGCAAAATTCATCACTCAACCTTTCCTCTAGGGGAGACGTCTTCGGCATCACTTTCGGCCGATCGGCGGGGCGCGAGACCAGCCAGCCCTGAACGGGGCCGGCCGGCACTCGCGTCCCAGGATCAGCTCGGCCAAGCGAACCTAATACCCGGCGAACCGAACCTGCGCAGAACCTTGCCGGTCACATGGGCCGCTAAACCTTGGTCACCGTTGTTCGGTGCGGCGAAGGTCCGGTCCGAGCATCTGAACCCGGTGTACAGGGTTTCGCTTCAACGTGAGGAACCTACTGCTGGATCAGAGTACGCCTCCCGGTCGCTGCATGGTCTCACCGCTGACATCGAAATCTTTGCGCGACCGGCAAGCGGGTATCGAGGGGCTCGTGGCGGCATGCTCGTGATCCGGAACGCGCTGGTCACCACGCGTGGTCAGTACGACCACCTGTTCGCGATCTACGTGCCGATCGCCGGCGGGGTGTTCGCGCTCATCGTGATCGTTGTGCTGGCCTCGGTCCTGCGCTACCGGCGCCGGGCGCAGCCGGCGCGGTGGTCGGAGAGCAACCGCCTGGAGATCAGCTACGCCGGTCTGCTCGTGCTCACCGCGTCCTTTCTCATCTATCTCACGCTGGCCGCTGAGAACAAGGACGACACCGTCGCCAACCACGAGCGCCCGGCCGTCACCGTCGACGTCACCGCCGCCAAGAGGGAATGGGATTTTCGCTATCACGGGGACGGAATCGTCATCCGAAGCGGGACAGTCGGGCGCCAGCCGCTGTTCGTCCCCGTCGGTGAGGCCATCCGCTTCAACCTCGCCTCCCAAGACGTGATCCACGCTCTCTGGATTCCCGCAGTGCGCTTCAAGCGCGATCTCATCCCCGGCACGGTCGAGCACGTCACGCTGACGTTCACCCAGGCAGGGCTGTTCCCCGGACAGTGCGCGGAGTTCTGCGGCCTCCGGCATGCCGACATGGTCTTCAACGTCCGGGCGGTCGCACCGGCGGTCTTCCGCCGCTGGGTGCAGGCCCATGCCACGGCGGTGAGCTCGTGACGGTGCAGGCTCCGCCGCTGCGTTCGTCGGCGGACAGATCCGCGGGTTGGATCGGCGCGCTGACGAGCACCGATCACAAGCGCATTGGGCTCAACCTGGGGCTGGCGTCATTCGCCTTCTTCCTGGTCGGTGGCGTGTTCGCGCTGCTCATGCGCTCCCAACTCGCATCGCCCAACGGCCACGTCGTGTCCGACAACACCTACAGCGAGCTGTTCACGATGCACGGCTCGACGATGATCTATCTGTTCGTCACTCCGATGGCGATCGCCCTCGGGATGTACCTGGTGCCGCTGCAGATCGGCGCGCCCTCCATCTCCGCAGCGCGGACCGCCCTCGCCGGGTTCTGGATCTGGCTGGCCGGCGGGATCATCATGCAGTCAGGCTGGCTGACCAGCGACGGAGCGGGACGCGACGGCTGGTTCTCCTACGTGCCCCTGTCTGACTCCTCGAACACGCCCGGGGTTGGCCAGGACCTCTGGGTGCTGGGCGTCATCCTGGCGGCCATCGGGACACTGATCATGGCGGCCTGCCTGCTGGCCACCATCGTACGCCGGCGTGCGCCCGGCATGGCCCTGTTGCGCATGCCGGTGTTCACGTGGACCAGCCTCGTCACCGTGCTGATGGTGGTGGGCGCTTTCCCGGCGCTGATCATCGCGATGACGCTGCTCTACATCGACCGCACGACCACCGCGCACATCTACACCGGTTTCAGCGGCGCGATCGACTACCAGGATCTGTTCTGGTTCTTCGGGCATCCCGTCGTCTATGTGATGTTCTTCCCGTATCTAGGTGCGGCCGCCGAGGCGATCGCGGTGGGAGCGCGCAAGCGGTGGTTCGGCTACAAGGCGTTCGTCGCCTCGATCATGGCCTTCGCCGCGCTGTCGATGAGCGTCTGGGCGCACCACATGTTCACGACCGGCGGGGTGACCAACCAGTACTTCGCCGTCACCTCGACGGCGCTGATCGTGCCCGCCGGCATCGAGTACTTCGACATGATCGGCACGCTGATCGGGGGCGCGCTCGTCCTGCGCTGCTCGATGCTGTTCGCCCTTACGTTCTTCCTGCAGTTTCTCATCGGCGGGCTGAGCGGCATCTTCGTGGCGTCCCCGGTGCTCGACTACCACGCCAACAACTCCTACATGGTGATCGCGCAT
>DATAUL010000266.1:0-12330 GCA_036268255.1 Solirubrobacteraceae bacterium | reverse complement strand
CGACGACGGCCCGCCTGGATATCGGCCGCGTGCGTAGGCAGAGCGCCGACTACCCCCGTGGGGCCACCGACGGGCTGGGCACGCTCGTCGCCGCCGGCCGCCCATGGGACTTCCAGCACGTCCAGGTCGGCAACCCCCAGTGCGCCATTCGCGTCGTCGATGAGGCCGCCCTGGAGGCGCTCGATCTGCCGGCGATCGGCCCCGCGATCGAGACCCACGAGCTGTTTCCCAACCGCACGAACGTCTCCTGGTATGCGCCGCTGGCCGGCGACCGGATCCGGGCGCGGATCTTCGAGCGCGGCGTGGGGGAGACCGCGTCGAGCGGCACCGGCGCCACCGGAGCGGCGGTCGCCCACGTCCTGCGCGGCGGCGACTCGCCGGTGACGGTCGTGCTCGACGGCGGCGAGCTGGAGGTCGAGGTCGCCGACGATCTCCACGTTAATCTCAGCGGCTGGGCGGTGCCGGTCTTCTCCGGCACGCTCGCCGACGACTTCATCAAGGAGCTGCATGCGACCGAGTAAGCGCCTCGAGCAAATCCCGCCGTATCTGTTCGCCGAGCTCGAGCGCAAGATCGCCGAGAAGCGGGCCGCCGGCGTCGACGTGATCAGTTTGGGCATCGGCGATCCCGACACCCCGACGTACGCGCCGATCGTGGCTGCCGCCCAGCGGGCCGTCGCCGACCCCTCGACACATCAGTACCCGTCAAACCGCGGCCGCCAGGAGGTCCGCGAGGCGGTCGCCGCGTTCTACGCGCGCCGCTTCGGCGTCAGCCTGGACCCGGGCGCGGAGGTGATGCCCGCGATCGGCGCCAAGGAGTGCATCTTCAACCTCAGCCTCGCGTTCCTGGACCCGGGGGACGTCGCGCTGGCCTCGGACCCCGGCTATCCCGTCTACACCGGCGGCCCGTTGATGGCCGGCGGCGAGCCCTATCTGATGGCCCTCGAGCCCGAACTGGGCTTCGCGCCCGACCTGGCCCAGATCCCCGTCGACGTCCTGGAGCGGGCGCGGTTGATGTTCATCAACTATCCCAACAACCCGACGGGCGCGATCGTCCCGGATGGCCTGTTCGAGGCCGCAATCGAGCTGGCGCGCGCCCACGACATCCTCGTCGTGCACGACAACGCCTACTCCGAGACGACGTTCGACGGCTACGTGGCGCCTTCGTTTCTCGCTACGCCGGGGGCCAGGGACGTTGGCGTGGAGGTCTTCTCGCTCTCCAAGGGCTACAACATGACCGGATGGCGCTGCGCGGCGATCGTCGGCAACGCCGAGGCGATCGCCCAGTACTGGAGGCTGAAGTCCAACATCGACTCGGGCCTGTTCGAGGCGATTCAGCTGGCCGGCGCGGCCGCCCTGACCCCGGAGGTCGACGCCGACGTGCGCGCCATGAACGCGGTCTATGCGCGCCGGCGCGACCTCGTCTGCGACGCGCTTGCCCAGGCGGGAGTGCAGATCGATCCTCCGCGGGGGACGATCTACGTGTGGGCGCCCGTCCCGGCGGGGTTCGCCTCGGCCGCCGAGTACTGCGAGCACGTACTCGAGCAGGCCGCGGTCGTGATCTCGCCCGGCGGCGCCTATGGGCCCAACGGCGAGGGGTTCTTCCGGATCTCGCTGACCACGCCCGACGACCGCCTGCTCGAGGCCGTCGACCGCCTCAGCCAGCTGTAGACGGCCGTCTGGCCGATATCATGAGTGGAGTTGGCATCTGCCACTCATCGAAACGGCACCCGTCCACCCGAGCCTGAGCGGCGCGCTCGTGAGCGCGCCTACATGATCGCCGCTGTCCCCGCCGGCGAGGACGCCGATCTGCCCGAGCTCGCCGAACTGCTGCGCACCGCCGGCGCGGCCGCCGTGGGGGAGATGATCCAGCGCCGCGACAAGCCCCATCCGAACACGTACCTCGGTCCGGGCAAGCTCGAAGAGCTCAAGACCGAGCTGGCCGCCGCTGACGCCAACCTCGTCGCCTGCGACGACGAACTCTCGCCGCGGCAGGAGCGCAACCTCGAAAAGGCGCTCGGCATGCCGGTGATCGATCGCACGGCGATCATCCTCGACATCTTCGCCGACCACGCCCACACCGCCGAGGGCAAGCTGCAGGTCGAGCTCGCCCAGCTGGAATACAACCTGGCGCGGATGCGTGGTCTGTGGACCCACCTCGAGCGTCTCGGCGGCGGCATCGGAACCCGGGGCCCGGGTGAGACGCAGATCGAGACCGACCGCCGCCTGGCCCGCGACCGGATCGCCGCGCTCAAACGCCGGCTGGCCCAGGTGCGCTCGACGCGGTCGGTGATGCGCGCGGAGCGCGAACGTGCCCACCTGCCCCAGATCGCTCTCGCCGGCTATACGAACGCCGGCAAGTCGACCCTGCTCAACGCGCTCACCGGCGCGGAGGTCCCCGTACGCGACCGGTTGTTCCACACCCTGGACCCGACGACGCGGGTGCTGCGCGCCGGCGGACGTGACTACCTGCTGACCGACACCGTCGGCTTCATCCGCAAGCTGCCCCATCAGCTCGTCGACGCGTTCGGGGCGACCCTCGAGGAGACGATCCGCGCCGACCTGATCCTGCACGTGGTCGACGCCTCGGTCGCGGAGGAGGAGCTTGACTCGATGACGCGCGCCGTCGATGACGTCCTGCACGAGATCGCCGCCGACGAGGCCGCCCGGGTGCTCGTACTGGCCAAGGCCGACACGCTCTCCGACGAGCGGCGAGCCGAGCTGGCTCACCGTCATCGCGGTGCCGTGCTCGTCTCCGCGGCGAGCGGCGAGGGAATCGACAAGCTGGTCGAGCGGATCGAATCCGAATTCGACCGCCGGCTGTCCGAGGTGGAGCTGCTGGTCCCCTACCGCGACGGTGGCCGCCTGGCCGAGCTGCACGAGCTGGCCGGCGATCTGGAGCGCGAGGACACCCCCGAGGGCGTCCGCGTCTGCGTCCGGCTGCCGGCCAACGTCGCCGCCCGCTTTGCCCCATTCGTCCTCGGCGGCGAGCACCAGCCAGTATGAGCCTGCGGGTCGCGCGCCTGGATGCGCGCGCCCGGCTACCCACCAGGGCGCACCCCGGCGACGCCGGCCTCGATCTCTACGCGGTCGAGCCCGCGGTTCTCGCCCCCGGCGAGCGGGCGTCGATCCCCACCGGGATCGCCGTCGAGATCCCGCCCGGTCACGCCGGCCTCGTGCTGCCGCGGTCCGGATTGGCCGCGCGTCACGGGATCACGGTCGTCAACGCCCCTGGGCTGATCGACGCCGACTACCGCGGCGAGCTCCGCGTGCTGCTGCTCAACACCGATCGTGAGCAGGCCTTCGAGCTGACCGCCGGCGATCGCATCGCGCAGCTGGTCGTCGTCGCTGTGGCGATCGCGGAGGTCGACGAGGTTCCGTCGCTCACCGATACCGTTCGCGGAGCCGGCGGCTTCGGGTCGAGCGGGACCTAGGGACTCAGGGATGCGGAGCCCAGCGGCTCGAGCAGGCCGTGCGTCTCGAGGAACTGCTTGGCAACGCCCGCCGGATCCTGCTTGGCGACGTCGACAGCCGCGTTGAGCCGGCGCATGACCGAGGTGGTCAGCGCCCGGTCCACACGCTCCACGGTGGCCGCAAACACCGGCCCCTCCTTGACGAGCGCCGTTGCCGAGACCACCGGGACCACATTGCCCCAGCCGAAGATCCGCCGGCTGTCGGAGAGCACTCGGTAGTCGCCTGAGGCCAGCTGCCCATCGGTGGAATTGACATAGGCGGCCTGCACGGAGCCGGTGTTGAGCGGCCCGTACTGCGCCCCGACCGGCAGCCCCCGGAACGCTTCCGGGGTGACGCCGTACGCGTCGGAGAGCTGGGGCAGCCCGGGGGCCGACGTCTGAAACTGCGGTGGGCCGGCCATCGTCATCGTCGCAGCGACACGGCGCAGGTCGATGATCGACCGCAGCCGGTTGTGGCGGGCGAAGGCAACCGTCACGGCGATCGCATCGGTGTCGGAGAACGGGGTCGGCTCCAGCAGGGCGAGCCCGTGGGAGAGGGCATAGCGCTCGGCCGCGTGATCGGCGGCGATGGGAGTGCGAAACCCGTGCCGGTCGCCGGCGATGGCCGAGTTGAAGGTGTTGAGGTACTCGGGATACATCGTCAGTGCGCCCGTCTTGAGAGCCTGCAGCGTGACGTCGGTCGGTCCGATGTTCTGGTTGATCGCGACGGTGAACCCCTGTGCCCTGAGTGCCTGCAGATACAGCTGGCCGAGCACGAACTGCTCGGTGTAGTTCTTGTCGCCGATCGTCACCGGGGGCTGGCCCGCGCCCGGCAGCGTCGACGTCGATGTCGAGCTCGTCACGGTCGTCTGGGTCGCCGGCGCCGAGCGCGTCGTCGTGACGGTCGTCTGGCGTGTCGAGGTGGTGTGGGCGGCAGTCGCGCAGCCCCCGGCGCCGAGCGCCAGCGTGATCGCGATCGCCAGGCCGGCCACCGGCCGGGGGCGCGATCGGCTCATAACCCGGCGGCGCGCCGCGCCTCGGCGTGGGCCAGTGTCTCGAGCGTGTCGTCGAGCTCGTCCAGCGGCTGCTCGATCCCCGCCGCCGTGGCGATCAGCCAGTCGGCGAACCAGGCGTTCTTGGGCAGCAGCGGCCCGTGCAGATAGGTGCCGATGACGTTCCCGGCCCGCACCCCCTCGACGCCGTCATGCCCGTTGTTGCCGTGACCCTTGAGCACCCGTCCCAAGGGCGTGGCACCCGCCCCCAGGTGCGTGCGGCCGCCGTGGTTCTCAAAGCCGGCGAGCACCCGTCGTCGCCCGGGCTCGAGCTCCACCTCGATCGCGACGTTACCGATCAGGCGCGGCCCGTCGGCGCGCACCGTCTCCAGATCGACCAGCCCAACCCCCGGCAGCAGTTCGTCGCCGAGCTGATAGGAGCGGCCGAGCAGCTGGTAGCCACCGCACACGGCCACGATCACCGCCCCGCGCGCCGCCGCGGCGTGGACGGCGTCATGCTTGCGATACGCGAGGTCCTCGGCGCAGAGCTTCTGGTCGCGATCCTGGCCACCACCGATGTAGTACAGGTCGGCGCCGTCGGGATCCAGCGGCTCACCGACCCCGCTGGTGGCCAGCGAGAAGTCGATCCCGCGCCAGCGGCAGCGCCGCTCGAGGAGCAGAAGGTTGCCGCGGTCGGCATAGATGTTCATCAGGTCGGGATACAGCGCGCAGACGCGCAGCCGCGGTTCAGGCACGGAGCATCACCACCGTCGTACCGACATAGTCATCGGTGGGGGCGATCGACACGCGGTCGATCGGTCGCAGGCCGGCTGCGGCGGCCTCATCCTCCAGCGTCCCGGCGTCGAGGCCGTCCAGGTGGATCAGGTTGCGTTCGATCGACAGACGCCCATCGGCGGTCACCGTCTCGCGCCGGCGCTCGAGGGCAAAGCCGTCGCCCTCGGCGCGCACCGCCACCGGACGGCTCGAGTAGACGGTGCCGTCGATCTCGGTCACGTCGGGCAGGGGGCCGGGAGCGCCCTCGACCATCTCGAAGCAGTCGAGCTCCTCGGCCAGCGCGACCGCCATCACCGCGCCGGGCTCCAGCTGGGAACGGGCACACTCCAGAAACGATTGGCGCCCGTCCGGTCCCCCAAGCAGCTGGATCGTCTGCATCGGCACGATGCACAGGGCAAACCCATCTCCCACCCAGAACGCGCGGGCGTCGCCCACCACGGTGCGCACGTCCAGGTCGGCGGCGCGCTCGCGCAGCACCTCGAGCAGCCCATCGTCGAGATCGACCGCCAGGACGGAGAGACCGGCGCGGGCCAGCTCCAGGCTCACGCGCCCGGTTCCCGCGCCCACGTCGAGCACCGGTCCGCCGGTCTTCGCGGCCAGCTGGCGCCAGAACGACAGGTCCTCGACGTAGCCTCCACACTCGAGGTCGTGCCAGATGGCCTCGCTCATACGGCGGCCGGCTCCCGCTCATAGAACCGGCCGACGTGGCCGCGGCGCGCCAGCTCGGCACGGAGCTCCAGAAGCGCCGTGTAGGTCGGCAGCGCGTACACGCCGGCGCCGGCCGGGGCGTGATCGAGTGCCCGGTCCAGGGCGGTGGGAAGGTCCGGGACGAGATCGAGTCGCTCCGCCGGGATCCCCGCGTACTTGAGGCGCAGGGCGAGCTCGGCTGCCCGCGTCCCGGCGCAGGTCACCTGGCGCACGCGGCCCGCCAGCAGCTCGAAGTCCGCGTCCCACACCCACGAGACGTCGCGGCCGTCGGCGGTGCGGTCGTTGAGGACGCCCAGGAGATCGAGCTCCCCGGACTCGAGCGCCAGTGTCCGGAGGATCTCGTTGGCCCCCGCCGGGTTCTTGATCAGCAGCACCGACAGCTCATGGTCGCCGACGGCGATCCGCTCCGCTCGCCCGAACGCGGCGGCTACGTGCTCGAGCCCGTCGGCCACCTGGGCAAGCGTCGTGCCGAGCGCCAGGCACAGGGTGGCGGCGCCGAGCGCGTTGTAGACGTTGTAGAGCCCCGGCAGCGGCAGCGCGATGTCGACGCTCCCGCCGGGGGTGACGAGCGTGAAGCTCGCCGATCGCGTGCCGTGCAGCGTCACATCCTCGGCGGCAACCGCCGGGGTTGGGCGCTCGCGCCCGCACTCCGGGCACCGGTAGAGGCCCAGATGGCCGAGGTAGACGGCGTCGTAGACGTAGGCGGCGCCGCAGTGACGGCAATGCTTGGAGTCCGCGGCGTGCTGCATCTCGGCGCTGGCCATCGAGCGGTCCTCGACGCCGAAATACGTCACGTGAGCGCGCTCTCGTCCGAGGTCGGCGATCAGCGGATCGTCGGCGTTGAGGGCCAGGTGGGCCGCGGCGGGCAGCGTGGCAACCATCGCTGCCCAGCGATCGGCGATCGTGTCCAGCTCGCCGTAGCGATCCAGCTGGTCGCGGAACAGGTTGGCGAGGAGCACCGCCCGGGGACGGAGCTGCGGCCCGACTCGGTCGAGCCAGAACTCGTCGATCTCGAACAGACCCAGCTCGCCGGCGATCGACCCGTGGCGCCGTGCCGCGGACGCCAGCGTCGAGGCCACGCCGCCCGCCATGTTGGCGCCCGCGCGGTTGTGGACGAGGCCGATGCCCGCGCGCTGCAGCACCGAGGCGGCGATCGCGGCGGTCGTCGTCTTGCCGTTGGTGGCCGAGATGACCGCGCAGCCGTCCGGCAACCGCGCGGCGAGGCGCTCGATCGCGTGGGGATCCAGGAGGGTGAGGACCTTGCCGGGGAGGCTCGTTCCGCCGCCGCGCCCGGCGCGCCGCGCGACCTGGCCGACGGCACGGGCGGCGAGGATCTTGGCGTCGAGCGCGCTCATGGGGCCGAACGGGTGAGGATCGGAGACGCCGGGGCGAGCGGCTCGACGGGGCTGGCCGGCACGAGCGCCCGGACCGCGCCCGGCAGGGCGCAGACGTGGGCCGGCAGATGAGCGATCGGATCCCCGTCGGCGTAGACCTCGAGCGGTCGCGAGGCGGCGATCTCGACGTGCCGCCCCTGGAGGATCTCGACACCGGCGTGGTTGACGTGCCCACCCCAGAAGACGGTCGGCAGCAGCCGCAGGAAGCGCAGCTTTGTCATCTGTGCGATCACCACGATCTCCAGCAGGCCGTCGTCGAGCCGGGCGGCCGGCGCCAGGCGCATACCGCCACCATAGGAGCTGGAGTTGGCCACGGCGATCGTGTAGCCGGTGATCGTGTGCGGCCGGCCGCCATCGATCGTGATCGTGAACGCCGCCTGGTGCCATTGCGCCAGCGCTCGCAATGCGGCGTAGGTGTAGACCAGGTTGCCGCCCACGCGCCGGCTGCGGTTCGCGATCCGGTTGGCGTCGGCATCGATCCCGCAGCTGGCGATGCCGACGAAGGTGCGCCCGTTGATCTCTCCGAGGTCCAGCGAGCGGGTCGTCCCGGCGGCCAGCACCTCGCAAGCGGCGCGAGGATCCAGCGGAATACCGAGCGCCCGCGCGAAGTCGTTGCCGCGACCGCCGGGGAGGACCCCCAGCAGACCGTCTGAAGCGCGCAGCGCGTCGGCGACGGCGCCGATCAGGCCGTCGCCGCCGAAGGCGACGGCGGTCTCGCCGGCGGCGGCGGCCGACCGCGCCAGCGCGCGCGCGTGGTCAAGGTTGCGGGTCGCCTCGATGCGGTGCTCAAGACCGAGCCGCTGCAGCGACGCGTGCACCCCGTCCAGGGCGCGGCCGGCACGACCCCCGCCCGCAGCGGGATTGACGATCACCAAGAGCGTCACGACGTGACGAGCGCGTGGAGGTTCTCGGCGACCGCCACGGGCGCCGGATCGGTGGCCGCCTCGGCCGCTTGCCGAGTGGTTACGCCGGTGAGCACGATGGCCCCGTCCAGGCCGGCCGCCGCAGCCCCTCCGATGTCCGCGTCCAGCCGGTCGCCGACCATCAGCGCCCGACCCGGTCCGAGCCGGTCGATTGCCGTGCGGAAGATCATCGGCTCGGGCTTGCCGACGATCCGCGCTGTCATCCGCGTGGCGTACTCGAGGGCGGCCACGATCGGCCCCGTGCCCGGCCGCTGCCCGTCGGCGGCGGGAAACGTCCGATCGCGGTCGGCGGCGATCATCTCGGCGCCGGCCAGCACGGCCTGAGTGGCGATGCGCAGCTCGTCGAAATCGAAGTTGTCGTGCCCCGCGACGACCACCAGCTCGGCCTCGGCGGCGTGCGGCGTCCCGTTGACGATCCGCTGGCCGGACTCGGCAACGTGGCGAAAGACCGCTGGAGAACCGATCACGAACGTCGGCGCGCCGGAGGCGCGCTCGGCCAGCAGGAACTGGATGGCCGCGCCGACGGTGACGACCTCCTCGAGTGACGCCTGCAGCCCGAGCGACCACAGCTTGCGCACATACTCCTCGGGCGACTGGCGTGAATCGTTGGTGACGAAGGCCAGTCCCTTGCCGGCGCCACGCAGCGTCGAGAGGGCTTCACGCGCATGCGGGGTGAGCGTGTCCTGCACCCACACGCACCCGTCGAGATCGAGCAGAACGTGGTCATAGGAGTTGAGCAGGGGAGAGAGGGGCATGGGGCGGCAGGCGCGGCACGCGGATTATCCAACGTCCGCCGCTGGGCCCATCGGCAGGGGTGCCGAAACGCTCCGTAGCTTCCACGGAGAGGACATCCGCAGTCGCTGCGGTCGACGGCACGGCCTGAGGGCCGATACCGAAATCGACCAACACCATGTAGCGACCACGCGGAGTGGAATCTTGATGCAAATCAATCAGGATGGACGGATGTCTCAGGAGGCGCTTGTCGGCCTCTGGCGCCAGTACCACGACAACGGTGACATCGCCGCCCGCGACCGGCTCGTGTTCTCGCTCGCGCCAATCGTGAAGTGCATCGTCTACCGAAAGATCCGCGAGATCCCGGCCTACCGCGAGGTCGACGACTTCATCTCCTGCGGCCTCGAGGCACTGATTCGCTCGCTGGACCGCTACGACCCCGACAAGGGGGCGACACTCGAGCAGTTCGCGTGGACGCGGATCCACGGCGCGGTGCTCGACGAGCTGCGCCGCTACGACTGGGCCCCGCGGTCGCTGCGCCGGATGGAGCGCGAATACAACCGCGCTCGGGAGCGCTTCACCGTTCTGCATGGTCGTGCTCCCAGCCGCAGCGAGCTGGCCGAGCTGCTGGCGATCTCCGAACAGGAGCTCTGCACACTGACCGACGACATCGCCCGCTCCGAGATCGGCTCGCTCAACACGCTCGTGATCTCCGAGGACGATCGGCCGAGTGAGCGCATGGACATGCTCCCGTCGACCGATCGCAGCTGCGATCCCGAGCATGCCGCGCTGCGCGAGCGCGCCATCGCCCGGTTCCGGGCCGCCTTTGACGAGCTGCCAGCGCGCGAACGCAAGGTCGCGATGCTGCTGCACGTCAACAACCTCACCCTGCGTGAGACCGGGGAGATCCTCGGGGTATCTGAGAGCCGCGTGTGCCAGATCCACGGCAAGCTCAAGCGCGGTCTGCGCGAGAGCCTAGAGGAAGACGAGACGCTGTTTCTCGAGGTCGCCTGACCGAGGTCGCCTGACCGGCATCTCGCAGTCGTGGCGGCAGGATGCCGCCGCTTATCCGATCGGCAGACGTACCCTGATGTCGTTTTGACGACACCAGATGTTGAAAAACTGCCGTATTCGGGTATAAAAAGCACCGGAAAGTTGACGCCGAGCTGTCACTCGGCGCCAACGCTTTTTTCCGGAGATCCCATTGCCCTAACCGCCGTCTTGAGGAGGTTCCCATGGGCTGGCGCAACACCTAAGCGGTAAACGTGATGGGCCCGTTAGCCCGGGTCCATCACTTTTTCTGGGGTCGGAGGAGGCATCGACCCGGTACGCGACGAGCTTGAGCCCGTGCCCGGGGGGCAGTCCATCCGTCCAGAAGCGTCCACGTCCACACCCGTTGTGTTCAGTCCGCACCGGCGTGCGTCGATCTTTCTGGAGGCATGGAGCAGCAAGCAACGAACAATCTGCTACCCACCAGGCGACGGCGACCCGGCCGGGCGCTGTTCGCGGCGCTGGTCTTCGCTCCGCTGCTGGCCGGCGGTGTGGCGTGGCTGACCGTTGGCGAGGACAGCTGGTCGCTGCCGGCGCTGGCGTTGCTCGCCGCGCTGGCCCTCGCCGGCGAGTTCATGGTTGTCGACACGAGCGGCCGGCTTGAGATCTCCGCGAGCTTTTTGGCGCTCGTCCTCGCCGCTGTCATCCTCGGCCCGGGCCCGGCGGCGCTGATCGGCGCGCTTGCGATCACGGTCGCCTGGCGTCGCTTTCGCTGGTCGCCGGACGTCTATCTCACCAACCTGACCAACTTCACCTGGAGTCCGCTGCTCGGCGGGCTGTTCTTCCACGCGACGTCCCGGCTCGTCGATCCGTCATCGGCGTCGCATTACCTGCTGGTCTTCATCACGTATCTGGTCAGCATGGCGCAGAACTTCCTCATCGCCGCCGGGTACGACTGCTACCAGGACCGCTCGTCAATGATCGCCAAGGTCCGCCAGATGCTCCTGCCGGTCCTCTCAGCCGAGCTCGTGACCGCGTTGCTAACCCTGGCCGGCGCCTTCGGCTTCGACCGGCTCGGGATCGCCGGCTTGGCACTGTTCGGGTTGGTGCTGGGAAGCTTTCTGTACCTGATGCGCGAGCTGATGACCTCCAAGCGCCGCAGCGAGCAGCTGCAGCGCGTGGCCACCACGGACGAGCTGACCGGCCTGGCCAACCGCGAGCGCTTCCGTGAGGTCGTTGAGGCGCGGATCGCCGCCGCCGGGCCCGGTGACGCGTTCACCGTGATGCTGGTCGATCTCGATCGTTTCAAGGAGGTCAACGACACCCTCGGACACCACTACGGCGACGTGCTGCTGCGCGACCTCGGCCCGCGATTGGCCAGCGCGATCGGGGACGGTGGTCTGGTGGCGCGCCTCGGGGGCGATGAGTTCGCGATCCTGCCGGCCAGCCGCTCGAGCGCCCCGGCGGCGGTCGAGGCAACCGTCTCGCAGCTGTGCGCCACGATCAATCAGCCGTTCACGGTCGACGAGTTGTCGCTCGAGGTGGGGGCGAGCATCGGGGTGGCGCGATTCCCCGATGACGGCCTGGACTCCCACGCACTGCTGCGGTGCGCCGACATCGCCATGTATGCCGCCAAGGAGGCCCAGACCGACCACAAGGTCTACGCCGCCGAGCAGAATCAGCACTCGGTCCGCCGCCTCAACGTCCTCTCGGACATCCGCCACGCGCTGACCGGCGATGAGATCGTCGTGCACTACCAGCCGATCGTCGACCTCGACGACCGCACGGTGAAGGGTGCCGAGGGCCTGGTGCGCTGGCAGCACCCCGAGCACGGTCTGATTCCCCCTGCGGCGTTCGTCCAGACGGTTGAGCAGACGGGGCTGATCGGACCGCTGACGCGCCACGTGCTCGAGCGGTCGATCGCGGAGTGCGCTGCCTGGCGACGCGACGGACGCGCGCTGTCGGTGGCCGTGAACCTGTCGGTGCGCAACCTGCTCGACCGCGACCTGCCGCGGGAGATCGAGCGGATGCTCGACAGCTTCGGCGTGCCCGCCGACGCGCTGCAACTGGAGATCACCGAGAGCATGATCATGACCGACCCCGAGCGGGCGCTCGCCACCGTCAGCCGCCTCTCGGACCTCGGCGTA
Organism: Solirubrobacteraceae bacterium; assembly: GCA_036268255.1. GTDB lineage: Bacteria > Actinomycetota > Thermoleophilia > Solirubrobacterales > Solirubrobacteraceae > Palsa-465. The sequence goes on along the minus strand of DATAUL010000266.1, from coordinate 200 downwards.
CGGCTGTCGGTCGATGACTTCGGAACCGGCTACTCCTCCTTGGCTAACCTGCGCCGGCTGCCGATCGACGAGTTGAAGATCGACCGCTCGTTTGTCTCGCCGATGCTCCAGGACGAGAGCGACCTGATCATCGTCCGCTCGACGATCAACCTCGGCCACGACCTCGGCCTGCGGATCATCGCCGAGGGCGTCGAGGACGC
>DATAUL010000265.1:0-2561 GCA_036268255.1 Solirubrobacteraceae bacterium | reverse complement strand
TCGAGGCTGAGGTGACCGAGCATCATGTCGAACGAACGGTTCTCCATCATCAGCACGACGATGTGCTTGATCTGCTGGAGCTGGTCGAGTCCGTCGTCGTTGGGCATGCGACGAACGCTATCGGGCTTGCGCCGCGGCGGGAAACCCCCCGGCGTGAGTGCGACCCGGACCCAGGCGCGCTGGGCCACCGCACTATTGCGTTGGAGCGCGTGGCTCGGTTGGGCTGCCCGCAGTTCGGAATGAGGAGGACGGGTGACGTGAGTCCGGTCGGGGCGAGGGCCGCCTGATGGCGGAACCAATGATCCGTGCTACGCGAACTGCGACGACGCATACGTCGTGTGGCGCTATGACAAGCCGGTGCGGGGTTGCCGCGGCTTCGCGCTGTACCGCAAACCGGACGGCAAGCCTGAGGAGCCGGTCCAGACCTTCGTCCCGCTCGCCGGCCAGCCCCACGATCCGGGCGAGCACCGGCCGAGCACCGAGTGGCCCATCCAGCGCTACTCGTGGACCGACGTGCTCGCCAGAACTGGCGATCTGATGCAGTACCGAGTCGTGCCGATGATCGGCACAGCAGGCGACCTCACCGGGGACACCGCCCACGCGACAGCTTGGACACAGCCGGTTGAGGTGACCGCCAAGGCGAGCGACGAGTTATACGCCTACTTCAACCGCGGGGTACTCGCAACCCAGTCGATCGCCCGGCGCCTCGACGCGACGAAACCGTGGCAGAAACAGCTGACCACGATGATCAACACGTCAGGGCCCGAAGACAACGACACCTGGCAAGACGTCTATTTCACCGGACCGACGCACCCGCCAAGCAGCGAGAGCTCGGCTTCTGGTTGGGCGAAGGTTGACGAGCCGCTCGTCTGTGCTTGGTGTCTCGCTAGCTGACGCAGCTGCGGCAGGTGCCATGGAGCACGATCTCATGCTCGGACACGTCGAGCGGCACCCGCGCCGACGCCCGCTTGATGGCGCGCTCCAGTCCCTCGTCCCGGAACGGCTCGAGGCGCCCGCAGCGATCACACACCAGGTGGTGATGATGTCCGGGGCCCTCCCTGAGGGGCTCATACCGCGTGATGCCGGCACCGATGTCGACGCGCTGGATGGCGCCGACCTCCTCGAGCTCCTCGAGGATGCGGTAGATGCTCGCCCGTGAGACACGCCGGACTCCGGTGGCGAGCTGATCCTCGATCTCAAACGCCGACAGCGCGCAGGACTGGCCGGCCATCAGCTCCATCAGCTCCCGCCGTGCTCCCCCTCGGCGGTAGCCGGCGCCCGACAGCTGCTCGCTTGCCCAGTCGATCCATGAGTCAGACCCGCCCGGTGTCACGGAGCTCATTCTATGAGGCTGCATGTCGCCTCCGGGCATGCGGGGAACGTCTCCGTCCGGCCTCCCAGAGCCGGCCGGCGACGTAGCACCCGGCGCTGATCGTGCCCACGAAGAACCCGACCGGATAATTGGTCTGATAGGAGCCGACGATCGCGGCCCATACGATTGCCAGCGCGATCAGGACCGACAGCAGCAGCGCGCGGCCGGGACGGCTCGTCAGCGCGCGCGCGGCGGCCGGCGCGCCGATCATGAGGCTGAAGATGAGCAGCGTGCCCACCACGGGCACCGTCATCGTCGTCGTCAGCGCGACGATCAGGAGGAAGGCCAGCTCGATCGCGAACGAGCTGACGCCGCGCGCTGCCGCGCCTTCGGCCAGCACCGAGGAGAGCATCAGCGGCCGGTAGATGAGCGCGAGCGCGACGAGCGCCAGCGCGGCCAGCACGACGGTCGGCGCCACCTGGTTGGCGCTGATCCCGAGGACCTCTCCGAACAGCAGGGAGTAGACCTCCGGCGCGTACTGCACGCTGAGGCTGAGAAACAGCGCCCCCAGCGCGAGCATCATCACGAGCGTCAGGGCCGTGGCGACATCGTGGCGACCACGCCGGCCGAGCAAGCCGATCCCGAGCGCTCCGAACAGTGCGAAGACCGCCAGCCCGATGAGCGTGTTGACCCCCACGAGCGCGGCGCCGGCGGCGCCGGCGAAGGAACCGTTGGGAAGGGCATGAGCCACGAACGCCGATCCGCGGAGAACCACGAAGAAGCCGACCACCCCGGCGACCGCGGCGACGACGCTGGCCACGATCCAGGCGTTGACCATGAATCCGGAGAACACCGGTTGCCCCGCCTAACCGGCCGAGACTGCGGGATCCGGGTCCAGCGGCCGTGGCCGGCGCCTCGCCCGGTGAGCGAACACGCCGCTGAGCAGGTACGCGGCAAAGACGGCGGTGACGACGAAGAAGCTGACCGGCCAACCCTGATGGCGCGGCGGCCAGTCATAGCTGTCATAGGCCAGCAGGATCCCCAGCCAGGTCGCCGCCACCCCCAATAGCGACGCGGTGGCGACGGCCGCTCCCGGCCGCCGGCTGATGCGCAGCGCGGCCGCGGCCGGCCCCACCAACAGGGCGGTGCTCAGGATCGCTCCGATCGTCAGCGCACACAGGGCGACCGACAGCGCCAGCGCCAGCAGGTAGCCAAATCCGACCAGGCGCACCGGGACGCCCCGGGCAGC
>DATAUL010000264.1:0-2375 GCA_036268255.1 Solirubrobacteraceae bacterium | reverse complement strand
CGAGTTGCACGTCGAGGATCACGCCCTCGGAGCCGACGAACTCCCGGACCGCCACCTCACGCACCTGGGGCAGTCCGCTCACCGCGCGCTGGAACTCCTGAAGTGCTCGTGTGTCGGTGAAAGGCCCGGCCGCCACCGAGACCGCCGGCGTGGCCCTCGCCAGCACGTCGGCCCGTTCGATCAAGAGGTTCTGGGTGGTGGCCAGCAGCCGCTCGTGGGTGGACGTCAGCTCGCTCAGGCGGGCGGTGAGGACCGCGATCTCCTCGTCGCGGGCATCGGCCGGTTGCGGCGGGGGCGTGGCCAATCGGCGGGCGACCAACGACGGGGGCGGCAGTGGGGGCGACTGCAACGGATCAGATATCGGCGGCGGCGGCTCGGCGACGGGGTCCGCGGAGGCTTCCCTCACCGGCTCCAGGCCCGACTGGATCATGCGCAGGCGACGGTCGATCTCGGCCAGCCGCGCGTCCAGGATCGAAGGCTCGGGCATCGCTCCGAGCGTATCGCTGCTCCCGGCGGGAAGCGATGCGAATTCGGACAAATGTCGCGCTGCCGGCACCCGGTGCTGCGCGGGTCAGCTGCCGAGCAGCCGGGCGGCTGCCTCGGCGACCTGGGTGGGCGTGCGCCCCACGCTCACGCCCTTGGCCTCGAGCGCTTGCGCCTTGGCCGCCGCGGTGCCGTGAGATCCGGACACGATCGCCCCGGCGTGGCCCATGGTCTTGCCCGGAGGAGCGGTGAACCCCGCGATGTAGCCGATGACCGGTGTGCTGACGTGCTCGCCGATGAATTCCGCCGCGCGCTCCTCGGCGTCTCCGCCGATCTCCCCGCACATCACGATCAGCTCGGTCTCGTCGTCCTCCTCGAACATCGCGATCACGTCGATGAAATCGGTGCCCGGGACCGGGTCGCCGCCGATCCCGACGATCGACGAGTTGCCAAAGCCGCTCTGGGCCAGCACGTTGCCGATCTGGTAGGTGAGCGTGCCCGAGCGCGAGACGACGCCGACGTTGCCGGCGCTGAAGAACGACGCGGGAATGATCCCGACGCTCGCCTTGCCCGGCGAGAGGATGCCGGGACAGTTGGGCCCCACCAGCCGGGAGTGACCGTTCTTCTTGAGGATGTTGTAGACGCGCATCTCGTCGTGGGCGGGAATTCCCTCGGTGATGCAGATGATCAGTTCGATCCCCGCATCCTCAGCCTCGAGGATCGAGTCCGCAGCGAACCGCGGCGGCACGAAGATCATCGCCGTGTTGGCGCCTGCTTTGTCGACGGCCTCGTGAAAGGTGTTGAAGACGGGGATGCCCTCGACATCCTGTCCGCCCTTGCCGGGGGTCACGCCCGCGACGACCTGCGTTCCGTACTCGCGATTGCGCAGCGAATGGAAGGTGCCCTCGCGGCCCGTGATGCCCGATGTGCACAGCCGTGTCTCGGTGCCGACGAGAATGCTCATGAATTCCCCTTGGCCAGCTCGACAACGCGCGCGGCGGCGCCGTCCATCGTCGCCTCGGTGTGCACGCCGGAGAGGTTGGCGTCCGCGAGCAGCCTGCGGCCCTCCTCGCCGTTCGTGCCATCCAAGCGCACGACGAAGGGCACGCTCGGCTTGATCTGAGCGAACGCCTCAATCAGGCCCTTGGCGACCTCGTCGCAACGGGTGATGCCGCCGAAGATGTTGAACAGCACGGCCTTGACCTTGTCGTCAGAGAGGATGACCTCGACGGCGCTCGTGATGGCGTCAGCGCGCGAGCCGCCGCCCGCGTCGAGGAAGTTGGCCGGCGAGCCACCGGCCTCGGCGACGACGTCCAGGGTGGACATCGACAGTCCGGCGCCGTTGGCGAGGATGCCGATGTCGCCGTCGAGCTTGACGTAGGTCAGCCCGCGCTCCTTGGCCATCCGCTCCTGGGGGTCCTCGCCCGACAGATCGCGTAGCTCGGCGTTCTGACCGTGGCGATACAGCGCGTTGCCATCGAGGGTCACCTTCGCGTCCAGGGCCTTGACGTCGCGTTCGGGCGTGATGATCAGCGGGTTGACCTCGACGAGCGTGGCCTCCTCGGCGGCGAAGACCTCGTAGAGCTTGGCCAGCATCGCGCCGATCGGCCGCACGACGTCGGCGTCGACGCCGGCCTCGAAGGCCAGCCGGCGGCCGTGGAAATCCTGGAAGCCGAGCAGCGGATCGACGTGCAGGGTGGCGATCGCGCCCGGATCCTCGTCGGCGACCTGCTCGATGTCCATCCCCCCCTTGGTGGAGAGCATGACCAGCGGCGCCTTGGCCGAGCGGTCGAAGATCACCGAGGCGTAGTACTCGGACGCGATCTGCGAGGCGCCCTCGATCCACAGCTCGCGGACGGTGAGACCGCGGATGTCCATGCCGAGGATCGCCC
>DATAUL010000263.1:0-2972 GCA_036268255.1 Solirubrobacteraceae bacterium | reverse complement strand
GCGCCGACGGTCAAGCTCGCCGAGCAGGTGCCGCAGACGGTCGGCGTGAGCACAACCAACCTGAAGTCCCCGTTGACCCTGTCCAAAAGCCGCACGATCGGGTTCGCCGACATCCATTTCGCGGTCTCGGTCGACAAGCTCTCACAGCAGACCAAGGACGCGCTCGAGCGCGTGGCGGGCCCAGCGCGCAAAGCGGGGCTCGAGGTCGAGTTCTCCGGCGGCGTGATCTCAACGAGCTCCAGCGGCGGCGGCAGCAACGACGTGATCGGGCTCCTGATCGCGTTCCTCGTTCTCTACATCATGTTCGGGGCACTGCTCGTGGCTGGGCTGCCGCTGATCAGCGCGCTGACCGGAGTCGCGGTCGGGCTGCTCGGGTTGACCGCGCTGACCGGCGTGTTGACCCTCAACTCGACGACGCCGACGCTCGCGCTGATGCTCGGTCTCGCCGTCGGGATCGACTACGCGCTGTTCATCGTCTCCCGCCACCGCCAGCACCTCGACGAGGGCATGTCGGTGCAGGAGTCCGTCGCGTTGTCGGTCGCGACCGCGGGCAGTGCCGTGTGCTTCGCCGGTCTGACGGTGGTCATCGCCCTCGCGGGTCTGCTTGTCGTCGGGATCCCGTTCCTGTCGACGATGGGCCTCGGCGCCGCCGGCACCGTCGTGCTCGCCGTGCTGATCGCCAACACGATGCTGCCGGCATTGCTGGGGTTCGCGGGCATGCGGGCGGCCAAGCGCCGCAAGCCTGCGCCCGAGCATCCTTGGGGGGAGCGCTGGGGTCGGTACGTCACCCACCATCCCGTCGTAGCGATCGTCGGGGTCGTCGTGATTCTCGGCGTGATCATCATTCCGATCCATGACATGCGCCTCGGCCTCCCTGACGCGAGCACGCTGCCAAAGAGCTCGACGCAGTACAGGGCCTACCAACTCCTGTCGAAGGGGTTCGGGGCCGGGTTCAACGGACCGCTGACGATCGTCTCCGACGCCGACAGTCGACCCAAGTCCCAGTGGTCGCGGATCCCCGGCCTTGTCGCGCAGGATCTCAAGCAGGCAGACGATGTCGCCAACGTGTCACCGCCGATCCTCAACAAGGAAGGCGACATCGCGATCATCACGGCAACCCCGAAGAGCGGCCCATCGTCCACGGCCACCCAGAACCTCGTCAAGCAAATCAGGGCAGCGGCCAAGCAGGCGCAGAGCCGCTACCACGTCACGGTCCTCGTTACGGGTACGACCGCGATCAACATCGACACGTCCAGCAAGCTGTCGGCCGCGCTACCGGTGTTCCTCGTGCTCGTCGTCGGCCTCGCGCTGTTGATCCAGTCGTTGGTCTTCCGTTCGCTGCTGGTACCGATCACCGCGGTCGTCGGGTTCCTGCTGACGATCGGGGCGGCGTTGGGCGCCACCACGTTCGTGTTCCAGCTCGGCCACGGCCAGCAGATCCTCGGCATCGCCTCGACCGCGCCGATCATCAGCTTCCTGCCGGTGCTGCTGGTCGCGATCCTGTTCGGCCTGGCGATGGACTACGAGGTGTTTCTCGTCTCCCGCATGCGCGAGAGCTATGACGCCACGCACGATGCGACGGGCGCGACAATCTCTGGATTCAGGGCCAGCGCCAGGGTCGTCACCGCGGCCGCGATCATCATGATCAGTGTCTTCGGCAGCTTCATCTTCGGCGGCACGATCACGATCGCCTCGATCGGGTTCTCGCTCGCGTTCGGCGTGCTTGCCGACGCATTCCTGATCAGGATGACGTTCGTGCCTGCCGTGCACACGCTGCTCAACGACCGCGCCTGGCATCTCCCGCGCTGGCTCGATCGGATCCTCCCCAACGTCGACATCGAGGGCAAGCGTCTGCAGCACCAGCTCGACGACCGCTCCGCGGTCAAGCCGACCGAGGCCTGACCTCACCGCCTCTCGCCAGGGGCGACGCTACGTCGTTGTTCCCCCCTATCAGGGCCCCAGGTCAGGACTTCCACCTGCGATCTCATACGTCATGCGCTGCGTACCCGACTTGACGCTCAACGCACACCTCATGACGCCGCGAGGCGTTTCCGCGGAGACGTCCCCAAGGGAACGCTGGCAGGCATGGGCGCTGTCACAGGTGGCGCGTCTCTCGTGTCTCACAAGGGCAAGATGAAACGAGAGGAGCAGTCATGAAGGTATTTGTAGCCGGCGCCACGGGCGTTCTCGGCAGAGTGCTGGTCCCACAGCTGGTGGCGCAAGGCCACGAGGTGGTCGGGATGACCAGGAGCGCGTCGAAGCAGGATTTGGTGCGTAGCCTGGGAGCGCGCCCGGTCGTGGCCGACGCTCTCGATCCCGACGCGGTCGCCGAGGCGGTCGCGTGCGCTGAGCCCGAGGTGATCGTGCATCAGCTCACCGCGTTGTCTGGGCCGATGAGCGTCCGTGACGCACGGCACCCCGAGCGCTTCAGGGGCGCGATCATGACCAACCGACTGCGTACCGAGGGAACGGACCACCTGCTGGCAGCCGGCCGCGCCGTTGGGGCACGGCGCTTCGTAGCGCAGAGCTTTGGGGCTTTCCGATTCGCCCGCAAAGGCGGCCCGGCGCTAACTGAGTCCGACCCCCTCGATCCCGACCCGCCGGCGCCGCTGCGGCCGGTGGTGGAGGGGCTGCTCTATATGGAGCGGGCGGTGACGACGATCGAGTGGGGCGAGGGTCTCGCGTTGCGCTACGGCGGCTTCTACGGCCCGGGGACCGCGATCAGCCTGGCTCCGGATGCGCAGATGGCGGCGCCGATCCGCAAGCGTCGGTTCCCGATCGTCGGCGACGGTGGTGGCGTCTTGTCGCACGTCCACATCGAAGACGCCGCGGCGGCGACCGTGGCCGCGGTCGACCACGGCCAGCGGGGTATCTACAACGTCGTCGACGACGACCCCGCGCCCGTGCGAGAGTGGCTGCCAGTGCTGGCGAGCGCTCTGGGTGCCAAGCCGCCGCGGCACGTCCCACGTTGG
>DATAUL010000262.1:0-8411 GCA_036268255.1 Solirubrobacteraceae bacterium | reverse complement strand
GCATAGACGAGCGCGGCGAGCGCGGGGTGGTGGGTCACGGTGGCCAGCCCGCCGACGGCGTAGAGCACGAGCGCGCTGGCGACGAGGCGGCGCAATTCGGATGCGGGAACCGAGTGGCGCGGTGCCCGGGCGCATGCGCTGACGAAGATCGCCATAGCCAGGACCACGGCGAATGCCACCTTCGAGGCGAATGACAGCGACACAACCACCCGCCGCAAATGATGCCCCGCCGGCTTCAGAAATCAAGCCCCGCGGGCCGCGGTCAGACGACCAGGCCATGGCGCATCGTGTTCTCGCTGACGGCCCGCTGCTGGACGAACTGCAGCAGGTAATCCGGCCCGCCCGCCTTCAGGCCGGTGCCAGACAGGCGGTTGCCGCCGAACGGCTGGCGGCCGACCATCGCGCCGGTGATCCCGCGGTTGACATACAGGTTGCCGACCGGGGTGCGCTCACGCACCCGGCGCACGGTGCCCGGGTCGCGGGCGAATAGCCCGCCGGTCAGCGCGAAGGCCAACGCGTCCACGACATCGCAGGCGTGATCAACGTCGCGCACACGCTGGACGGCCAGCACCGGCCCGAAGATCTCCTCTCCGAGCACCGGCGAGCCCTCCGGCAGGTCGGTGACGACGAGCGCCGGACAGAACCACCCGCCGCCCCCCGGCGGTTGTGCGCGGGCGACCACGCGGCCATCGCGAGCGGCCGTCTCCTGATAGCCGGCGATACGCTCCTGGGCGGCCTGCTCGATCACCGGGGGCACGTCGGTTCCGAGCGTCTGCGCCTGGCCGACCTCGAGCACCTGCACCGCTCCGGCCAGGCGCTCGAGCAGCTGATCGGCGATCGGATCGGCGACGAGCACCCGTGAAGCCGCCGAGCACTTCTGGCCCGCATAGGCGAAGGCCGAGCCGACGATCGCGGGGACGGCCTCGTCGAGATCGGCGTCTGAGGAGACGATCACGCAGTTCTTGCCGCCCAGCTCGGCGACCACCGACTTGAAGTGGCGCTGGCCGGGTTGCACCTCGGCGGCGCTACGGACGATCTCCTTGCCGACCGGCAGCGAGCCCGTGAAGGCGATCACGTGCACGTCGGGGTGGCGGACGAGCGCCGCCCCGATGTCGCCCTCGCCGGGCAGCAGCGACACCGCATCCGCCGGGACACCACCGGCCCGCAGGGCCTGCACGAGCTGCTCGGCCAACGCGGGAGATTGCTCGGCCGGCTTGAGGACCACCGCGTTGCCGGTCGCCAGCGCCGCCGATGTCATCCCGCACGGGATCGCCAGGGGAAAGTTCCAGGGGGAGATGACGCCGACGATCCCCCGGGGGACGTAGCCCATCTCGTTGCGCTCACCGGCGACCTGCAGCAGCTCACGCCCCTCGGCGAGCTGGACGGCCCCGCGGGCGTAGTACTCCAGGAAGTCGATCGCCTCGCACACGTCGGCGTCGGCCTCCAGCCACGGCTTGGCGCACTCGCGGACCGCCAGCGCGGCGAGCTGCAGGCGACGCTCGCGCATCCACGCGGCGGCCGCCCGCAGCGCGCGGGCACGCTCGGCGGCGCTCACCGCTCGCCATTGCGCCAGTCCGCGCTGCGCCTGGGCCACCGCGGCGTCGACGTCGGCTTCGGTGGCCGCTGCGGCGCGGGCCACAACACGCTCGGGCGTTCCGGGATCGATCGACAGCAGCGACTGGCCAGTCCGCGTGTCCTCGCCGATCCGCACCGGGACGACGATCGGGAGCTCGGCATCGACGCGGGCGAGTGCGTCGTCGAGTTGCGCGCGGACGGGGGCGCGACGCATCTCCAGAACCGGCTCGTTGGCGAACGGCTCGAGCATCGCCACAGCACATTAGCCTCAGCGCGGCGATGGCCATTAACGACATCAGCGTGGTCATTCGCGCGCGCGACGAGGAAGCCGGTGTCGTCCGTTGCCTGGAGAGCCTGGCCGCCCAGCAGGGGGTCGGCGATGTCGAGATGATCCTCGTCGACGGCGGTTCCCGTGATCGCACGCCGGACGCCGCCGCCGACCGCGGGGCGGCCGTCATCGCGCTCGCAATGGACGAGTTCACCTTCGGCGGCGCTCTCAATGACGGAGCGAGCGCCGCGCGCCATCCGCTGATCGTCGCCCTCTCGGCCCACGCCATCCCGCCCGACGCCGGCTGGCTGGCCCGCCTGGCCGACCGGTTCAACGCCGACGACAGGGTCGCCTGCGCATGCGGTGACCGCTACGACCACGACGGCAACGAGCTCACCCGGCCCGTCCTCCAGGACGCGGCGCTGGCTCGCCGGCGACCGGATTGGGGGTACGCCAACGCCGCCGGGGGGTTTCGCGCCGACCTGTGGCGCCGGCGCCCGTTCCGCGCCGATCTGCCGGGCTGCGAGGACAAGGAGTGGGCGTGGCACTGGCTGCAGCACGGCTACAGCTGCGTGGTCGATCCGGCGCTGGCCGTCGAGCACGATCACACCCATGACTCGCTGCGCTCCATCTACCGACGGGCGCGCCGGGAGGCCGAGGGGTACGCGGCGTTTCTCGACGACCCCCCCGGGCCGGCGACGCCGGCGGCCCTGGCGCGCGCCTGGTGGTCAGACACCCGCTGGTACGGCTCGCCGGCCCGCGCGCGCCTCAGCCACCGCCGGGCCGCCAGGCTGTATGGCGCCTACGCCGGCCGGCGTCAGGGCGCCGCGAGCAGCTCGTCGAGCGGCGTGCCGCGCGCCTGAGCCGAGAGGAAGGAGTCGTTGCTGGTGTTCTCGAGCAGGCGCCGGACCAGGTAGGCCATCCCGGCGACGAGGTCGCCCACCGGGCAGTAGGTGCGCACCCGGAAGCCCTTCGCCGCCAGTGCGTGCTGGAGCTCATCGCCGAGCCCGCGCAGCACCTGCAGTTCGAGGTCGGCGTCAGCGCCGCCGGTGACCCGGTTGTAGGCGATCGCGTGTGAGACCGAACGCAGGTTGTGTGAGGCGATCGCCACCCTCAGGTGTGGCCGCGCGTCGAGCAGCCCGCGCGTGAGCGCCTCGAAGTTGCGATCGCACTCCGCCTTGTCCTCGAACACCGGAACCTCCCAGCCGTGCTGGCGTGCCTGGACGAGCTCGTGGTCCCAGTAGGCCCCCTTGACGAGCCGGACGGTCAGCGGCGGCGTACGCGACGTGGCGCGTGCCCAGGAGATGACCTGCACGAGCTGGTCGGGCGAGTCACGTAGATAGGCCTGGAGCACGAGACCGGCCGACGGGCCGTCGCGGAACTCGTCCTCGTCGAGCAGCTGGAGCACGAGTTCGAGCACGGCCTCGCGCGAGTCCAGCGACTCCATGTCGATGTGCAGGTGCGCGCCGCTGTCGCGAGCGGCCCGCAACAGCGGCCGCATTCGTCCGGCGGCGTCGCGTTGGCCGCGGGCCGGCGCGTCGGGCCGCAGCAGCGGCGTCAGCGCCGAAACCTTCACGCACACGTTGGCGCGCGGGAGCGCGCCGACGCCGTCGACCTCGAGCAGGTCCGCGCCCGGCCACTCCCGGCAGGCGCGCGACAGCACCGACAGCGCCTCGGTGCAGCGCTCGGCGTAGCGGTCGGCCTCGGCCTGGGTGACGGTCGCCTCGCCCAGCAGATCGACCGAGCTGGCAACGCCGTGGTCCCACAGGCGGCGCAACGTCCCAAGCGCGTCGCCGGGGCTCTCGCCGACGATGAAGCGATGGGCGAGGTGACGCACCCCGCCCGCCGCGGCGGCGCCGAGCGCGGCCCGTCCCGCTCGCGTGTGCGAGACCCGCATCGCCGCGGCGATCGGCGGCGGGGCCTCGTGGACCTCCTCCAGAAAGCCCGTCAGATGGCGGGCGAGGTCGTCGAGCGAGCGGCAGGCGGGAACGACGTCGACGAACCGGAACAGCGCCGCCCGGAGCTCCTCGTCGCCGGTGGCGAACTCCATCGCCCGCGCATCCAGAGCGCGCAGCGGCTGGCGGGCGCCCGACGGGAATGCGGAGGCCAGCGCCTCGCCGACGCGGCGCAGCTCCTCGCGCACGGCCTGCTCCTGCTCAGCGCCGATCTCCTGGGCGCTCATCGGGCGGCCGCCTCATAGACGGGCGGGGTCGCCCGCTCGATCGCATCCCAGCCCATGTCGCGTTCGCGCTCGGCCTCGTCGGCGGCGCCGCCGCCCCGCAGCCCGAACAGCCGCTTGCGCAGGAGCAGGTAGATGACCACCGCGAGGTTGATCAAAAAGCCGATCACCTTCAGCGGGGTGCCCTTGTTGATGATCTCGTAGACCTCCAGCGGGAGCAGGATGACGGTTGAGACAAACGTCAGATACTCCGCCCAGCGCTTGGCAAACCACAGGCCGATCGCCTCCACGCCCTCGAGCGCGGCGTAGGCGAGCAGCGCGATCCCCACCACCTTCAGAGTGCCCGTGCGGAGCGTGAACAGGCGGTCCAGATCGTGCAGGATCCCCACGTGGCCGGTCGTCTGCACCGGGCCGCCGGCGACCCCGCCCTGGATCGCCGTCAGGACGCGGTAGAACGTGTCGCGCAGGGCGTTGCGGTTGGCGGCGAACGCGAGCACCCCGACCCCCAGCAGCCCCAGCACGATGAAGTGCACCAGCCGATCGACGGCGATCAGCCGCAGGACGATCCGGTCGCGCAGTGGCTTGCCACGCAGCGGGATGACGATCCCCTCGCGCCCCGGGGCCGACTGCGGGACGCCCGCCTCGGGTGGCAGCGCGAACCAGCCGTCGCAGCGCAGGCAGCGGTGCCAGCGCACGCCGTTGCCGTCGCGGACGAGATGGGGGTCGTCCTCCCCGGTGGCCTCCACGTGGGCGAATGCGTGACCCTGGACCCCGCAGGTGACCAGCTCCCAGTCGATATGACGGCGCTGGCGCGGGTGCTGGGTGCCGGGGGCGGGCTGCATCGCGACTGGATAGTGGCAGCCGAGGAGACCGCGGGAAGGATCTCGGCGCCCGGAGGGCGAACATCACACCATGCGGATCACGCCCGCAGGTCTGGCCCTGCTCGCCGCCCTCGCTGTCGTCGGCTGCGGCGGGGGCGGCTCGACGACGATCAAGAACGCCAGCGGCTCAGGCGGGGCGAGCCTGTCCGGCTCCGGATCGACGCACCCGCCCACGACCGTCACCCATACCGCCACAGCGGTCGCCTCGGGCGCGGGTGCGCCGGGCTCCACCGCCAGCGGCTCCGGAGGAGCGGGCCTGCCCGCCACTCCCGCCGGCGGCGGGCACGCGTGCGTGGCCTCGGCGCTGACGCTCTCGTTCCTCGGCCAGCAGGGCGCCACCGGTCACGGCGAGCTCGGCTTCGCGCTGCGCAACATCGGCAGCGGCAGCTGCTCGACCGTCGGCTATCCCGGCGTGCAGTTCCTCGGCGGCGGCGACGCGGCGCTGCCGACGACGCCCACCCACGCCACGAGCGACTTCTTCGGCCATACGGCCCTGCGCGCGCTCACCGTCGAGCCCGGCCAGACCGTCTCCTTCCGTCTCGGGGTGACCCACGGCGAGGGCTCGAGCACCGGCTGCACGACCGCGTCTGCCCTGCAGGTGATCGCCCCCAACGACACGGCCACGCTCACCACGCCGATTCCCGACGGGGCTGCCGAGTGCGCCACCGTCACCGTCTCCCCGTTACAGGCGGGCGACTCGGCCTATCCCTGAGCGCTAGACGCCCGGGGTCAGCCAGGCGGGACCGCGGTGCAGCATGCGGGTGATCTTGCCGGCGGGCAGCGGACGCGAGAAGTGGTAGCCCTGGGCGATGTCGCACCCCAAGCGGGTCAGCTCGGTCACCTGAAGCTCGGTCTCGGTCCCCTCGCCGACGACCTGTAGCGAGAGGGCGTGGGCCATCGCGATGATCGCCTCGGTGACCGCGGTGTCGCGCGGCTCGGTGCCCAGGCCGTCGATGAACGAGCGATCGACCTTGAGCGCATCCAGCGGCAGCCGCGTCAGGTAGGCCAGTGACGAGTAGCCGGTCCCGAAGTCGTCGAGCACGAGCCGCACGCCGAGCGCCTTGAGCGCCTCGAGCGTCTCCATCAGGCTGTCGGCGTAGCCGACCATCACGCTCTCGGTCAGCTCGAGCGACAGGCACACGGGATCCAGGTTTGCGCCGCGCAGCGCGTCGGCGACCGTCTCGGTCAGGTTGCGGTTGCGAAACTGGACGGCCGAGAGGTTGACCGACATCGAGATCGGAGCCGAATCCGGGCGCGTGCGGTACCAATGCGCCGCCTGGCGGCACGCTCGGTCAAGCACCCAGCGGCCGATCGGGTCGATCAGGCCGTTCTCCTCGGCGACGGGGATGAAGTCAGCGGGCGCGATCCGCCCGCGAGTCGGATGCTCCCAGCGAACCAGCGCCTCGACGCCGACGATCGACCGGTCGCCGAGCGAGACCTGGGGTTGATAGTGAAGCGTCAGCTCGTCGCGTTCGAGCGCTCGGCGCAGATCGTTCTCCACCCGCAGGCGCGAGATCGCGCGGCCGCGGATCCCCTCGTCGAAGAGCTCATAGCGCGCCCGGCCGCGTTCCTTGGCGCGGTGCATGGCGGCGTCGGCGTCGCGGATCAGGTCCTCAGGGCGCTCACCCCCGGCGGCGAGGGCGATCCCGATGCTGGTGGTGACGAAGTGCTCGGTGCCGGCGAGCACGAACGGCCGGGTGAACATGCCGGCGACCCGCTGGGCCATCTCGACCGCGTCGTTCTCGTCGGCGATCTCCTCCAGCAGGATCGCGAACTCGTCGGCGCCGAGGCGGGCCACGGTGTCCGACGAGCGCAATGCCTGCTTCAGCCGCGGCGCGGCGGCCGCCAGCAGCTCGTCGCCGACCTCGTGGCCGAGGCTGTCATTGACGAGCTTGAAGCGGTCCATGTCCAAGAACAGGACCGCGGCCGGCGTGTCGCGGCGGCGCAGGCGCTCGATCGCCTGCTGCAGGCGATCCATGAACAGGACGCGATTGGGAAGGCCGGTGAGAGGGTCGTGCAGTGCCCGGTGGCGGATGTCGTCCTCGGTCACCTGGTGCTCGAAGGCGTCGCCGAGCACGTTGGCCAGCGCCTGGGCGAAGGCGACGTCGCTGCTGGTGAACTCGCGGCGCACCAGCGAGTGCAACCCGAGCACGCCGAACGGTGCCCGCCGGCCCTGGACGGCCACCGTCAGGCCGCTGAGCGGGCCCTGCGCGGTGAGCGCGGCTGAGCGCTCGAAGCGATCCTCGACGTCCCAGTCGGCGACCGTGACCGGCGCGCCGTGGAGGATCGTGTAGCCCGCCTGCGAGAACGAGCCGGCGGGCACCGGCGTCTGGGTCACCACGTCGCGCAGGCCGCGGGCGGCGCGGACGCAGAACGCGTCCCCCTCGGGCAGCAGCTCGATCACAGCGCCGATCTCGACGCCGAGCAGCCGCATCCCGGCCTCGATCGCCTCCTGGCAGAGCTCGGACGTGCTGGCGCCCTCCAGCGCGTGCTCGCCCAGCGTGGCCACCGCCGCCTGCTGGGCGGCGCGGAGCTCCAGTTCGGTCTCGGCGCGCTTGCGCTCCGTGATGTCAGACAGGACGCCATGCCAGCGCCGGGAGCCGTCGTCGGCGATCAGCAGCTGGGCATCGTCGCGAATCCAGACGACCCGTCCGTCGCGATGGCGCAGACGGTACTCGGCGGCGCTGGTCTCCTCGTGCTCGTCTGCGGCCGCCGCGACCTCCTCGGCGATCACTCGATCGAAGTCGTCGGGGTGCAGCTGCTCGGCCCACCGCCGCGGCTGGGCGCACCATTGGACCGGGGTGAACCCGAGGATCGTCTCGATCTGCGGGCTGACGTAGTGCCAGCGGCCATCGGCGCCGGCGTCGGCGATGTACAGAATCGCGGGAACCTGAGCCAGCAGCCCCGCGGCATCGGCGCGCGCAGGGTCAGATCCGGGCGGCGGGCCGGAAAGGACGCCACCGCTGGGTCGGCGCTGGACAGACATGTCTGTGCTCGTCATCGGCCGATGACGGTGAACGCCGTCCGGGCAAACTGCCCGCACAGGTCGTGGTTTCTACGGATCCGCCGGCGACACGGCAGCAAACCGGGTGACGGACCCGGAGGCGTCCTCGATCGCCCGGCCGTCGCTGACCAGCAGGTCGAGGTGGCCGATGATCTCCGAGATCGTGAGGTAGGCCTGGGTGACGGCCACGTTGCCCCACATCTGAGACGCCAGCTCGTACGCCGTCGCCGGGCCGGCCTCGAGCATCGCCAGCACGCGCCGGGCGCGTCGCTCGTGCATCCGCAGGCGCTCGTCGATCAGCGCCCGATGGTCGAGCACCGGTGGCCCGTGCCCGCCGAGCGTCACGGCGACCGACATCTCCCGCGTCGCCCGCATCGAGGCGATGTAGTCGATCAGGGCGTGGGGACGATCGGGGCCGCCATCGCCTGCCTCCTCGGGCGCGCGGCCCAGCGGCCGGGAGAGCAGCGGGTTGGACGAGATCCGCGACAGCAGGTGATCGCCCCC
>DATAUL010000261.1:0-4867 GCA_036268255.1 Solirubrobacteraceae bacterium | reverse complement strand
CGCGCTCGCTGCGTCACGCGCGCTCCTGCACGCTGCTCGTCCAGGTCAAGCGAGTGACCCACCAGGACACGCTCGGCGCCAACAGCGTCCGCGTCACGCACCTGCGCCTGAGCAAGGGCCGCTACCGCCTCACCGCCACGTCGACGCTGTCCGGCCGCGCCTCGCCGACTCTCCAGACGTCGTTCCGGATCTTGGCCCCTCGTCACTGACGAGCCGACCAACGACCTTGACACCGACACGCTGCCGGCCGGCCGGCGGGCTCACATGCCGGGGGCAATCGCGATAAAAGTGCACGTATATAGGTACCTTTTCTCGCACTCGCGGAGCGTTGGTGCGGCGCCTCGGGGCGCTCGGCGGCCATAGACTGCGGTCACGCCCAGGGCGCATCTGATGATCAACCAGCGCAAGGTCACCCCCGACCGCCTCTGGACCTGATGATGCGTGTGGCGTACCTGACGCCCCGCCGCTAGCTCAGGAGGGCGCGCAGCTGCTCGCCCAGCTGCCGCGGGTCCTCGGCGACGGCGTCGGCCGACTGCAGCTCATCGACGCCGAACGGGCCGGTGGCCACCGCATAGCAGCGCACGTCGTCAGCGCGGGCGCAGGCGATGTCGCGCGGGGTGTCGCCGATCACGATCGTGTGCGCGCGCGGGAACTCGATGCCGTCGTGGCCGGCCCGCTTGCGCGCGATGTGCGGCAGCGCCGCGCGGTCCTCGTCATCAGAGCCGAACCCCCCCTGCCGGGACGGAAAGTGGTCGCCGATCCCGGCGTGGCCGAGCTTGAGGCGCGCGATCGGCTCGAAGTTGCCGGTCACCAGCGAGAGCCGCACGTTGTCGTAACCGTCCAGTTCGTCCAGGAGCTCGGGAATGCCCGCTAGCACCTTGTCCGACAGATCGGGCGGGACTAGTCGCGCGAAGATCTCACAGCAGGCCACGCGCACGTCGACAGCGCGCTCGTCGATCCGGCGGGCCGAGACCCCGCTGTTCAGGAGCAGCACCCGGGCGATCTCCCCATCGGTGCGTCCCGCCGGAGATAGCGAGGCCCGCGCCGACGCCGTGATCTCGACCCCGTGGACCTCTTTGAGCGCGAGGTGCAGTGCCTCGGCGTGTTCGGCGGTTGCCCGGTGCAGGAGCGTCCCGTCGATGTCGAAGAGCAACAGCGTCGTCGTGGGGTCTGCTGCCGACACCAGCCCGGCCTCAGCGCGCGAACGAGATGTCCGCCGTCAGCCGTTTCGCGAACGCCGCGATCAGCTCGGCGGCGACCTGGATGTCGGCCAGCGATACGAGCTCGACGGCCGAGTGCATGTAGCGCAGCGGCACGGACACCAGGCCAGTCGGGACGCCTGTGCGCGTGGCGTGCACGGCATCCGCATCGGTGCCGGTGCCGCGCCCGAGCGATTCGACCGTGAAGGACATGCCCTCCACCTCGGCGGTGTCGTGAAGCAGCTCGGTGACGGCCGGGTGCAACGACGTGCCGCGAGCGATCACCGGGCCGGAGCCGAGCTTGTGGGTCGTCACCGGCCCGAGCTCGACGCCCGGCTGATCGGTCGCGTGGGTGACGTCGACGACGATCGCCAGGTCGGGATCCAGCCCGAACGCGCTCGTTCGTGCGCCGGCGAACGTCGTCTCCTCCTGGGCGACCGCCAGGGCGAGCACGTCGCCCGCGGCGCCTCCGTCGGCGGCCACCAGCCGCGCCGCCTCGGCGGCCACGAAGCAGCCGATGCGGTTGTCCAGAGAGCGTGAGACGAGCCGGCCGTTGGGCAGCATCACCGGCTCGGCATCGATCACGCCGACGTCCCCGATCCGGACCATCTCCCGCGCTTCGTCGGCGTCGTCCGCGCCGATGTCGATATGCAGGTCCTTGGTCTTCGGTGCCTTGTCGCGCTCATCTGCCTTGATCAGGTGGATCGGCTTGCGCCCGATCACGCCGATCACGTCGCCGCCTCGTGTGGCCAGGCGTACGCGCTGGCCGACGAGCTGGATCGGATCCCAGCCGCCGACCTCGCCGAAGCGGAGGTAGCCCTGATCCTCGATGTGCGTGACGTGGACGCCGATCTCGTCGATGTGGCCGATCACCGCCAGCGTGGGTCCGCCACCGGTGGCTGGGCGGGCCGGGATTCGGGCCACCGACGAGCCGACCTTGTCGCCGCGGACGTCCTGCGCGAACGCCGAGCAGGCGTGGCGCCAGACTCGGGCGGGCCCGGACTCGTGCCCGGAGGGGCCGGGCGTCCGCAGCAGCTGGTCGAGGAGTTTCGGGATCGTGGTCGGCATCGCGGGCGCCAGCCTAGTGCAGCAGTTCGCGCAGCACGTACTGGAGGATGCCACCGTGGTGGTAGTAGCGCTGCTCCTTGGGCGTGTCGATTCGCACCGTGACCTCGAATTCCGCGTCGTCGGCCTTGACGGTCAGCTGTCGCGGTACCTCGTCGCCGTCGGCGATCCCCATGACCGTGAACTTCTCGTGGCCGCTGAGCCCCAGTGACTCCACCGAGTCGCCGTCTGAGAACTGCAGCGGCAGCACGCCCATCCCGATCAGGTTGGAGCGGTGGATGCGCTCGAAGCTCTGCGCGATCACGGCGCGCACTCCCAGCAGCCGGGTGCCCTTGGCCGCCCAGTCGCGCGACGAGCCCGAGCCGTACTCCTTGCCGGCAAGGACGACGAGCGGGATCTCCTGCTCGATGTACTTCATCGCGGCGTCGTAGATGGACATCTCCAGTTCGTCGCCGTCGCCCAGGTACAGCGTCACGCCACCCTCGGTTCCTGGGGCGAGCTGGTTGCGCAGGCGGATGTTGGCGAACGTGCCGCGCATCATCACCTCGTGGTTGCCGCGCCGCGATCCGTAGGAGTTGAAGTCCTTCGGTTCCACGCCGTGCTCCTGGAGGTACTGGCCGGCCGGGCCGTCGCGCTTGATCGAGCCCGCCGGCGAGATGTGGTCGGTGGTGACGCTGTCGCCGAGCACCGCCAGCACGCGGGCGTCCTCGATGTCGGTCAGCGACTCGGGCTCGGTCGGCATGTCGTCGAAGTACGGCGGCCGGCGCACGTAGGTGGACTCCGCGTCCCACGCGAAGCGCTCACCGGTGGGGACCTCCAGGGAGTTCCAGCGCTCGTCGCCGTCGAACACCTCGCCGTAGCTGGAGCGGAACATGTCCGACTGCACGGCCTCCTCGATCGTCTCGGCGACCTCGCGCGAGCTGGGCCAGATGTCCTTGAGGAAGATGGGCTGGCCGTCCTTGTTCTCGCCGAGCGGATCGTCGTAGAGGTCGATGTCCATCGTGCCGGCGAGCGCGTAGGCGACGCACAGCGGCGGCGAGGCAAGGTAGTTCATCTTCACGTCAGGGTTGATGCGCCCCTCGAAGTTGCGGTTGCCCGAGAGCACGGACACGACCGCCAGGTCCTCGGCGCCGACGACGTCGGAGATCTCCTCTGGCAGCGGACCGCTGTTGCCGATGCAGGTGGTGCACCCGTAGCCGACGAGGTTGAAGCCCAGCTCGTCGAGGTACTCGTCCAGGCCGGAGCGCTCCAGGTACTCGGTGACGACCTTGGAGCCGGGGGCCAGCGAGGTCTTGACCCACGGCTTGACCGTCAGGCCGTGCCGGACGGCGTTGCGGGCGAGGATTCCGGCGCCCAGCATCACCGACGGGTTCGACGTGTTCGTGCAGCTGGTGATCGCGGCGATCACCACGTGGCCGTGGTCCAGCTCGGTCTCGGTGCCGTCAGCGAGCGTGACCGGCACGCTCACCGACCTGCGGTCCGCCACCTGGGCGCCGCCGGTGCCGCCCTGCGGGCCGTGGCCGGCGCCGTTGGGCACGTACGTGGATACCGGGTCAGACGCCGGGAACGAGTCGGCCAGCGAGTCGTCCTGACCGTCGTGGTCGTCTTCGTCCTCGTCGGGGTCGGGCAGCAGGTCCTCCAGCGCCATCCGGAACGCGCCCTTGGACTCGGTCAGCGAGACTCGGTCCTGGGGCCGCTTGGGCCCGGCGATGCTGGGTACGACGTCGGCCAGGTCGAGCTCGATCTCGTCCGAATAGGTCGGCTCCTCGGAGTGCTCGTCGTGCCAGAGCCCCTGCTCCTTCGCATAGGCCTCCACGAGCGCGATCTGCTCGGCGGGGCGGCCGGTGAACTCCAGGTAGCGCAGCGTCTCGGCGTCGATCGGGAAGATCGCGCACGTCGAGCCGAACTCCGGCGACATGTTGCCGATCGTCGCGCGGTCGGCCAGCGGCAGCCCGGCCAGGCCGGCGCCGTGGAACTCGACGAACTTGCCGACGACGCCGCGTTCGCGCAGCATCTCGGTGACCGTCAATACGAGGTCAGTGGCGGTGGCGCCCTCCGGTAGTTCGCCGACGAGCTTGAAGCCGAGCACCTGCGGGATCAGCATCGACATCGGCTGGCCGAGCATCGCTGCCTCGGCCTCGATCCCGCCGACGCCCCAGCCCAGCACGCCCAGCCCGTTGATCATCGTCGTGTGCGAGTCGGTCCCGACGAGCGTGTCGGGGTAGGCCAGGGGGTGGGTGGGATCCGATTCGTCGACGAACACGACGCGGGCCAGGTACTCGAGGTTGACCTGGTGCACGATCCCGGTGTCCGGGGGGACCACGCTGAAGTTGTCAAAGGCGCTCTGGCCCCAGCGCAGGAACGCATAGCGCTCCTGATTGCGCTCGAACTCGAGGTCGGCGTTGCGCTGGAACGCCCGCGCGGTGCCGTAGGCGTCGACCTGCACCGAGTGGTCGATCACCAGCTCGGCCGGGACGAGCGGGTTGATCTTGGACTCCTCGCCGCCGACGTCGCGCATCGCGTCGCGCATCGCGGCCAGGTCGACGATCGCCGGGACCCCGGTGAAGTCCTGCATGACCACGCGCGCCGGCGTGAACGCGATC
>DATAUL010000260.1:0-11180 GCA_036268255.1 Solirubrobacteraceae bacterium | reverse complement strand
CGAACTCGGTTGTCGTCGCCATGTGCGTCCTCTCCTGTCTTGGTTCTCAGCAGATCCGCGGAAGGGGATCGCCGACCAGCTGATCCATCACGCGCCGACCACCGAAGGCGGTCTGCACCATCACCATCCCGGGCGGCTCGGTTCGGGCCTCGCCGATCGCCGCCGCGTGTTCGCTGCCGGGCACCGTGCGCAGCGCGGCCAGCGCCGCGTCGGTGGCCTCGGGCGCAACGAAGGCCACCAGCCGGCCCTCGTTGGCGATGTACATCGGGTCGATGCCGAGCAGCTCGGCCGCCGCCCCCACCACGGGGGAGACGGGCACGTCGGCCTCGCGTACGACCATGCTCACGCCCGACGCCCGCGCGAGCTCGTTGAGCACGGAGGCGACGCCCCCGCGGGTGGCGTCGCGCAGGCAGTGAAGCTGGGCGCCGACCGCATCGAGCAGAACGTCGACCGCCGGCCACAGACAGCGGGTGTCGGACTCCACCTCGGCGTCGAGGTCGAACTGGTCGCGGGCGAGCATGATCGCCGTCCCGTGCTCGCCGATCGGGCCCGAGACGATGATCTGGTCACCCGGGCGGATGCCGCCGGTGGACAGCTTGGCTCGCGGGTCGATCGCCCCGATCCCGGTCGTGCACAGGTACATCCCGTCAGCCAGCCCGCGCTGAACGACCTTCGTGTCGCCGCCGACGATCTCGACCCCGGCCGTACGAGCGGTGTCGGCGATTGCCTGGACCTCGTCGCGCAGCACGCCCGCGTCGAGGCCCTCCTCGAGGATCATCGAGACGGTCAGCGCCTGCGGCCTGGCGCCGGCCATGGCCAGGTCGTTGGCGGTCCCGTTGACCGCCAGTTCGCCGATCGAGCCGCCCGGGAAGCGCAGCGGGGAGACGACGAAGCTGTCGGAGGTCATGGCGACGCGTGCGCCTCCGACCTCGACGGTCCCGGCGTCGCCCAGCGCGGCCAGCGTCGGTGATCCCTCCGCGGCGAACGCCGGCACCAGCAGGCCCTCGATCAGTGTCTGCGTGGCCTTGCCGCCCGCGCCGTGGGCGAGGGTGATCTGCTTGTCGCGAAAGCGCGCCTTCTTGGCCCGGGCGGTCTCGATGATCCGGAGGACGCGCTCCTCGCGGTCAGTGACCGTCATACCGCCTCGCGCTCCCTCGCATACCGGCCGAAGTTGTAGTAGGCGGCGCAGGCCCCCTCGGGAGACACCATGCAGGTGCCGATCGCGTGCTCGGGGGTGCAGGCCGTGCCGAATACCTTGCACTCCCACGGCTTGATCACGCCCTTGAGCACCTCGCCGCACTGGCACGCCTTGGGGTCGGCAACGCGCACGTTGGGAGTCGGGAAGCGCTGTTCGGCATCGAACTCCGCGTAGGCGTCGGAGAGGCGCAGGGCGCTCTGGGAGATGAAGCCCAGACCGCGCCACTCGAAGTGCGGCCGCAGGGCGAACACCTCCGACATCACCTCAAGCGCGCGCAGGTTGCCCTCCTCGGGGACGACACGCTTGTACTGGTTCTCCACCTCGCAGCGTTCGGCGCCGAGCTGCTGGAGGATCATCAGGATCGACTGCAGGATGTCGAGCGGCTCGAAGCCCGAGATGACGACCGGGCGCCCGTAGTCGGCGGGGATGAAGTGAAACGGCCGCGCACCCACCACCGTGCACACGTGGCCGGGCCCGATGAAACCGTCGAGGCGCAGATCCGGCGACTCCAGCAGCGCCCGCAGCGGCGGCACGATCGTCACGTGGTTGCAGACGCAGGTGAAGTTGGCGATGCCCTCGGCCTTCGCGCGCTTGAGCGTGAGCGCCGTCGACGGTGCCGTCGTCTCGAAGCCGATCGCGAAGAAGACCACTTCGCGGTCCGGGTTCTCGCGTGCGATCCGCAGCGCGTCAAGCGGCGAGTAGACCATCCGCACGTCGGCGCCCTGCGCCTTGGCGTCGAGCAGCGTGTGCTCGGAGCCGGGGACGCGGAGCATGTCGCCGAAGCAGGTGAAGATCACCCCAGGCTGGTGCGCGATCGCGATCCCGTCGTCGACCCGTCCCATCGGGATCACGCAGACCGGACAGCCAGGTCCGTGGACGAGCTCGACGTTGCCCGGCAGCAGGTCGTCGATCCCGTACTTGTAGATCGAATGGGTGTGACCGCCGCACACCTCCATCACCTTGTAATGACGGTCAGGCTGGGCCGCCGCGGCGATCTGTGTGGCCAGCGCCTGCCCCAGCTGCGCGTCGCGATATTCGTCGACGTACTTCACAGAACGCCTGCTTCGCGGCCGATTGCTGTGCCGGCGTGGGCGAGGAGGCGTTCGGCGGGCCGCACGGGGGCCACGAGCGCGATCTCGATCGTCTCCCGCTGGCCGTCGGGAGTGGCGCAGAGTGCGAGCTGTTGCTCCGCGTCGACCGTGATGACGGTGACCTCGATGGCCTCGTCGGAGCAGGTGATGCAGTGCCCGCCGGGATCGCAGCTCATTGGATGACGCTCGCCTTGAGCTCCTCGATCTCCTGCTCGTACTCGGCGCCCATCCGCTGCAACAGCGACAGCGTCGCGTGCGCTTCCTCTTCGTCGACCTTGGAGAGCGCGAAGCCGACGTGGATCAGCACCCAGTCCCCGGGGCGGACATGGTCGCCGTCGGTCGCGAGGAGGCTGACGTTGATGTTCCGACGCACGCCGACGACGTCGACCTTGGCGATCTGGTTGATCTCGTCGACCACCTCGATCACCTGTCCGGGTATCGCTAGGCACATGGGCCTTCGCTCTCCTCTCTGGCGAGGTCCCGCGACCAGAGGTCAGTCACCGGGCGTCCCGCCATTCGCCGGTATACCACCGGGCAGAGTGCCGGTACAAAAGCTGGGTAATTCAGGTCACGGTAATGCGAATTACCGTCACTTCCTGTCGCGCTTGATCGCTTCCCTCCGTCAAGCTGCGAGGCGTATGCTGCGCGGCAGGGCCGGTCCAGGTGCACGCGATCCAGAGGTGCCCCAGCTGTATGAAGCGCCCGGGAGAGGGGAGTGCTACAAGCGACGAAGGCGCCACGATTCACCCACGGTGGGCGTCGCGTAATCGTCCGGCGCCCAAGCGCTCCAGCTCGTTTCATTACCTGCTCGACCTTGACGTCGATCTCGCCGAGGCCCTGGACGTGCGAATGCGTCTGGTGGCGCGGCCCGCGGCGACGGCGATGATCTTCGATGCCGACGTCGGGGAGGTGAAGCTGGCCGAGCGCCTCGCCGCCGCGAGGACCGGGCCGGGCGTGCTCGTTCTCGACGGCGTGATCGCGGTCAACGTCCAGGTCGGCGACCGGGTCGCCGCCGAGTTGCTCGGATCAGGCGACATCGTCGAGGCGTGTGAGGAGGGCGACGATCTCTTGGCCTGCGCCACCGAGTGGCGAGGTCTCGTGCCGACGCGCTTCGCCGTGCTCGACGACGGATTCGTGCAGCGGGTACGTCCGTGGCCGCAGATCATGCAGGCGCTGCTCACTCGCGTGGAGCGCCGGGCGCGGAACCTCAACGTGCAGCGTGCGATCGCCTGCCAGCCGCGGCTGGAGGTGCGCCTGGCGCTGCTGCTGTGGCACCTGGCGGGCCGCTGGGGCCGGGTGGAGCCCGGTGGCATCCGACTCCCGCTGCCGCTCACCCACCAGCTGCTCGGCCGGCTGATCGGAGCTGAGCGTCCCTCGGTGTCCCATGCCCTGGCGCGGCTGGCGCGGTCTGGCCTGGTCACCGGGCACGGCGACGAGTGGCACCTCCATGGCCGCATCGAGGAGCAGCTGGACCGGATGCTGCCCCCGGATGCCGACGGGATCGCGCACCTTCCATCCGCGCGCGGAACGACGTAGGCGAGGGGCCCGGGGCGATGCGCAGCGTCGAGTTCGGCTCCGGCGACGCGCAGGCCGACAGCCGGCTGGTCCACGTCGTATGGCTGACCTCCGGTCTGGGCTGTGACGGCGACTCGGTGGCGATGACGAGCGCCACCAGCCCCAGCCTCGAGGACCTGTGGAGGGGGATCCTTCCCGGCATGCCGCAGCTGGCGATCTACAACCCGCTGCTGGCCTACGAGACCGGGGAGGAGTTCATGACCGCCTTCCGGGAGGCGGCCGCGGGCCGGTTGGAGCCGTTCGTGCTCGTGCTCGAGGGCTCGGTGGCCAACGAGGCGCTGAGCGGGGAGGGGTCCTGGTCGGCACTCGGCGTCGATCCGGTGACCGGCCAACCGGTGAGCACCGACACGTGGCTGGAGTTGCTGGCCCCCCGCGCGAGCGCCGTCCTGGCGCTTGGCACGTGCGCGGCCTATGGTGGCGTGCCGGCGATGCGCGGCAACCCCACGGGAGCGATGGGGCTACGGGATCGGCTCGGTCACGCCTGGCGTTCACGTCTCGGCCTTCAGATCGTCAACCTCCCTGGCTGCCCGGTCCTGCCGGACAACATCACCGAGACGCTGCTCGCGCTGGCGATGTTCGTCGCCGGCAGCGCGCCGGCGCCCGAGCTCGACGACCAGGGGCGCCCCGCGTGGCTGTTCACCCGCACCGTGCAACAGGGCTGCGGCCGGGCCGGCTACGCCGAGCAGGGCGAGTACGCGTCGTCGCCGGCCTCTGACCGGGGATGTCTGGTCAAGCTGGGCTGCAAGGGGCCGGTCACCATGTGCAACGTGCCCGTGCGTGGCTGGACGGCCGGGGTCGGCGGCTGTCCGAACGTGGGCGGGATCTGCATCGGCTGCACGATGCCCGGCTTCCCGGACCGTTTCATGCCGTTCGTCGAGCCGAGCGGCGGGGGGGTGGCTAGGGCGCGGGCGCGACAGTTCACCTACGGCCCGCTGATGCGTGGACTGCGCCGCCGAGCGATCGCGCGTGAGTTCGATCGCGAGCCCGCATGGCGTGCGCCGGGAGAGCGCCTCGTCAGCGGCTACGAGGCCCGTTGGTAGCGTTGGTGGGGTCGATGCCCGTCCGCGTCGTGTTCCGCTGTGAGTTCTGCGACGGCCTGCCCGATCCGCTGACCCAGCTCGCGCTTGAGCGGGGGCTGCGCGAGTTGGCCTTCGGCGAATATGTCGACGTTCCCCCGGGGCGTTGGCTGCTGTGGCTGGGCGGCGGACCGCTCGGACCCCGGCGCTACGCCTGCGCGGCCCATCGAGGCGACCTGGTCGCCGATCTGCGCCGGCATTACGGGACGATCGCCCCTCACCCCTGGAAGCGCCCGCCGTACCCGACAACAGTGCAATCGGCCGATACCGAGCGGGCGATCCGCAACGGCGGGCTGTCCTCGATCCC
Organism: Solirubrobacteraceae bacterium; assembly: GCA_036268255.1. Classification (GTDB taxonomy): domain Bacteria; phylum Actinomycetota; class Thermoleophilia; order Solirubrobacterales; family Solirubrobacteraceae; genus Palsa-465. Next base: position 5,933 of record DATAUL010000260.1, on the reverse strand, counting down.
GAAGTGGGGCTTGTAGGTGAGCGACGTCGACCCGCTGGCGCAGCCTGTCTACGCCCAGAGCGAGTACAAGCCGTTCGGCGACTTCACGCTTGCCGAGGTCGAGGCGCGCGCGGCCGAGCTGTCCGCCGCGGCCGGCTGGGGCCCGACCGCGCGGGTGGGCGGGGTCGCCCGCGGCTGGTCCGAGCTCGGCCGGGCGATGAGCGCCGCCGGCGCGGCCCATGTCCGCGACCTCGGCGTCGAAGCCGCGTCTGACTTCGCCCGCCGGCTCTGGGTCGTTCGCTCGCTGCTGTAGACCGTCCCGCGACCCTCACGAGCGTGTTCCCGCGAGGATGCAGGCTGGGCATCTAAACGACCAATACGGTCGTTTAGATGCCCAGCCTCGTACCCGGCGGGCGGCGACGTGGGCAGCGCCGCGCGTGGCGGTACCGCCGGCGTGGCGCGCCGTCAGAGAAGAGTGGGGAGCGGGCCTACCAGGCCTGCGAGCCGCCGCAGTGAGGGCAATCGACCGAGGTCGACACCAGCGCCCTGAACACGAAACCGCAATCGCACGTGTACATGGCGGCGTCCGTGGGCGCCCCCGCCTCGCGACGGCGTCGCTTGGACGGGTTCTGGGTGCCGTTCGGCTCCGGGATGGCCATCAGGGGTTCAGTCCGCCCCGCGACACGCCCCGGTCGCTCCTCGCGGTGGCGTCGCAGGCGAGCGGCGCCGGTTTTGCTTCGAGCAAGCACAGTCATAATCTTGTAACGGCCACTACGCCCAATGGTTTCGCCGGCAAGCCAATTTTCCCTGGCCGCTAACACGACGCTAATAAACAAATTGGTCCGCTGCGGCAACGGCGAGCCCCGGCGTGGCGCCGCGGGACGGTATGGGACAATGGACCACGGTCATGGATCCGAGCCGCAAGCGCGCCATCCGCCTCACCATCGCCCTGACCGTCGCCCTCCTGCTGGCGTCGGCACTGGTGTACACGAGCTTCTCCGCCGGCCGCGAGGAGCTGACCGCGTCGCAGCTGCTCAAGCGCGCCCAACCCGGGAAGTCCTACATCCTGGCGGGCACGGTGCTCGACGGTTCGGTCCAGCGTGACGGCGACGCGCTGCACTTCCGGGTGCGCGATCCCAAGCTCAAGGTCTCCGTTCCGGTCAGCTACACGGGCGAGATCCCTGACCCGTTCGCCCAGGGGCGAGCCGTGCTGGTGACGGTCCAGCGGGGGGCGACGGACGCGACGGCGTTCATCGGCCAGCAGAACTCGCTGACCACGAAGTGCCCGTCCAAGTACAAGGCCGCTGCCGCCTCCTATTGATGGGTCCGGGTAACTGATGGCCGCTGTCGGACGGCTGCTGCTGATCTTCGGACTGATCGCCGCGGTCTACGGCTTCGTCGCGTCGGTATACGGCGCCCGCGGGGGCGGCCCGGCGTGGGTGGACTCCGGGCGCCGCGCGATGTACTCGATGGCCGGCATGTCGGCGATCGCGTTCGTGATCCTCGACATCGCGTTTCTCAGCTCGGACTTCTCCTACAACATCGTCGCCACCGGCTCGAGCACGACGACGCCGACCCTCTACCGCATGGCGGCGATCTGGGCCACCCAGCAGGGGTCGCTGCTGCTGTGGGTGCTGCTGCTGTCGGGCTGGTCGAGCCTGGCGCTGTTCCTCACCCGCCACAAGGTGCGCGAGATCGTGCCCTACGCCCAGGCCGTGCTGTTCGCGCTGGCCGCGTTCTTCGCCGCCCTGATCGTGTTCTTCGCCAACCCGTTCGCCACGAGCTCGACGCCGCCCGCCGAGGGCGCCGGGCTGGACCCGCTGCTGCGCCACACGACGATGATGATCCATCCCCCGATGCTGTACTCGGGCTACACGCTGTTGATGGTGCCGTTCGCGTTTGCGATCGGCGCACTCGTCACCGGCCGGCTGAGCGCCGAGTGGATCCAGGTGACGCGGCGCTTCGCGCTGGCCGCATGGCTGTGCCTCGGCATCGGGGTCATCCTCGGCGCCCGGTGGTCCTACACGGAGCTGGGCTGGGGCGGCTACTGGGCCTGGGATCCCGTCGAGAACGCGGCGCTGATGCCGTGGCTGGTGGCCACCGCCTACATCCACTCGATCATGATCCAGGAGAAGCGGGGGATGCTGAAGGTGTGGAACGCCTCGCTGATCCTGCTCACCGGGACGCTGGCGATCGTCGGCGATTTTCTGGTGCGCTCGGGGATCCTGAGCTCGATTCACGCCTTCGTATCCGACCCGACGCTCAACACCGCGTTCGTGGCGCTCATCGCCGTGATGGTGATCGGCTCGGTGTGGCTGGTGATCTGGCGTCGCGAGGCGCTGCGCACCGAGGCCCAGCTGGACACGCTGTTCTCCCGGGAAGGGGTGTTCCTGGTGCAGAACCTGGTCCTGGTGGCCCTCACCGCGGTCATCTTCTGGCTGACGTTCTTCCCGCTGATCTCCGAGGCGATCACCGGCACCCAGGTATCGGTCGGCCCCTCCGCCTTCCGCCCGTTCGTCGTCCCGCTGGCGATCGCCGTCGTCGCGCTGGCCGGCATCGGACCGATCATCCCCTGGCGCCGGATGACGCCGGCCAAGGTGCGTCGCACGTTCGCCTTCCCGGTGCTGGCGGCGGTCGTCGCCGCGATCGCGCTGGCGTTCGTCTCCGGCGTCACCAACCATCTGCTCGCCTACGCGATGTTCATCTTCGGGACGTTCGTCGTGGCCACCGTCGCCCAGGAGTTCTTCCGGGGCGTCCGCGCCCGCCAGGCGATGACCTCAGAGCGGGCACCGGTGGCCCTCGTCGGCCTGGTGCGCCGCAACCGCCGGCGCTACGGGGGCTACCTCGTCCACGCGGGTGTCGCGATCGCGCTGATCGGCGTCGCCGCCTCGACGTCGTTCCAGCACTCCCGCACCGCCAACCTCCTACCGGGTCAGTCCGTGCATCTCGACGGCTACGACATCCGCTACGTCAAGCCGACCGCGTCGGCGACTCCGCAGAAGATCTCGTTCGGAGCCAACCTGGCGATCAGCCGCAACGGCAAGCACATCGAGACGCTGCACACCGAGTACGGCCTGTATCCCTCGCAGGATCCGATGCATCAGATCGGCCGGTTCTTCGAAAGCGGCGACGGCGCCTCCGCCGAGAGCCGCATCGGCCTGGACGCCGGGCTGACGCACGACATCTGGACGGTGATCTCGCCCAACATCCAGCCGCTGCAGTCGACGATCAATCGCGGCGATGTGGTGCTCGGGCGCGCGATCAACAAGGCGCTGACCCTCCCGGCGGCCCAGCGCAACCAGGAGCTGAGCACGCTCTACCAGTACCGGGACGTGATCATCCGGGCACTCACGCAGCGCTACATCAACCACCCCTGGTCGACGTCATTTCTGTTGATCGTCTCGCCGCTCGTCACCTGGCTGTGGCTCGGGGCGATCCTGGCGGTGCTCGGCGGGTTGATCGCGCTGTGGCCGATGCCAGGTGCCGGGCGCCGGCGCCCCCGCCCGCGCGTGGTGGCGCCCGCGCCGGAACTTAAGACCGAGCCCGCGTCCGAGCGCGTGCTCGTCTAGGACCGGACCCGCCCCGTGCAGTATGTGATCGTCCTCATCGTCCTGGCGGTCGTCGTGTACACGATCTCGGCGCCGTTGCGCGCGCAGCGATCGGCCGCCGGCGGCCCGGACCCGGTCGCCGAGCTGGAGGCTGCCCGCGACGCCAAGTACCGTGAGATCCGCGACGCCGAGCTCGACGTGCGAACCGGCAAGCTGTCGGACGAGGACTACGAATCACTTGACACGACGCTGCGCACCGAGGCGATCGAAATCCTCAACAAGCTCGATCAGGCCCGCGAGGGCGAAGAGCTACCATCAGCGCCGTGACGACGATCCTCGACCTCGTACAGCTCGTGCTCTGCGTCGGCCTGATCTTCCTGATCCTCATGCATTCGGGCAAGGACGCGGGGCTGTCGGGCGCCTTCGGCGTGGGCACCGGGGCCGGGCCGCTGGGCGGCGGCTCGCTGGTCGAGCGCAACCTCAACCGCTGGACGATCGGGTTCGCGGTGCTGTTCGTGATCAACACCATCGTGTTGATCAAGCTCGGCTGATCCCGCCGGCGGGCCGAGTTCGGCCACGCGAGGCCGAAAAGGGCACCATGGATACCACTATCGGCCACGCAACCAGCTAGTACCGCGACCGCGCACCTGGACGACGGTGCGACCGCTACAGCGTGCGGTACATGATGTGCAGTCCCACGTATCCCTGCGTGGGATGCTCAAACCCCTCGGGCACGGTCGCGAGAATCTCGAACCCGAGGCTGCGCCAGAGCGCCACCGCGCGCTCGTTGGTGGCGACGACAGCGTTGAACTGCATGCCGCGAAAGCCCTCCGTGCGGGCGCGCGCCAGCGCGGCGTGCGCGAGCGCTCGTCCCACGCCGCGGCCGGCGCGCGCGGCGTCGACCATGAACCCGGCGTTGGCGATGTGCGACGCCCCGCCACCGTGGTTGGGCGCCAGCTCGGCGGTCCCGACGATCCGGCCATCGGGATCCTCGGCCACAAGCGTCGCCCCCGGCGGGGACTGCATCCAAAGACCGCGGGCGTCGTCCTCGACCAGTGACCGGTCCCAGGAGAACGTCTCGCCGGCGCGGACGATCGGCTCCATGAACGCCCAGATCGCCGGCCAGTCCTCGGCGGCGGCGTCGCGGATCAACGTGTCTGCGGCCGTCATGCCGGGGCGTTGCCGCCGAGGCGGTCGACGAGCCGCAGCCGCTCCAGTGGGGTGAACGGCTTGGTGAGGATCAGGCCGACCAGGGCCAGCCCGGCGACCACCGCGATGACGATCTGGAGTCCAGTCACCGGAAGAACGGAGCATCGTAGCGCCCGGGGCGACGCCGGGCCACCAGGTCGATGCCGGACGGCGAAAGCCTTCACATGCAAGATCCGCTGCACAAAACTCCCGCTAACGACCCACTTGCTAGGTTCGCCGCCTGGCCGCGGACGTCTCGCCGCGACCACGCCAACGCATGCCCTCAGTCCGCCGCATCGTGTGTCTGTGTCTGCTCGCCGCCGTCGCGGTGGCGGTCACCGGCGGCTCCAGCTCGGCCGGTCTGATCGATCGTTATCAGTCCGGCCAGCAGCGCGCCTCGCAGCTGCGCGCCAGGCTCCGGGCCGAGAACCAGCAGATCGACGGCTTTCAGGGCTCGATCTCCTCGCTGCAGTCGCGCCTGACCGTGGTGCAGAGCAGCGTCAGCACCCAGGAGCAGCTGCTCGCCACGGTCTCCGACGAGTTGGGCCGCGCGCGGGGACGGCTCGTCACGCTGCGCGCCGAGTACGCACACGATCGCCAGGCGCTGGCCCAGCAACTGCTCGCCCGCTACGAGTCGCCGCCGCCGACGATCGTCAACGTCGTCGTGGACTCCGCCGGCTTCAACGATCTCGTGAACGGGATCCGCGACCTCACGGCGGTCGAGCGCCAGAACGTCGTCACCACCCGCAACGTGGCCGCCGCCCGGCTGGCCGTGCAGGCCCAGACGGTGCGCCTCGCCAAGGTACAGGCCCGCCGGCGCCGGGCGACCGCTGCGGTGCTCGCCGAGCGCGACGACATCGCGCAGCTGAAGGCCGCGATCGTCGCCAAGGAGATCCGCGCGCAGCACGCCAAGAACACGACCAGCGACAGCCTCAGCGTGCTGCACAAGCGGCTCGTCCACGAGGCCGCCGTGCTCGACGCCCAGGCCGCCCGCGCGCGGACGCTGTCCTTTGGCGGGGGGGTGGCGCCCCCCGCGGGGTGCACGAACGGTCCGTTCGTCCCCCACGGGGGGGAATTTGGCTTCTTCCAGGGGCCCGGCACCAACTACTCGGTCAACCAGGAGCCGATCCTCGCCGCCCGGCTTGATCAGCTCGGCAAGGCGCTGCAGCTGCACCTCACCGGTATCTCCGGGTATCGCTCGCCCGAGCACTCCGTCGC
>DATAUL010000259.1:0-2976 GCA_036268255.1 Solirubrobacteraceae bacterium | reverse complement strand
GGTCCCGACTGCCCAGCCGAGATGCTCTCCGAGGGCGGCATTCCCCAGGGCGACTGCGCGCCGGTGCCGTGGCTGCTCTCCAGCCGGGGTTATGGCGTGTGGTGCGCGGGCGACGGCAATGGCACGTGCTTCGATCTCGGCGGCGAGCGGATCTCGGTCTCCACGCGGGCGCTCGCCGGCGTGCTGTCGCTTGAGATCGTCGGCGGCCGGACCCCGGCGGCGCGGCTGCGCGAGCTCTGCCGGCTGACCGGCTTTCCGGCTCAGCTGCCCGCCTGGGGCTACGGCTTCTGGAAGAGCCGCGACGTCCATGAGCACCAGGACGACGTGCTCGACGATTTCCTCGGCTTTCGCCGCCACCGCATCCCGCTGGACGCGATCGTGATCGACTCACCGTGGGCGACGCAATACAACACCTGGGAGTTCAACCCCCACCAGTTCCCCGATGCGGCGTACATGATCTCCTCGATGCGTGCGGCCGGGGTACGCACCGTGGTGTGGGTCACACCGTGGGTCAACCTCGACTCGCGAGGCGGGCAGATCGCGCCCCAGCCCGAGTCAGAGCGCCTGCACTCGGAGCCTGCGGCCAACTATGCGCCGGCCGCTTCCGCCGGTCACTTCATCCGCGAGGCGGACGGGCGGCCGTTCGTCTCGCAGTGGTGGATGGGCACCGGCTCGCCCGTCGACTTCACGAGCCCGGCGGCTGAGCGCTGGTGGCGCGAGTCGGCCAAACGGGTCCTCGAGCTGGGGGTGGAGGGAATCAAGGCCGACGACGGCGACGGGTACTACATTCCAAATCGCGTCCGGCTGGCCGACGGACGCACAGGCGCACAGGCGGCGTGGGCGCTTGGCGGCCTGCACCGCCGGTGCCTGCAGCGCGCGCTCGACGAGGTCCATCCCGGCGAGGGCGTGTTGTTCGGGCGCAGCGGATGGAGCGGCCAGAACGCATACGGGCTGACCTGGGGCGGCGACCAGGTCTCGGACTTCTGGTCGCTGCGGGTGCTCGTGGTGGCGGCTTTGAGCGCGGCCTGTAGCGGCATCTCGAACTTCTCCCACGACATCGGCGGATATCTGGGGCACCGGCTGGTGCAGCGCTGTCCGCCGGAGCTGCTCGTGCGCTGGCTGCAGTTCGGCTGCTTCACGCCGCTCATGCACGCACATTCGCGCATGCCCCAGGAGCCGTGGCACTACGGCGATCGGGTGCTCGATCTGTACCGCGCCTACGTGCTGCTGCACGAGCAGCTGGTCCCCTACGTGCGCGCGGCGGCGCTGACCGCCGCTCGCACCGGCATACCGATCATGCGCCCCCTGTGCCTGCTCGACCCGAGCGACCCGCGCGGATGGACCGTGGGCGACGCCTACGGCTACGGGCCGGCACTGTGGGTGGCTCCGGTGCTCGACGACCGGGCCCGCGAGCGCGAGGTGCCGCTGCCGCGCGGGCACTGGATCGAGACCTGGTCGGGCCGGCACGTGCGTGGCGGCGGCGAGGTGATCGTCGACGCGCCGATGGAGCGGATCCCCGTGTGGGTGCGCTCCGGTTCGATCGTGGTCACGTACCCGGCCTGGCAGGTTGCCTCCGGCCTGGGGGACGAACCTGAGGCGCAGCGACCGCTGGTCGCCACCCTGTGGGGTGTGCCGCGGCTGGGGCGCACTGCGGCGCGGCTGGCCGACGGCGGGCGCGTTGGCTGGCGCGACGGGCGCTGGGAGCTGCCCGCCGGCCGGGAGATCAAGGTTTTCGAGCGATCGCTGTGATCGCCGCCGGTCTATATTCGCCGCGTGCATTTCGGTGAGCTGAGTCCCGTCGAGCAACGTGTCCTGGGTTGTCTGATCGAGAAGCGCTGGACAACCCCCGAGCAGTACCCGCTGTCGGTCAACGCGTTGCGGCTGGCCTGCAACCAGTCGACCAACCGCGACCCGGTCACCGACTACGACGAGAACGCCGTGCGCGACGCCGCCCAGCGGCTGTCGAAGTACGGACTGGCGCGTCTGGCCAGCGGCCACAACTCGCGGGCCATCAAGTACCGCCATCTCGCCGAGGAGAGCCTCGGGTTGGATCGCGAGCACCTTGCGGTGCTGTCCGTCCTGCTGCTCCGTGGCCCGCAGACCCCCGGCGAGCTCAAGCAGCGCAGTGAGCGGATGGCCCCGATGCCGACCCTCGCCGACGTGGAGCGGGTGCTCGGCGTGCTCGGCGAGCTCGGGTATGCGACCCGCCTGGAGCGCCGGCCCGGGCAGAAGGAGGACCGCTACGCCCAGCTGTTGGGCGGCGCCGGCGACGAGCCCGCCGCCGGCCCCGTCGCGGTCGGCTACCCGGCACCTGTCGAGGCGTCATCGCCACCGCCACCCACGCCACCCACGCCACCCACGCCGCTGCGTGCCGCGCCAGCGCCAGCGCCTGCCTCGCCCGCGCCGCCGGCCGCGGACGTGGCCGACCTCCAGGCGCGTGTCGCCGCGCTGGAGGACGACCTGGCGCAACTGCGCGCGCAGTTGTCTGACCTGCTCAGCTGACCCACCGCGAGTTGATGTCGCGCGGGCCGCGAAGCCGATCATCCTGTTGCGCGATCGCAGCCGCTCCTCGTAGCGTGGCCAGTACGCGTCGCTTTCCGATCGGTTTGGAGCACACCACGCGGCCGGCGCCGACGCGTGCAACGTCATGATCGGCCAGAGGCGCCCAGGGACCACAGTCTGCGCGTTAGCCCTGGGTCGCGCTAGCCAACCCCCACCAGAACTCAGGTTGGCAGCGCCAATCCGACCAGATACGTCGCGCCCCCGACGATCACGCCGGCGAGGGTCATCTCGAGCCCCGCCGACCACCAGGTGCGCAAGGTGACCAGGGACTTGGCGGCCCCGACGAGGAAGTGGGCGAAGAGCGAGACGACTGCGGCGGCGACGATCGCGACGGTGCCGGTGGTGATCATGAACGGGATCACGGGGATGATCGCGCCGATGCCCGTCGATACGCCCGCGGCGAGTGCCGCCTGG
>DATAUL010000258.1:0-11353 GCA_036268255.1 Solirubrobacteraceae bacterium | reverse complement strand
GTCGGGCGCGATCAGCAGGAACGCCTGCGGACCGAGCCGGCCGGCGCCGACCCCGCCGACGTCGGCCAGCAGCTGATAGCCGCCGAGGCCGAGCGCGCCGACGATCCCCGGCGGCAGCGGGTGGGAGGCGAGGTATCCGGTGGGATGTGTCATCAGGCAACCGTGCCGGCGACGCCTAGTTGTCCAGCACGCCGCGGACGATGCCGCCGACGATGCCGCCTCCGCCCTCGCGCTGGGCGTTGCCGCCGGCACCTTCGGAGACAGGCGGATGGAAGTAGGCGCTCTGCAGTCCGACGCGGCCCGGGCCGGTGAAGCGGTTGAAGACGAGGTTGCCGCCGCCCCCGGAGAGAAAGCCGGTCTTGAAGCCATAGACCTCCTGGGACATCTGCACGGAGTGGTCGCGGTACACCCAGCCGCCGGGCTCGATGTCGATCGACTCCCCCGCGTCGAGGCTCTTCTCGAACACGTTGCCGTAGCCGTGCACCCACACGACCCCCTCGTGGTCGCCGGCGTAGAACTCGTCGACGAAGAAGCCGCCGCCGTAGAGCATGTTGGCGAAGCCCTTGATCCGGCTGTAGTCGTACTGCACGTTGCCGGTGGCGGCCAGGAACTGGTGCTCCCGCACGACGATCCCGTTGCCCGCCGGCAGGTGCAGGGCGGCGATATGGCCGGGGGCGTCGCGGCTGAAGGCGATCTCCCCGGCCGACTGGGCCTCGATCAGCAGCAGCGGCATCCCACCGAAGGCGCGGCGCTTGAGGCCCTTCTTGAGGGGGTGCAGACCGATCTGCATCTGCGGGTACTTCCAGAGCAGCACGTGGTGCTCGAAGTAGACCGGCACCTTGCCGTCGAGCGCCATGTGCAGGACCGGCACCAGCTCGCCCTCGAGTCGGTAGTTCAACCCGGGCGCCGTCCCCTCCGTGATCGTGGTCGGCAACATGGTCGGTGCGCTCGGCATCAGCTCTCCTCGTTTCGGTGGGGCCCCCCAGGGCGGCCATCACGCCTCGCCCCCGGTACGGCGGTAAGTATCGCGATAATCCCGGGCGATGCGTCCCATCTACGTCACCGGCCATCGCAATCCGGACACCGACTCGATCGCCGCGGCGATCGGCTACGCCGAGCTCAAGGGCAGGCTCAACCCCCGCGACGAGTACGTCCCGGTCCGCTTGGGCGAATGCAACTCGCAGACGCGATGGCTGCTGGAGCGCAGTGGCGCGCCGGAACCCCGCCACCTGCCCCACGTGATGCTGCGCGCCCGCGACGTGATGCAGAAGCGGTTTCCGATCACCCGCCAGGATGAGCCGGTCCGCGAGGCCGGCCTGGCGATGGGGAAGGCCGGCCTGGAGCTGGTGCCGATCGTCGACGACGACGGGGCGCTCGTCGGAGTCCTCACCGAGCGTGCCCTGGCGCGGCGGTACATCCGCGACTCACTGAGCACCTCGACGCTGGAGGAGGCGCCGACGTTCGTCAGCACGGTGGTCTCGGTGCTCGAGGGAAAGCTCGTGACCGGCAAGGACCGCCGGCTGTCGGGCCGCGTCTGGGTCTACGCGATGGACCCCGCGTCCGACAGCGGCATCTCCGAAGGCGACGCGGTCGTCGTCGGCAACCGTCCGGACGCGCTGGCGCGGGTGATCGAGCTCGGCGCCGCGCTCGTCGTGCTGTCGAACAGCGCCTCGGTGCCCGACGAGGCGCTGGCCGAGGCCAAGCAGCGCGGCACTGCGATCGTCGTCTCGCCGCTGGACAGCTATGTCGCCGGCCGGATGATCACGCTGGCGGCGCTCTGCAGCGCGCTGATGGAGTCTGATCCACTGACGGTCACGCCGGACTTCCTGCTCGACGACATGTCCGAGCAGATCAAGGAGCTGCACTACGGAGCGGCGGTGGCGATCGACGGCAACAACCGCCCGGTGGGCCTGGTCACGCGCTCGGACCTCGTCGCGCCCGCCCCCCGGCGGCTGATCCTCGTCGACCACGCCGAGCAGGCGCAGAGCGCCGTCGGGATCGCGCAGGCCGAGATCCTCGAGATCCTCGATCACCACCACATCGGCTCGATCGAGACCCGCGTCCCGGTGACGGCCACGTTTGACCCGGTCGGCTCCACCGCCACCCTCGTCGTCGAGCGCTTCCGCAACGCCGGCATGGAGCCGATCCACTCGACGGCGCTGATGCTGCTCGGCGCGGTGCTGTCGGACACGGTGATCCTCAACTCCCCGACGACGACCGAGCGCGACCACGCCGTGGTCGAGTACCTGGAGCGGGTGCTGGGCGTCTACGCCCAGCAGCTCGGCGAGGAGATGTTCGAGTCGACGGCCGACGTGTCGGACCTGAGCGCCGACGAGATCGTCAGCCAGGACGCCAAGCGCTACCAGGTGCGCGGCGACCAGGAGATCTGCATCGCCCAGATCGAGGTCGTCGGCGACGGCCTGCTCGAGCGCAAGGACGAGCTGCTGGAGGCGCTGCGTCGCGAGCGCGAGGACAAGGACCTGGCGCTGTACGCGCTGATGATCACCGACGTCGTTGCCAAGGGCACCGAGATGCTCGTCGCCGGCGACGCGGCGGCCGTGGCGCGCAGCTTCGGCGCCGAGGCGACGGACAGCATGATCAACCTGCCGGGCGTGATGAGCCGCAAGAAGCAGGTTGCGCCGAAGCTGATGACCTCGTTGTAGCGCGCGGCGCCGCAGTGTCGCGGGGCCGCGCGGATGCCGGTGGTTACGCGGCGGAGCCGGCAGCCTCCACGGCCAGCGCCGGCGCCTCGCCCCACAGCTGCTCGAGCCGGTAGTACTCCCGCGTGTCGGGCGTGAAGATGTGCACGACCACGTCGAGGTAGTCGAGCAGGATCCAGCGGGACTCCGTGAGTCCCTCCACGCGCCGGGGCAGCAGCCCGTGGGTGGACTTCATTCCGAGATGAATGGCGTCGTGGATCGCCCGCGCCTGGCGGTCCGAGCGTCCCGTGCAGATCAGGAAGTAGTCCGCGTAGCTCACCATCTCGCGTACGTCGAGCTGCACGATGTCCAGTGCCTTGCGGTCGGCGGCCAGATCGGCGACCGTCGCGGCGATTCCCTCTGGGGTCAATGTCATCGTGCTCATGCTTCCTTCTGACTGTAGAGGCCGTGTCGTTGGATGTATTCCTCCACCTGATCGGGTACGTAGTAACGGATCGGCTTGCCGGCGGTCACGCGACGGCGCAGCATCGTCGAGGAGACCTCGATCCGGGGCATCGCGAAGAAGCGAGCCCGGTCTCCCCCGTGCAGCTGAGCGAGCGTCCTGTCGACCTCGTCGCGCGGTGTGCCGCGACGCTCGGCGATCGCCACCGTGGCCAGCTCGAGCACCTGCTCGGGCTCATGCCACTCGGTCAGACCCGCGGCGATGTCGCCGCCGAGGATCAGCACCAGCTCGTCTTGGGGCGCCTGTGTACTCAGCACCCTCAGGGTATCGACTGTGAAGGACGGCCCCTCCCGCTGCAGCTCCATGTCCGAGACGGCGAAGCGCTCGTCGTCCGCCACCGCCAGCCGGCACATCTCGAGGCGATGCTCGGGCCCGGGCTCGTGCTCCACCGGCTTGTGCGGCGGAATGCGGGCCGCAACGAACAGCACGCGATCGAGCCCCAGCTGACTGTGGGCCTCCTGGGCGCAGACCAGATGGCCGAGATGCGGCGGATTGAACGTGCCGCCGAGGATGCCCAGTCGCAACGCTTGCTAACGAGTGTGCCCGGCGCCCTCGACCAGGTACTTGAACGTACACAGCTCGCGCAAGCCGATCGGCCCGCGGGCGTGGAGCTTCTGGGTCGAGTTGCCGATCTCGGCGCCCATCCCGAACTGGCCGCCGTCGGTGAAGCGCGTCGACGCGTTGACGTATACGCAGGCGGCGTCGACGCCGAGTTGGAAGGCCCGCGCCGAGGCGGTGCTGCCCGTGACGATCGCCTCCGAGTGGCCGCTGCCGTGCGCGTTGACGTGGCCGATCGCCTCCGGCACCGATCTCACGACCGCGACCGCCATCTCCATCGCGAGGTACTCGGTGTCCCAGTCCTCGTCGGTGGCGACATCGATCTCGACGCCCGGTGCCGCCTGGCGAGCGGCGTCGTCGCCGTGGAGGCGGACGCCGGCGGCGCTCAGCTCGCGCAGCGCGCTCGGCAAAAAGCTCTCGGCCACGTCGACGTGGACGAGCAGCTTCTCGGCGGCGTTGCAGGTGCCGGGGCGCTGCAGCTTCGCGTTCAGCACGATCGCCAGCGCGTCATCGAGGTCAGCGCTCCGATCGACGAACACGTGGTTGTTGCCCGAGGCGGCATAGATGACGGGTACCGTGGCCACGCCCGTGAGCGCCGCCTTCAGCCCCTCGCCGCCTCGCGGGATGATCAGGTCGACGACTCCCGTCTGGGTGGCGAGCTCGGCCAGCTCCTCCCGGTCGCCGCCGCCGAGCAGCGCCATCACGCCCTCGGGCAGGCCCGCCTCGGTGGCCGCGGTGATCGCGACCGACGCGAGGACCGCGTTCGATTGAAGGGCCATGCTCGAGCCGCGCAGCACGACGGCGTTGCCGGACTTCAGACACAGCGCCGCGGCATCGATCGTCACGTTGGGGCGCGCCTCGTAGACGACGGCGATCACACCCAGGGGCACGCGCACGCGCCGCAGCTGCAGTCCGTTGGGCAGCGGGGAGCCGTCGATCACCTCACCCACCGGATCGGGCAGCGAGGCGATCGTGCGCACCCCGGCGGCCATCTCGGCGATCCGTCGCTCGTCGAGCGCCAGGCGGTCCAGCAGCGCCTCGGAGAGGCCGCCGCGCTCGCCCTCATGGAGGTCGCGGGCGTTCGCCTGAAGGATCGTCTCGCTGCAGGCGATCAGCGCGTCGGCGATCGCGTCCAGCGCGGCGTCCTTGACGTCTGAGCCGAGCGTGGCCAGCTCCCGCGAGGCCCGCTTGGCGGCGGCGCACGTCTCGGCGATCGACAGCGTCCTGGTGGCCATGTCACAAGGTTACCGGCGCGCTCAGAGAGCGTCGGGAAGACGTTTCCTAAGCCAGCACGAAGTAGTCGCGGTGGATCGCCTCCTCGGAGGCGCGCGGGAGCAGCTCGCGAACCGCCCCGGACTGCAGGCCGCGGACCTGTTGCAGCTCGGCCGCCGAGTAGTTGGAGATCCCCTTGCCGACCGGCCGATCGGCGTGCGCGATCTCCACCGCGTCGCCCGCCTCGAACGCGCCGTGGACCGCGACGATGCCGACCGGGAGCAGACTGGTGCCGCCCTCGCGCAGGGCCCGCGCGGCCCCGGCGTCGACGAGCACCTGGCCGCGCACCGGCTTGGCGTACTTCAGCCACAGCTTGAAGCTCGAGTACCGGCCCTCGCGGGCGGGGAAGCGCGTGCCCACCGGCTCACCGGCGGCGGCCCGGGTGATCGTCTCCGGCGTGAGCCCGCCGGCGATCACCGTCGGGATCCCGGCCGCGGTCGCCATCTCGGCGGCCACGACCTTGGAGCGCATCCCGCCCGAGCCCAGCGGCGACGGCGCCAGGCCGATGTCGAGCCCGTCGAGCAGGCCGAAGTCAGACACCTCGCCGACCAGCTCGGCGCCCGGGTTCACCCGCGGGTCCGCGGTGAACACGCCGGCCGCGTCGGTGAGCAGCAGAAGCTGCTCGGCACCCAGCAGGATCGCCACCTGAGCGGCGAGGAAGTCGTTGTTGCCGAAGGAGATCTCGTCGGTGGTCGTCGTGTCGTTCTCGTTGATCACGGGCACGACGTGCCACTCCAGGAGCTTGCGCAGCGTCCGGCGCGCGTTGAGGTAATGCGTGCGCGCGCTGATGTCGAAGAACGTCAGCAGCACCTGGGCCGAGCGCACGTCGCGGGCTCGCAGCAGCTCGTCGTAGACCTGGTAGAGCTTGCCCTGCCCGACGGCGCTCGCGGCCTGCAGCTCGTCGATCGCCCGCGGGCGCCCGTGGGTGGCGGCGAGGTTCATCACCCCCATCCCCCGCGCGATCGCGCCACTCGTCACGACGACCGGCGAGCGGCCGGCGTGATGCAGGGCGGCGACCTCGTCGCAGATGCGTCCGAGCACGTCGGCGCGCACCGCCCCCCGCTCGTCGGCGACGATGCTCGAGCCGAGCTTGACGACGATGCAGCCCATCACGCGCCGGGATCGAGATCGAAGGCGACGCCGGCGATCTGCACCTCGTCGCCGGCGGCGAAGCCCTGGGCCTCGAGCGCCCGCAGCACCCCGATCCCGCGCAGCCGTCGCTCGAGGTGAGCCAGCGCCTCCTCGTTCTCAAGGTCATAGCGAGCGACGAGCCGCTCGATCCCGGCCCCGTCGACGGCAAACGTGCCGTCGTCGACGCGCCGCACCGTGTAGGCCCGGGGGGCGCCCGGGCGAAATGTCCGGTGGGCCGCCAGCTCGGCGCCCGCGGCGACCGGCTCGCGCTCCTGTGCGGCGGGAGCGGCCTGCGCCGGGACGCGGCGCACGAGCTCTGCCGCCAGCTCGTCGAGGCCGCGGTGGGTCGCCGACGAGGTGACGATCACCGGCGTGTCCGCCCCCAGGTGCTCACGCCACATCTCCTGCGCCGCGGCGGCCGTGTCGGCGTCCACCAGGTCGGCCTTGGAGAGCGCCAGCACCCGCGGCAGGCCGGCGAGCCGCGGGTCGTGGGCGGCCAGCTCACGCTCGACCGTGGCGTGATTGTCGATCGGATCAGACCCGTCGAGCGGAGCCAGGTCGAGCACGTGTACGAGCAGCCGCGTACGTTCCACGTGGGCGAGGAACTCGTGGCCGAGGCCGGCCCCGTCGCTGGCCCCCTCGATCAGCCCCGGAATGTCGGCGATCACCAGTTGCCGGGTGTCGGTCTGCAGCGTGCCGAGGCCCGGCGAGAGCGTGGTGAAGGGATAGGCGCCGACCTTCGGGTGCGCCCGGGTGAGCCGGGCCAGCAGCGAGGACTTGCCGGCGTTGGGCAGGCCGATCAGCCCGACGTCGGCCAGCAGCTTGAGGCGCAGCCTCAGCCACGTGTCCTGCCCCGCCAGGCCTCGCTCGGCAAAGCGCGGCGTCTGATGGGTGGGCCCGGCGAAGCGCTTGTTGCCGCGCCCGCCCGAGCCGCCACGCGCCACCATCGCCCGCTGACCGCCGAAGACCAGGTCGTGGCGTGAGCCGTCTGCCTCGACGAGCACCTCCGTGCCGGGGGGCACGACCAGCTCGAGCGCCGTGCCGTCGGCACCGTGGCGCAGCGAGCCCTCGCCGTGGCCGCCGCGGCCCGCCTTGAAGTGCGAGCTGCGGCGGAACGCCTCGAGGTCGCGCAGCGAGTCGTCGCAGACGAGCACGACGTGTCCGCCGCGGCCGCCGTCGCCGCCGTCGGGTCCGCCCTTGGGCACGTGCGCCTCGCGGCGAAAGCTGAGGCAGCCGTCGCCGCCGGCACCAGCCTGGACGTGGATACGCGCTCGATCCTGCATTCTGTATCACCAGCTTATGTCCGATCCCGTGTTCCTCATCACCGGCGCCTCTTCGGGCATCGGCGCCGCGACCGCTCGCGCAGCCGCCCAGGCCGGGTACCGCGTGGCGCTCGCCGCCCGCTCGACCGATCGCCTCCACGACCTGGCCGGCGAGCTCGGCGGCTCCTCGCGTGCGCTCGCCCTGCAGTGCGACGTCACCGAATGGGAGCAGCAGGAGGCGATGGTGGCAACCACGCTGAAGACCTTCGGCCGGATCGATTGTGCGTTTGCCAACGCCGGGTTCGGCGCCAAGCGGGGCTTTCTGGAGGAGTCGCCCGAGCAGTGGCGCGCGATGGTGCTCACCAACGTCTACGGCGCGGCGCTCACGATCAGGGCGACGATCGAGGCGCTGCGTGCGTCACGCGGTCATCTGCTGCTGACCGGATCGGTGGCCGGGCGCCGCGCGCTGCCGGGATCGCTGTACTCCGCGACGAAGTGGGCGGTCACCGGCATGGGCGAATCGGCGCGCCAGGAGCTCAACGGAAGCGGAGTGCGCGTCACCCTGATCGAGCCCGGGATGGTCGACACGCCGTTCTTCACCAACCGGCCAACGGACCCGCTCACCCCCGAGGACGTGGCCGCCGCCGTCATGTACGCCGTCTCCCAGCCACCGCACGTCGACGTCAACGAGATCCTGATCCGCCCCACCGCTCAGGACGGCTGAGCCGGTCCAGGTTTCAGCCGCGGGCACGGCTATGCTGCCCGCCGCGATGACGATGCTCCAAGACTTCAAGAAGTTCCTGATGCGCGGCAACCTCGTCGAACTGGCGGTCGCGTTCATCGTCGGCGCGCTGTTCGCGGCGTTGGTCAAGGCGTTCATCGCCGACCTGGTCACGCCGATCATCGCCCTGATCGTCGGCCAGCCCCATTTCGGCGGCCTGCATTTCACGATCAACCACAGCCAGTTCAACTACGGCGACTTCCTCAACGCCCTGGTGACGTTCATCACGACGGCGGCGGTGGTGTTCTTCCTCGTCGTCCGGCCCTACAACACGCTGATGGCGCGGCGCCCTCGCGAGGAGCCGGACACGAGGGAGTGCCCGGAGTGCACGAGCGCGATCCCGATCAAGGCACGGCGGTGCCCGCAGTGCACGGCGCCGCTGCCGGCCGGCGCCTGACGATTACTCGGCGGCGACGGGCTCGCCGGGCACGACGGAGATGACGCGCCCGCGGCGGCCGCGGTGAAACTCCACGCTCCCCGCCGCCGTGGCGAAGATCGTGTGATCGCGGCCGATGCCGACGCCGTCGCCCGGCTTGAAGACCGTGCCGCGCTGGCGGACGATGATCTCGCCCCCGGTGACGGTCTGACCGGCGAACACCTTGACGCCGAGATACTTGGGCTTGGAGTCGCGGCCGTTGCGGCTGGAGCCGAGCCCCTTCTTATGAGCCATCGGAGCTACCTCCAGAGGTGGTCGTCGCCCGAGCGCGCGCTCCGGAACCGCCCAGCGAGGTGATCTCGATCCGGGTGAGCTCCTGACGGTGGCCGTTGCGGCGCTTGTAGCCGCGCTTGGGCTTGAACTTGACGATCCGCAGCTTCGGGCCGCGCTCGTGGGCCAGAATCCTGGCCTGGACGGTGACCTCGGCCAGATCCTTGCCGTCACGGACGTTGTCGCCGTCGACGATCAGCAGCGGCTGCAGGTCGACGGTCGCGCCATCATCGTCGGGCAGCCGCTCGATCAGGAGGGTCTGGCCCTCGCTGACGCGGTAC
This sequence comes from Solirubrobacteraceae bacterium, assembly GCA_036268255.1. GTDB lineage: Bacteria > Actinomycetota > Thermoleophilia > Solirubrobacterales > Solirubrobacteraceae > Palsa-465. The sequence goes on along the minus strand of DATAUL010000258.1, from coordinate 2,200 downwards.
TGCTTCCCACCTGTCTTGACGATTGCATACATGGCTTGGTTATTCGTTGTCCGACGAGCCGCTGGCGGCGGTACCGGCCTTGGCGCCCGAACGGCGCCGTCCGCCTCTGCGGCCGCGGCGCCGAGGCTTCGAGTCTAGATCATCGTCATCATCGCCCGCCGGCCCCTCGAGGACGGCGGCTGGAACGTCGACCAGCGATGCCACCGCGGCGGTGCGGCCCACCTCCTCGATCCGCACGAGGTGCTTCTCGCCGACGTGCTTGGTCCCGCCCTTGATCGAGATCACGTAACCGTCGATCTTGGCCACCGCGTCGCCGGCGTTGTACATATGCGGCTCGACGATCTCAACGTAGACCTCCTCGCCCTCGCGGAACGGCAGGGCCCGCTCGAGCACCTGCTCGCGATCGCCTTCGAGCAGCACCGCGAAGTGGTCGATCGGCAGCCCCTCGGAGCCCTCGAAGTGAAACCACTTGCCGGTCTCCTCCTCGACGGCGTGCAGGACGCGGGCGTCGTTGCCGGTGAACTCGGCGCTCACCCGGGGGTTCATCTGGAGGAGGACCGCCTCGGCGGTCGTCTCCTTGGCCAGGTCACGCATGCGGCGCTCGAACTCGATCGCGATCGTCTCCTCGGACTTGATCACGCCCTCACCGTCGCAGGTCGGACACGGCCGGGTCATGATCTCTCGCACCCCTTCGGTGACGTTCTGGCGGGTCATCTCGACCAGCCCGAGCGGGGAGATCTCGACCACGAAGGTCTTGGTGCGGTCCTCGTCGAGCGCCTTGCGCAGCACCTTGAGCACCGCGTCGCGATTGCGCGCCCGGGCCATATCGATGAAGTCGATGACGATGATCCCGCCGATGTCGCGCAACCGCAGCTGGCGGACAACCTCGTCGGCCGCCTCGAGGTTGGTCTTGGTGATCGTGTCCTCCAGCCGGGCGCCCTTGCCGCGGCCGATGAACGAGCCCGAGTTGACGTCGATCACCGTCAGCGCCTCGGCGTAGTCGATGATCAGATAACCGCCGCTGGGAAGGTCGACCCGTCGCGAGAGCGTCGAGGCGAGCACGTCCTCCACGCCGAATGCCTCGAGCAGCGGCGTCTCCTCCTCCCACAGGTCGACCTGGTCGACCAGCTCGGGCGAGGTGCGGCTGAAGAATGACACCAGCCGGCGCAGCTGCTTGGGATCGTCGACGACCGCACGTTCGAAGTCCGCCGAGAAGATGTCGCGTACGACGCGAACCGAGAGGTCGGCCTCCTGGAACACGAGCGCCGGGGCCTGGGTCTCCTCGACGCGCTTCTGCAGCACCTCGCCGAGCTTGAACAGGTACACGAGCTCCCGCTCGAGATCGGCGCGCTTGGCGCCCTGAGCCGAGGTGCGGATGATCGCTCCCGCCCCCTTGAGCTCCAGCTTGGCGGCCTCCTTGCGCAGCCGCTCGCGCTCCTTCTCATCCAGCCGGCGCGACACCCCGACACCCTCGCCGTAGGGCGCGTAGACCATATAGCGCCCGGCGATCGTGAGGTCCATCGAGAGGCGCGCGCCCTTGGTCTTCAGCGGGTCCTTGACGACCTGCACGACGATCTCCTGGCCGGGCTTGAGCAGGTCGGTGATGTTGCGCCCGTCACGGGTGCCGCCGCGTCCGCGCCGCGGCGCCTCGACGCCGGGGAGCACGATCTCGTCGACGTGGAGAAAGCCGTTCTTCTCCAGGCCGATGTCGACGAAGGCGGCCTCCAGGCCGGCGAGGACGTTGTCGACGCGCCCCTTGTAGATGTTCCCCACGATCGACCGGTTGCCCCGGCGCTCGAGGTACAGCTCGGCGACCTTGTATTCGCTGGAGGCGGCGGGCTTACGACGCCGCCGGGCCGCGCCCGAGGCCGTCTTGCGAGGGGCGGGGGTTCCGCTTGCCTCCAGGAGCGCCACTCGCGTCTCTCCGCGATCGACGCTGACCAGTACTTGCTTCTTCAATTTTCGTCAGTCCTTTGAAATTTGGGTGGTGCGCGGAATCTGGTCGCGCACACAACACACCTATGAAATTAGCGTGCGTCGCTTGGCACTTGTCGCCAGACGGGCCTGGATGTAGATCGATTCCAGGAGTCCGATGGCGATGAAGGTGACGATCACCGAGGATCCGCCGTAGCTGAGCAGCGGCAGAGGGACGCCCGTGATGGGCGCGATCCCGATCGTCATTCCGACGTTCACGAAGATC
>DATAUL010000257.1:0-10316 GCA_036268255.1 Solirubrobacteraceae bacterium | reverse complement strand
GGTCGACCGAGCTCGTGTGCCGTTTCTTCATCATCCCCGGCGACCCCGAACAGGGCGTGCAGCTGGCCCGGGCGATGTTCTCCGCGTACGGCAGCGTGCCCGTCTATGCGGCGTTCTTTCGCTGGCTGGGGTGGGCCGAGCAGCTGGACCCGATGGTGCAGGCCTACGAGGCCGGCGACCGCAAGCGCGCGATCGAGCTGGCGCCCGAGGAGCTCATCCGCGAGATCTTCGTCTTCGGCTCTCCCGAGGAGATCCGCGCCCGCGTGGAGACGTTCGTCGCCGGGGGGATCACGACGGCCGTGCTCAGCCCGATCGTCCCCCCGGACAAGGTCGGAGAGCTGCTGGAGGCGCTGGCGCCCGGCTGACCGCCGCTTCGGTAGCGTTGGCGACCCACGATCGAAGGAGAGCCCATGCGGCGCGCACCGCAGGGATGGATCGTCATGGTGCTGGCAGTGCTCGCTGCGTGCAGCGTGTATCCGTCAGCTGCTCTGGCGAAGCACGGAGGGCATGCTCGGTACAAGCGACCGCCGTCGCTCGCCACCAACCAGTGGTACTGGGAGCTGAGCCCATCTCGGCCCGGGCTGGCCGGCCTGCCGGCGACACGGGCGTCCTATCCGAACCCGGGGTCGGCGAACATCTGGGACACCGACCTCTTCCAGGACAGCAACCGGTCCAACGCCGGCATCCCGACGGGACCCTCGCCTGTGGTGCGGGCGATCCACGCCGCCGGCCACTACAGCATCTGTTACGTCGAGGCCGGCGCCTACCAGCAGGGCTTCCCGGACAACTCGCACTTCGCCCGCCCTGACTACGGCGGGGTCGGCGACAGGGCCAGCCAAATGCAGGGCTACGCGAACGAGTACTGGTTCAACCTCACCGGCTTTCGCAACTACGTTCCCGGCCGCCGCGGGACCCTCAGCGGCGCCGCGACCAACATCGCTCAGGCGCTCGACAAGCGGTTTGGCTGGTGCAGGAAGGAAGGGCAGGACGCCGTCGAGCCCGACGATCTGGACGGCTACACGAACAAGTCAACGGGCGGCCAGACACCATGGGGCATGACCCGCGCCGACGCCGCCGGCTTCGAGCGCTGGCTCGCCTACGACATCCACTCTCACGGGCTCGCGGCCTTTCAGAAGAACGACGGGGCCAACGCCCCCGCCAACGCACGCACGTTCGACGGCATGATCATCGAGGAGTGCAACTACTACAACGATCCGTGCACCGGCTCGGGCGGAGATGCGACCGCCTACCTGGCCCGGCATAAGCCGGTACTCAACGCCGAGTACACCTCGGACGGCGAGACCACCGGCAAGTTCTGCTCGGCCGACGAGGCCGTCGGGATCGTGGGCGCGCTGTTCAGCGTCGATCTCGACGGCAGCACCTACCAGCCCTGCCGGCCGTGACGGTGGCGTAGCGACCGCTGATCCGATGCAGCGCGAGATCGCCATCCGCGGCGAGATGATCCGCCTGGGTCAGCTGCTCAAGCTCGCCGGGATCGTCGACAGCGGCGCCGAGATCAAGGGATTCCTGACTTCGCAGCCGGTCCTGGTCAACGGCGACCGCGAGCTGCGCCGCGGTCGGCAGCTGCATCGCGGTGACGAGGTCCGGGTGGGCGACGAGGCCCTGCGGGTGAGCTGAGATGCCCAAGCGGCGCTGCTATACGGCCAGCCCCCTCGGCTTCACCGAGGCGGGACGCGACTACTACGAGCGCGTCTACCTGCCGGCGCTCGCGACGGTGGTCGAGCCGGTCGACCCGTGGTCGCTTGGGACGGTCACGCCATCGGACGCGACCGACCGCGAGCGCGCGCTGGCCATCGGCCGCGCCAATGTCGAGGCGATCCGCTCCTGCGAATTGCTCGTCGCCCACCTCGACGGCCAGGAGCCCGACTCCGGCACCGTCGCCGAGCTCGGCTACGGCGCCGCGTTGGGCTTGCGCTGCTTCGGACTGCGCTCCGACCTGCGCCAGAGCGGCGAGCCGGGGGTTGCGGTCAACCTTCAGGTGGAAGTGTTCGTCGTCGACAGCGGCGGGGCGATGGTCGCCACGCTCAAGGAGCTCGTGGCCGCGCTAGGCCGCGACGGCTGAGGTGACGAGCGTCGTCTCCGGCGAGATGTACGTGCCGCGGTTCTCGCCCCGGCAGATGGCCGAGATGGCGTCTCGCTCATCGAAGTCGAAGACGTGCAGCGGCAGCCCGTAGTCGCGGGCGAGCACGATCGCCTGCTGGTCCATGACCCGCAGGTCGCGCTCGAGCACGTCCTTGTATCCGAGGCTGTCGTAGCGCAGAGCGCCCGCGTCCTTACGGGGATCGCGGTCGTAGATCCCGTCCGTCCCGTGCTTGGCCAGCAGGATCGCGTCGGCGTTGAGCTCGATCGCGCGCTGCACCGCCGGGTAGTCGGTCGTCACGTACGGTTGACCGATCCCGCAGGCCAACAGCACGAGGCGCTCGCGCTCCAGGTGGGAGACCGCTCGCAGCCGGATGAACGGCTCGGCCATGGAGGGCATCGGCAGCGCCGTCATCAGCCGGACGTCGTCGAGCCCGCGGTGCTTGAGCACGCCGCGCAACAGGATGCCGTTCATCACGGTGCCGAGCATCCCGATGTTGTCGGCCTCGGCGCGCTCGATGTCCCAGTCGTCGGCGACGTTGCCGCGGAAGAAATTGCCCCCACCGACGACGACGGCCTCCTCGACGCCCATCGCCCGCGCGGCGATCAGCTGATCGGCGACGTAGCCCAGGGCCGTGGAGTCAAGACCGAAGTCGGCAGCGCCGGCGAAGGCACGCCCGCTGAGCTTGACCACCACCCGGCGGTAGCGGAGCGTGGACACGGCGCAAGCCTAGCGGCTCCCGGCTGTGCCGGACGTCCGCGATCATAATCGGGCACCACATGACCTCCGGCGACTCCGCGCCCCGCCGCACCCGCCGCTGGTTCTCGCATCAGCCCAACGTGACCGGGCGGGGCATCGTCGCCGGCTACACCCTGCGCTTCTGGACGATCGTGGTGACGATCGGCGTGGCCACGGGAATCGCCGCCTCGGCGCTCGTCGGCCTGCTGCGCCTCGTCGAGCACGTCGCCTATGGCTACCGCAAGGGGCCGTTTCTCGACGGGGTGCAGGCGGCCGCCGGCTGGCGCCACGTGGTCGCCCTGCTCATCGCCGCGCTGCTCGTGGCCGGCGGGACCCTCGTCCTCGGGCGGTTGCCGACCTCGGGCGGGACCGAGGTCTCCGAGGCGCTGTGGCTGCGCGGAGGCCGGCTCGACCCGGTGCCCAGCCTCGCCCGCGGGGTGCTCTCGATCGTCACGGTCGGCCTGGGCGTCTCGCTCGGTCGCGAGGCCGCGCCCCAGCTGGCCGGTGCGTCGGCGGCGAGCTGGCTCTCGGAGTGGGCGGGGCTGCCCGTCTGGCAGCGGCGGCTGCTCGTCGCCTCGGGCGCGGGGGCGGGCTTTGCCGCCGTCTATAACGTTCCCCTCGGCGGGGCCCTGTTCGCGCTCGAGGTGCTCCTCGGGACGGTCGCCCTGCCGCTCGTGCTGCCCGCGCTGGCCACCTCGGTGATCGCCACGGCCGTGGCGTGGATCTTTCTCGGCACCGGCCCCACCTACAACCTTCCGCACTACGCGCTGCATCCGTCGCAGCTGGCGTGGGCGGTCGTCGCCGGCCCGATCCTCGGGGTGGCCGCGATCGCCTGGGTGCGGATCGTCCAGCGGGCGGCTGCGCTGCGCCCTCGTCGGTGGGGGCGTCTGCTGGCGCCGCTGATCGTCTTCGGCGTGCTGGGCGTGGTCTCGATCCAGTACCCGCAGTTGCTGGGCAACGGCAAGGGCATCGTCCAGCTCGAGGCGCTGGGCAGCCTCTCCCTGGGGATGCTGTGCGTCCTGCTCGCGCTCAAGCCCCTGGCCACGGCAGCCTGCCTGGGCGCCGGCTCCCCGGGCGGCCTGTTCACCCCCACGCTGACCATCGGGGTCCTGCTCGCTGGGGTGCTGGGAACGCTGTGGGGCCACGTCTGGCCCGGCGCGGCGGTTGGCAGCTATGCCCTGATTGGGGGCGCTGCCTTTCTGGCGGCGGCGATGCAGGGACCGCTGTCGGCCGTCGTGCTCGTCCTCGAACTGACGCGTAACTTCGACTCGCTGATGGCCCCGACGCTCGTCGCCGTGATCGAGGCGACGGTCATCGCCCGCCGGCTGGGCGCCCCGTCGATCTACTCGGCCCGCCTGCGTCCCGACCCGGACGCCCTCTCTGCTCGCTCGGCGGGCGCGGCGGCGATCAGCGCCCTGGACCGCGTTGGCGTCCTACCCCCCGAAGAGGGCGACGACCCACGGAGTTAACGACCAAGCGCCGGCCGCGCAATCAGCGGCCGGCGCTTGACAAAGACGCTCCAGGGGGCTTACGCCGCCCGGCGAAGCTCCTCGAGGCTCGAGGTCTTGGCCAGTCGGTTGAGGCCCTGCTGCTCCAGCTCGCGAGCCTTGCTCATCGGGATTCCGAGCTCGATCCCCGTCTGGCGGAGATTGAGAGGCTCGGCTCCGGCAAGGCCGAAGCGAAGCGAGATGACGTTGCGCTCAGGCTCGGGCAGCTCAGCGACAGCGCCGCTGATGATGCCCACGCGCTCGGCCTCCTCGACCTCCTCGACCGGCTGGGGGCGATCCGAGGCGAGCAGGTCACCGAAGGCGGTTTCGCCGTCCTCGCCGACCGGTTGATCGAGACTCGTCAGGCCGCGGGTCAGCTCGCGCAGCTCCGCCACCTCCTCGACATCGATCTTGGCCTCGGCCGCGATCTCCTCGTCGGTGGGCTCACGTCCCAGCTTGGTGCTGAGGTCGGACTCGACCTTACGCACCTTGGTCTGACGCTGGGCGACGTGCACCGGGAGGCGAATCGTCCGTCCGTGATTCTGCAGCCCGCGCTGCAGAGCCTGACGGATCCACAGCGTGCCGTACGTGGAGAACTTGAAGCCTCGCCGCCAATCGAACTTCTCGACCGCGCGGATCAGACCCAACATTCCCTCCTGGACCAGGTCCTCCATCGGAAGGCCGTGGCCCTGGTACCGGCGCGCCTGCGAGACGACAAGCCGGAGGTTGGAGTTGATCATCCGCTCCTTGGCCTCCAGGTCGCCGCGCTCGATGCGCTGGGCCAGCTCGATCTCCTCGTCAGCGGTCAGCAGCGCGTGCGCGCGTGCTGCCCGCAAGAACAGGTCGAGCGAGTTTTCTGTCATGGCACCACTGGTGGCGCCGGCCGCACGTGCCTCGGCCGCCGTCTGGCGGCGTGCGCCAGTGGTGGCCGGGCGACGGCGGGGCGTGCGCCGGCTGGACGGGGCGGATGCCTTCGTGGCGTGCTCGCCGCGCGTCCGGGTGCGCTTGCTCTCGTCGTGAAGCTCGTGGGTGGGGGTCTCCCGAGCCTCGTTATCAAAAGATTTCAGAACTGTCTCCGTGTTTCGCATGATTTTGCTCCGGCACTAATAATACCACTTGTTCGATGATTGTCGAACTATGCTTACGAACGATTTATGGGGCTCTTCAGGGGCCTTCGGTGGCCCGCTGAGTCCGCTTTGTTGACCTTCCCCAGAGTGGGCAGTGCAAACCCAGCTATGTGAACTTGCCACAAAGTGGGCTTCCCAAACCCAGCTTCGATGTAGATCGCGTGAAGGAGCGCGTCCGGGCGGGGATACGCTGCCCCCACGGGGCAGCGTCGAGGCGATCGCCGGCTCCGGCGCCTACGCCCCGCTGACGAGTTTCGCGATGTCCGGGGTGCCGAGGCCCGTCGTCAGGTCATAGCCGGGCCCGGCGGGATAAAGGACGTTGGAGCCGAGCGTAATGTCGTGATACGCCGTCGACGGCTCGGTCGAGTACAGCACCGGGCCGGCGAAGCCGAGCCCGCCGCCGTGGGCGCCCTGCACGCGGGCCCAGATGCCCTGCCACGAGGGGGCGCTGGCGCTCGTGCCGCCGATCGTCGTCTCCGATCCGGACACGATCACGTCATAGCCGCTCTCGGGGTCGGCGTTCAGGCTGACGTCCGGGACGCCGCGGCCGAGCAGCGGCGCCGCGCCCAGCACCTTGGTCGCTGACTGGAAGGCCGGGACGGGCTCGATCGGGCTGATCCCGCCGCCGCCGGCGTACCAGGCGATCTCAGTCGGCCCCGTCGGCGAGAGCACGCTCGTGCCGCCGACGCCGATGCCGTACGGGCTCGATGCCGGGTAGTTCGTGTCCGGGATGCCCGCCGGGACGCCGTTGACGCCCGTCACCGCGGGGCATTGCGAGCCGGTGTCGCCGCTGGAGAAGAACATCGTCTGCCCCTGGGACGCCGCGGCTTCCAGCACGGTATCCAGGCCGCTGGTGAAGCCGGAGACGTCGGCCAGCAGGTCACACTCGCCAGCCGAGAAGCTGCCCTGTTTCGACGAGTCGTCGGCGACCCAGCGGTTGACGGTGGCCAGGATGTCGGAGTCGCTGAGCGACGGTCCGACGTAGACGTTCAGCTGGCTGACGCCCGGGGCGAAGGCCGTCGAGTACTGGCTGTCGAGGTCCCATTCGTCGTCGCCCGAGGTGTCGGTGGTCGGGGTCCCGACGTTGACCTGATTCCAGGTCACCGCCGGCAGCCCGAACGTTGACTCAAAGGTCGCCAGATCCTTCTTGGGCTGGCTGACATCACCCTCGGTGATGATCGCCAACTGCTGGCCCGAGCCGGTCTGGGCGGCGGGCGCGTCGTACATGGCATTGAGCTGCTGGGGCGTGTACTGGGCCTGGTAGGCGAGCGACGGTGCGGCGAGCCCGAGGTTGGAGACGGTCCCCTGCACCTCGGCCAGTCCCGCCGCCGAGCGCGTCGCCGGATGCGGGACGTTGAGCTTGGCCAGGCTGGACAGCCCGAGCACGGCGGACACCTTCGATGAAAGCGCCGCGGGGAGTCGTGCGGTGCTTGTCGGCGCGTAGAAGCTGCCGTCCCGCGCCGACGAGAAGCGCGCGAAGGTGGTGTGCAGCGCCGCGGCGACGGCCGTCGACGAGCCGGTGAGCTTGACGAGCAGGCGATTGCCTGAGACGGAAGCGACGCTCAGCTTGGATGCCGTAGCCCAGCTGCGGATCGCGGTTACGGTGGCAGGGGTTGGCGCGTACTGGGCGTTGAACTGGGCGGGCGTCAGGGCTGCGTGGGGTGAAGCCACAAGCCCCTTGAGTCCCGCCGCGTTCTGCGGCGTGAGCGTGAGGGTGATCGACATCGGCTGGGCGGGCAGCGCTCCGGCCTCGGTGGCGGAGCTGTCATGCCATGTGGCCAGGCCAGCCGGGGCGGCCGCTGCCGGTCCGGCGAGCCCCGCAGCGCCGAGCAGCGCGACGGATACGAGCAGCAACATCCTGCGGGCACTGCGACCGATCGTCACCAATCTCCTCCTGGCATCGCTTTTGGGGCGATTTACCCTGAAGTGGTCGATTCAAAGCCTCGGCTGGACGTTTGGCCTAGAAGTAGAGCTTTTCGATCGCGGGGTCCTCGTCGTCTGCGGGGTCGGTCTGGTCGAAGGTCTGGCGAGCCAGCTCCAAAAACGCCGCGGCGGCCGGAGGGTGTCGCCGGCCCTCACGCCAGGCGAGCGTGATGTCACGCCGCAGCGCCGGCTCGACGAGCGTCGCGACGTCGACCTCGGCGCCGGGCCTGACCGCGTCTGACCGGGGAAGGATCGCAACCCCCAGTCCGCGGGAGACCAGCCTCCGCACCTGTTGGCTGTCGTTTGACTCGAGCTCCACTCGCGGCTCGAAGCCGGCGTCGCGGCCGGCGGCGAACAGCAGCTCGCGGAGCCGGGCGCCCGCGCGGAAGCTGATGAACGGCTCGCCGGCCAGCTCGGCCATGCGGACCTTGCCCTGGCCGGAAAGGGCGTGGTCGGGCGGGAGCAGCACGACCAGTTCCTCGGAGAGCAGCTGGTGCAGTCCGAGGCCGTGGGACTCCACGCGCTCGGTCACCGACAGAAACGCCAGGTCGAGCTCGTCGATGCGCAGCATCTCGGCCATCTCCTCGCTGGCGGCCTCGCGCACGCTGAGCCCGACATGGGGGTGGCGGTCGTGGAAGGTCGCGAGCGCGAGCGACAGGTCGACGGGGCCCATCGTGTGCATCGCGCCGATCGTGACGTGGCCGATGTCGACGCCACGGACCGCGGCCAGCTCGGCCGTCGCGGCCTCCAGCTCGGCGAGGATTCGCCGCGCGCGGACGACGAGCAGCTGGCCGGCTTCGGTCAGGGACACGTGTCGGGTGGTGCGTTCCACGAGCGCGAGGCCCAGCTCATCCTCGAGCCGGCGGATCTGCTGGGATAGCGCCGGCTGGGCGATGTGCTCGTTGGCCGCCGCCCGGGTGAAATTCAGCTCTTCGGCGAGCGCAACCAGGTACCGCAGCTGCCGGAGATCCATAAGCTCAGACTATAGGTCTTGGAAACTACTCGTCTTGGACTTCTCAAGCGATCGTGTCATCATCCCCCGTGCAGTACCTCTCCTCCCTCGAGCGCGCCCCGAGTTCCGGCCTCATATCCCGCCGGTGCCGGGGCGCTCTCATTTAATGGGGCTATGAGCAATCAGCCCCACGAGGCCTCGCTGATCTATGCGGTCGGGCGCGTGCACCAGTTTGTGCGGCGTGAGATGGGCCTGCGCCTCGCCCCCTGGCAGCTCACCGTCCAGGAGTACACCGCCCTGTCGGTGCTGCGTGCCCGGCCGGGCCTGTCCAACGCCCAGCTGGCTCGCCGGGCGCTCGTCGCCCCGCAGTCGATGCTGGAGATCCTGGCCAAGCTCGAGCGCCGCCGGCTCGTCGCGCGCACGGTCGACCCCGGGCACGGACGGATCCTGCGAACGACGCCCACGGAGGCCGGCCTGACGTTGCTGGCCAGTGCCGATCCCGCGGTGGCCGCCATCCAGGACAAGGTCCTGGCCGGCGTGCCGTCGGCCCAGCGGGCGGTGCTGAAGTCGGCGATGCGGGCGGCCATGGCCCACGTCTCGGCCGCCCCGCCCGATGGCGACGGCTAGGTCAGCCCGAGCAGGCGGGCGGCGTTCTCCTTGAGCACGAGCGGCCGGACCTCGTCGCGGATCGGCAGCTTGGCGAAGTCGTCGAGCCAGCGATCGGGCGTGATCAGGGGGTAATCGGAGCCGAACAGCATCTTGTGGCGTAGGCGCGTGTTCGTGTACTGGACGAGGATCTCCGGGAAGTACTTCGGCGACCAGCCGCTGAGGTCGATGTAGACGTTGGGCTTGTGCACCGCGATCGCCAGCGCCTCCTCCTGCCAGGGGAACGAGGGGTGGGCGAGGATGATGTTCATCTCCGGGAAGTCGGCGGCCACGTCGTCGACCGCCATCGGCTGTGAGTACTTGAGCTTGACGCCGCCCCCGCCCGGCATGCCGGCGCCGATGCCGGTCGTCCCGGAATGGAACAGCGAGATCAGCCCCGCCTCCTCGATCACCTCGTAGAGCGGGTAGACGGACGGGTCGTTGGGCCAGAAGGCCTGCGTGTTCGGATGGAACTTGAAGCCGCGCACGCCGGCCTCGATCTGCTCGCGCGCCTGGCGCACGGCCATCTTTCCGCGGCGCGGGTCGACCGAGCCGAACGGGATCAGGACGTCGGGGTTGGCCGCAGCCGCCGCCAGCACGTCCTCGGTTCCGAGCCGCGGGCGTCCCATCCCGGCCTCATCGTCGACGTTGAACACGACGGCCAGCATCTTGCGCTCGCGGTAGTAGTCGGCGACCTCTTGGGCGGTCGGCTGCGGTGGATGGCCGCCGAAGTACTTGCCGGCGGCAGCGAGGATCTCAAGCGTGACCTCGTCCTGCTCCTCGCCATGGTTGCGCTCGGCATGCGTGTGGACGTCGATTGCGACGATCGCGTCGAGATCAAGGCCGGCGGCGGTCATCAGCTGTAGAGCCGGACCAGCGCGTCGGCGACCATCGCGGGCTTCTCCGAGCCCTCGACCTCGATCGTGACGCGGACCTTCATCTGCAGCCCGCCGGCGATCTCGGTCACCTCGAGCAACTCGGCGCCACCGCGAAACCGGACGCCGACCGGCAGCGGGGCGGGAAAGCGCACGCGGTCAAGCCCATAGTTGAGGCCCGTTGAGGAATCGGTGACCTGCACGAGCTGGCCCATGATCGGGGCGACCAGCGAGAGCGTCAGGTAGCCGTGGGCGATCGTGCCGCCGAATGGCGACTCCTTGGCCCGCTCGACGTCGACGTGGATCCACTGGTGATCGTCGGTGGCATCGGCGAAGCGGTTGACGCGGTCCTGCTCCATCGTCTGCCACTCGGTGAAGCCGGCGTGCTGACCCGCCAGCTCACGCAGCCCGGCCATGTCGGTGACCAGGCCGGAGGTCTCTGAAGTGCTCACGTTGCTCCTCCTATCC
>DATAUL010000256.1:0-3688 GCA_036268255.1 Solirubrobacteraceae bacterium | reverse complement strand
GGGGACGAGCGGTAGAACACGGGCGACCCGGCGACCTCGATCGTGTGCTCGTCGACGCCCACCGACGGCCGAGGATAACGTCCGCCTGATGAGCGTCACGTTGTGCCTGGGCGAGGCTCTCGTCGACATGATCGGCGAGGCACCGGCCGAGTCGGTGGGGGCAGTCGACCGCTTCGAGCCCCATTTCGGGGGGGCGACCGCCAATGTCGCCGTGTTCGCCGCGCGCGCCGGGGCTCGCGTGTCCCTGGCCGGCGCCGCCGGCGATGACCGCTGGGGCCGCTGGCTGGTGCAGCGCCTGGCGGCCGAGCTGGTCGACACGTCCTACTTCCCACTCGTCGAGGGCCTCAACACCCAGCTGGCGTTCGTGTCGGTCGACGAGGACGGCGAGCCGACCTACGAGCTCTACGGGGAGCTCGTCGAGCCGGTCGTCGACGCCCTGCACGGCCGGATCGACGAGGCGGTGGACGGCGCCGCCGGACTGTTCATCAGCTCCAACACATTGGCCGGCGCCGGCGAGCGGGCCCTGACGATGCGCGCCCGCGAGCGGGCGCTGCAGCAGAGCCTGCCGGTGGTCTTCGACTGCAACCTGCGCCTGCATCGCTGGGCCTCGCGCGCCGATGCTGCCGCCAGCGCCAACGCCTGCATCCCCGGGGCGATGATGGTCCGCGCCAACCACGGCGAGGCCGAGCTGCTGACCGGCGAGTCAGACCCCGAGCGTGCCGCCCTGGCGCTGCGCAAGGCGGGCGCCGAGCTCGTCGTCATCACGCTCGGCCCCGACGGTGTGATCCTGCGGGGCGACGGGGGTCTGCGCATGACCGCCCCGGCCGTCAGTCCCGCGCAAGTGCTCAGCACGGTCGGAGCGGGCGACGCGCTCACCGGGACGTTGCTCGCCCGCTTGGCGCTCGCCGGCTTCTATGCGCCCGCGGCGGCGGCGGCGCTTGACGAGGCGGTGGCGACGGCCGCCGCGGTCTGTGAACGATGGGGCTCCCTTGACTGACTTCGCCCGCCCGCCGGCACGCCGCGTGCGAGCGATCCGCGCCCGGCTACGGCTCGTCTACGGGACCCCGGGGGCCGAGCCGCACGGGCACCCGATCGCCGAGCTCGTGCTGACCGTGCTCTCGCAGTCGACCAACGACCGCAACCGTGACGTGGCCTACTTTCGCCTGCGCGACCGTTTCCGCGGCGATACCTGGCGCGAGGTGCGTGACGCCCCCGTCGACGTCATCGAGGAGGCGATCCGTCCCGGCGGCATCTCCAAGGTCAAATCGGCGCGCATCAAGTCGATCCTGGCCGAGATCTCCGAGACCTCACGCCACGGTCTCTCCTTGGACTGGCTGGCCGAGCACTCGGTGCCCGAGGCCCAGCACTACCTCACGAGCCTCCCGGGCGTCGGGCGCAAGACGGCGGCCTGCGTGCTGCTCTTCGCGCTGGGGATGCGCGACGTTCCGGTCGACACCCACGTCTCTCGCGTCGGCACCCGCCTGGGACTGTTCCGGCCCAAGGCGTCGTTTCTGGAGATGCACGACGAGATGCTCGCCCTGACCCCGCGGGGCGCCGAGCTCGAGCTGCACATGAACCTGCTGCGCCACGGCCGGCGGACCTGTCACGCCCGCCGTCCGGAGTGCGGCGATTGCGCGCTGGCCCGGAGGTGTCCCAGCGCGTTCTCGTTTGCCTGAAGCTCAGGCCAGCAGCGGGCGCAGGTGGTCGTTGAGGAAGACGCCCTCGGGATCGAGCTCGCGGCGCGCGGCGATGAACTCGCCGGCCTCGGGATACAGGACGTGCAGTCGCTCGGGGGTCAGGAAATGCAGCTTGCCCCAGTGCACGCGGGCATCGAACTGGGCGAGCAGCGCGTCGACCGAGCGCAGGTAGTCCCAGTAGTCGGTGCCGGGCGTGCCGGAGACCGAGATGACGGTCGTGGCCGTCTTGTAGTTGGGGGATAAATAGGCGTCGTCGGGACCGACGGTCCGGACCTCCAGCGGGTAGACCGAATCCGGCAGGCTGGCGAGCATCAGCTCGCGCATCGCTCCCAGCGCCTCGGGGCCGCGCTCCAGCGCCACGAAGTACTCCAGCTCGTGGAAGTTAGGGTCATAGACCATCGGGTAGATGCGGTAGCAGCGGTCCGTGCGCCGGCCGGGTTCGGCGCTGTCGGGCTGGTCGGGCGTCGCTTCGTCGTAGATCTTCACGTAGCAGCGGTCGGTCATCGCGCCGTGGCCGTCGATGTTGTAGAGCGCGGCGGACTCCTCACTGGGCATCCAGAAGAAGCCGAAGTGCCGGTGGCCATGGACGAGCTCGTTCCAGCGGTCCATCACCTCCTGCCACGGCCACACGTCGACCTGCTCGGACAGCCGGTAGGCCTCGGCGACCTCGAGCTCGAGCTCGGTCATCACCCCGAGCGTGCCGACCGACACCTGAGCGGCGCGCAGCAGGCGCGGCTCGTCCTCGCCGATGTGGCGGATCGAGCCGTCGGGCGTCACCAGCGAGACGCCCCGGACCACGCCCGAAAAGCAGGTGTTGCCGATCCCCGAGCCGTGGGTGGCTGTGGCCACCGCGCCGGCGATGTGCTGGTCGTCGATGTCGCCCTGGTTACGCAGCGCCAGCCCGCGCTCCCACAGCGGCTCGTAGAAGCCGTGGATCGGGGTCCCGGCCCGCGCGACCGCCCGCCGGCGCACCGGGTCCGCGCTCACCACGCCGCTGAGCGCGCTGAGGTCGAGCAGGAGCCCGTCGGTCTGCACGACGGGTGTGAACGAATGGCCGGCGCCGACGACTCGCACGCCCATTCCCTCGGCGGCCGCCTCGGCCACGAGCGCGGCGACCTCGTCCTCGCTGCGTGGCGTCGCGTGGCGGGCCGGCGTGAACGATTGATTGCCGACCCAATTGGTCCAGAGGCCGGCGGCCGGAAGATCGGAGAGCGCCATGCCGCCAGCCTAACGGCCCGCGCAACCCGCAAATTGCCCGACGTGGGAAACTTCCGCCCGGACGCCACGTCCTTCTCCTCGTGAACCGAATCAGGGACCGGATCCTCATCGCGCTGGCGCTCGCGCTCGCCGCGCTGGCCGTCAGCGCCGCGGCCGCCTCCGCGGCCCCGCTGAGCTGGTCGGGCGCGCATTCGATTGACGCGTTCGCGGGCGTGACGCTGGATGCACTGGAGTGCCCGACGGCGACGCGGTGCGCCGCGCTGGACAACGACGGCCGTCTGATCATCTACAACCCGCAGGCGCCGAAGCACACCGCTCCGGTCTCGTTGGGCGCCAGTGCACGATTCCGGAGCCTGGCCTGCTCGTCGGCTATGCAGTGCACCGCGATCGATCAGACGGGCAAGGCGATCACGTTTGACCCGGGCAGCCCGCAGGCGCCGCCGGTCAGCTCCGGCGCGCAGGACCCTGACACGAGCGCGATCGCGTGTCCGTCAACGTCGAGATGCGTGATCGTCGACGGCAAGGGCAACGCCGTGGTGTTCGACCCGACGGTGACCTCCCCGGCGACGAGCACCGCACTCGATTCCGAGGAGGGAGGGCTGGGCGCGGTCGCCTGCGCGTCGGACACCCAGTGCACGGCGATCGGCCGCACCAAGGCGGTGACCTTCAATCCGGCAGCGCCGGCAGGCGCCATGGCGGTCACGCTCGGCGCCAAGCTGCTCATGACACAGCTCGCCTGTCCGAGCGTCACGCAGTGCACGGCGGTCGAGGGC
>DATAUL010000255.1:0-6431 GCA_036268255.1 Solirubrobacteraceae bacterium | reverse complement strand
CCTGCTGAGCGAAGACGCCTGGCTGACGATGCCGCCCGAGCCGTGGGAATACCAGGGGCCGGCCGCGATCGGCGCCTTCCTCGACGCCAGCGCCGTCCGCCGCGGAGCCCCGCTGCGGCTCGTACCGACGCGCGCGAATGGACAGCCCGCCTTCGGTTGTTACTTCCCATCCCCGCAGATCGAGATCGCACAGCCCTACGGACTGCTCGTCCTCACGCTCGAGGGCGACCGGATCTCCGCGATGACCTGGTTCGCCGACCGCAGCGTCTTCCCGCACTTCGGACTGCCGCGGATCCTGCGGTAGAGAAGGACCCTGCCGCCGTCACGCTCAGCCCGTCACCGTCTCCTGCGCCCAGCCCGTGCCGTCAGCGCCGACCGTGGCCGCCGCGGTGATGATCGTCCTCCCGGAGGGGGTCGGGATCGTGGCCGCGTACGCCCCGTGCGAGTCGGCGACGGTTGCCACCACAGTGCTGGTGTTCGTCGGAGATCCCGGTTGACCGGCGGCGACGTCGATCCGCGCCCCCGGCGTCGTCGTCCCGGTCACGACCGTGGTGGCGCCGGCCACGCTCGCGCCGTTGGCCGGCGAGGCGATCGTCACCGGCACGCCCGTCGGCGCCGCCGGACCCAGGTACCGCGCACGGGTGATCTGGGGCTGGTCGATCAGCGTGCCTGCCTGGAGGTCGAGCACCAGCCGCAGGTACTGCGCCTGACCCCAGATCAGCGGGGCGGCGGAGCCCGCGGCCTTGCCGTTGCTGAAGCCGATCGAGGCGGTGGTGGGGTCTGCGCCGAATGGCGACGCCGGCGTATCAGGGTCCTCCCACACCTGCTCGGGCACGTACCCCAAGCCCCAGGTCATCTGCTGGAAATCGACCGCCAGGCCGGAGGCAGCGGCCGTATCGCCCGACTGGAGGTCCTGCTCGGCGCGCTCGCCGGTGAGCAGCGGCCACAGGTGACCGGAGCCGACCGCGTGCGTGAACCACCCCTCGCCGGTCGGCGAGCAGGTGGTCGGGTCCGGCACGTAGCAGTCTCCGTAGCCGTCGGTGGCGCCGTCCGCCTTGATCCCATAGCGGTGCCAGCCCGGGCCGGACGCGGTCTGGCTCTCCAGCACGGAGTCGACGACGTGCAGCGATGCCCGGACGTCAGGATCGCGCTCGGATAGCTCACCCATTCGTGTCAGCTCCAGGAAGCCGGCGTCGATGATCGAGCGCTGGTCGACGTGGCTGAGGCTGCCGTTGCCGAGGTCGTAGGTCTGCGCCGTGTTGGGGTCGCCATCGACGGACTCGCGGATGAAGTACCGGGGCCCGTCGGGACCGGTCGTCGTCACCGTCCATCGCTTGATGTTGCGCTGGTAGTCGTCGGCGGTGGCCAGGTACAGATCGGCGCGCGCAGTGTCGCCGGCCGCGGCGGCCAGCTTGCCCGCCGCCACCAGGCCCGCGATCTCCGAGGCGATCGTCGCCGGCGAGAAGCCGGGATGCTCCTCCCAGCGCTCGGCGCCCGTGCTCGGGCCGTGGTCGACGATGTAGTCCGCCGCCGGACGGATGTGGTCCTCGTAGAAGGACACGTTCCCGGCCAGGCCCGCCTCCCACGCCATCAACAGCGGGTAGGCGACCTCGTCGATCTCCGACAGGCCGAAGGTGTCGGGAGCGACCGTGCCGTCGAGCTCGGAGTCCCGAGGGAAGCTCCCGTCGGGCTGCTGGGTGCGGTCGAACATGAACAGCGTCATGTCCCGGGCGCTGGCTGTATCGCCGTCGGCGAGCAGGCCGGTGAACGTCTCGTAGCTGTCACGGGCGAACACCTCCCGGTAGGTCCAGCCGGCATGCGTGGTGGCGGCCGGCACCGACTGACCCCACGGGTCGGTCGGCGAGGCCACGAACGCGCCGATGTTCGTCTTGTCCTCGGCGGCCTTGATGACGTTGGCCGACACCCAGTAGGTGCTCCGCATCGCGGCATCCTGGGCATCGGTGAGCCCGGCCAGGCGCCGCGGTGGGCGGCGCAGGGCGGCGTCGTAGCTGCGCCAGCCGGCTTCGTACTGCCCCAGCGTCCGCGCAAACGGCTCGGCGGCGCTGCCGCCGGCGGCGGTGATCGCCCCGGCGGCGTCCGGCGCGAATCCCAGCGCCAGCGTGAACGGCCGGCCCGGCGTCATGTCGACCCGGGCGGTCTGCACGACGTTCCCGTCGGTCGCCGAGCGGTAGTCGTCGACGAGGCGACGGTGGGTATCGAGCTGGCTCAGGCCGTCGCCGGCGCTGCCGACGAACCCGCTGGACTCCGCCAGGAAGGGGTGATTGGCCAGGAGTGCGCCCACAACCTGCGCCGAGAACGGACCGGTCGGAGCGGTCGTGTCGGAGGCGACCAGCGCCGTCGTCGCCGGATCGATCGTGGCGTTGTTAGGGCCGCCGTTGGCCGCGCCGCCGCCGCCCGTGTTGTCGATCGTGGCGTCGTAGCGGACGTAGACCTTGAGGTTCTGGACCGAGTGCGCGTCCCGGCCCATCGGCACCAGCATCGTGTGGATGACGACGCTGTCGCGCGCCGGATCGGTGACGTAGTCGCTGACCAGGCGGAAGCGGTGGGCACGGTCAGTGCTCGTCACCCGGCAGACCATGCCGCTGGGATCCGGCGAGCTGACCGAGTACGTCATGTCCCGCTGCTGCAGATCGGCGAATGTGCGTCCGTCCGTAACGATGTACTGAACGGTGCTGACGTTGGTGTTCTCGATCGTCGGGCTGAACACATCGGACAGCACGCCGCCGGCCACCGTGAACCACACCTTCGACGTGGTGTTGCGCGCGGTCCCAAAGCAATCCTTGCGGGCCGTGTCCAGGTAGGAGGTGGCGCCGGGACCACCCGGAGCCTCGCCTGACGGTGTCACGCCGCGCGGTGACGCCAGGGCCGGCGCCGCCAGCCAGGCGGTCACGATCACCACCGCGCAGATGCTGCCCGCGCAGATGAGCCGGCGCCAAATCGCCCCGGGCGCGATCGTCCCTGTGGCCATCAGTTCTCCTCCCGACCGTATGCAGTGGCGCCAGCAGGGCTACCCGCGCCCCTGCGCCGGGCAAACCAAAGCCGGACTGCCCACCCCGTCAGGCAAAGCCGAGGGCGCTGAGGATCACGGGGAGATCCGACAGCGAGATACGTATTTCAACGTCGCCAGCGGCGGCCTGAAACTGCGTGAAGAGAGCCCCGGCCACGCGCACCTCATCCAGTTCGAGCGTTCTAACGAGCCGCAGCAGCGCGAGAGCCGCTACCGGATCATCGTCATCGAGGACGAGCCGTCGCTTCGCGCCATGTTGGACGCCGCGTTGGGGGTGAAAGTGGTTGTCGCCAAGCCGTTGCGCGGACCGAGTCCGATCTCACGCGTGAGCACGCTCTGGTCCGGGAGCTTCGTGAGGCGTTCGCGATCACTGATGCTCGATTGCTCTCGCGTGGCTACGCCGACCAGCTGGAGCACCCGAAACGCTCACAGACCGCCGGCCCTGGACGGTCCGCGAAGAGATGAACCTCTGACTGGCGGGCGGGGCCGGGGTCGTGGTGACGTCCGGGCTCAGGGGCTGCCACCCATTCGATCCATGAGCTGGTCGCGGGTGAGGCCATACTGCAGCAGGCGTTCGAGGTCGATGTCACGGTCGGTGTCGATCGGGTCTGGCAAGTCGCGCTTGGCCTCCTCGATCAGATCGCCTCGACCTACTCGGGCCAGCATGGCGAGTGCGTCCTGCCTGGGGACTTTCATGATCTCGTCTCTTCTTCGCGTGGCGGTTGTGCGGATGTCCTAGGCTGCGGCTAGTTGGCGGACGTCTGCCTTGGGGGATTGTGCGGCGTGGACGATCAAGACCGGAACGGGGCTGTGGTCCAGTGCGTAGTGGCTGACGCTACTCAGCAACGCCGAGCGGACGGCGCCGCGGCCACGTGAGCCCATCACCAAGAGGTCATGGTGGCCCGCGTTGATCTGGCACATCAGCGCGGGCCGGATCGGCTGGTTGGTGAGCACAGTGCGGACGGGCAGGTCAGCGGGCACCTGGTCGCGCGCGCTTCGGAGCGTCGCGTCAGCCTGCGCGCGGGTATTGGCGAGCGCGTTTTCGGTCAGAAAGCCGGGGACCAGGAGAGCCGTCGGGGGAACCTGAGGCACGGCGGTGATCAGGGTCAAGCGGGTGTGCTCGCTCTCTGCGAGGTCGATCGCGTCCGTCAACCCCTGGTCCGCGTCAGGTGAGCCATCGACCGCGACGAGGATGTTGCGAAACATTACGCCGCCTCCTTGGATTGTGGTCCGGGGCGGGGCTGGGGATGGGTCAAAGACTCGCCCGCGGAGTGATATCAGGGCCGAACTCTATCGCTAAGCAATATAGTTTGTCAATATGGCATCTGCAATCATGCCCGGCGTGGATCGCTCTCGACACGCCGAATTCATCTCGAGCCAGCTGCTGTCCCGCTCCGGGTTGCTGGCGCGGCTGCTGGCAAAGCAACTGCACGGACCGCTGTCGCGCAGCGAGGCGAGTCTGTTGAATACGGCCAGCGGCGCCCCGCGGCGGATCACCGAGCTCGCCGAGCTCGAGGGGCTGGCTCAACCGACGATGACACTGCTGGTCAAACGGCTCGAGCGGGACGGCCTGGTCACCCGCGAGCGCCAAGCCGACGACGGTCGAGTCGTCGTGGTCAGGCTGACCGACGCCGGGCAGGCCTCGCTCGACGACTACCGCGGCCAGGCCAGCGCGGCGCTGGGCAGGTACCTGGCAGAGATGACAGACATCCAGATCGAGCAGCTCGCCGCCGCAACCGAGGCGCTGGCGCAACTCGTCACCGTCCTGCAACGAGGAACCATCACGTAGCCGGCGACGCGTCGCGGAGCGTCGCCGGGTAACGGCCAGCGCTGGCCGGCGTCTCGGTTCCCAACCCTCATGCCGAAGCGCCCTCTTGGCGCGCGCGGCACATCGCCACGGTGCCCGGTTCAGACGCGGTACTCAGGGTTCGCGAAATCAAGTCGGGTGCCGGCATCCCACAGGCTTTTCTGGTTGCCGTGCGCCGGGATGCCGCCGGCGTCGCGGATCATCCGGGCCACGTGCAGCAGGTTCCAGGTGAGAAAGGTCGTGTTGCGGTTGGTGAAGTCATTTTCCGGACCGCCGGAGCCGGCGTCGAGGTAGCTCGGCCCTGGACCCGCCTCCCCCAGCCAGCACGAGTCGGCTTGCGGCGGGATCACGTATCCGAGATGTTGGAGGGAATACAGGATGTTCATCGCGCAGTGCTTGGCGCCGTCTTCGTTGCCGGTGACGATGCAGCCACCGACCCGCCCGTAGTACGCCCACTGGCCGGCGTCGTTGAGCAGGTGGCTTTGGCCGTACAGACGCTCGATCACCCGCGTGCAGACCGAGGACTTCTCGCCCAGCCAGATCGGGGTCAGCAGCACCAGGATGTCGGCGGCGATCACCCTCTCGAAGATCTCTGGCCACGCGTCGCGCTCCCATCCGTGCTCGGTCATGTCGGGATACACGCCGGTCGCGATCTCGTGATCGACGGCGCGGATCACCTCGACGTCGACGTTCAGTCGCCGCATGATCGCGATCGAGCGATCGGCCAGCGCTTGAGTGTTCGAAACCTCGGGTGAACGCTTCAGCGTGCAGTTGACGAACACGGCACGCAGATCGGAGAAGTCCCAACGAGACTCGCTGCACAACAGCTCCTGTCGTGAATCAAGCTCATCGGTCACGTGTTACCGCCTTCCGGTTTCGGTCATTAGGTCTGCCCGTGGAGGTCGCGAAACGCCCGCAGCAACGCGGCGTGAGTCTTTGGCCACGAGCTCCTGCACCAGCGGCGCGATCGCGGCCTTCTGATCAAGCGTGCCCGGCTTCAGCCGGCGAATGGTGTGCGCGCAAGGCATGGCTGCCTCCGTGGGCTCGCCTCGCGTGTGTGCGGACACAAGGTCCGGTACCCACTTAGTCCCGGCACAGGCCAGGGCGTTACACCGCCAGGCGCAGGATGCGCGACAGCAACGTGCCAGCCCGGGTCGGAATTTCAGCAGAAGGTCCAACGCAGCGGCTTTGAGTTGCTCCACACCCGCGCCATTCTGACGCGAGCCACGAGTTACGTCAGGCGGCGAACGACCTCGGAGCCGGCCGTCGCGGGGTGGTGGCGTCCGGCGCTGCCGTGCGTGGTGGGCTCGCCGGCGAGATCGACGTTGTCCTTGATTGCGATCGGCATCCCAAGCAGCGCGCCGCACTCCCCAGCCCGGAGCCGCCTCTGCGCCGCGTCGGCCTCGGCCAGCGCTCGCTCGGCCCGGACAGAGATGAACGCTCCGAGCGCACTGTTATGACGTTCGATTCGCGTCAGGTAAATCTCGGTGAGCTCTCGCGGCGTCATCTGGTCCTGCCTGAGCAGTTCGCCTAGGCGAGCGACGCCGGCAAACGCGACGTCATCGTCTGCGGTGGAATTCATGGGGGCGTCGTGTT
>DATAUL010000254.1:0-3525 GCA_036268255.1 Solirubrobacteraceae bacterium | reverse complement strand
ACAACGTCACGCCCGAGCGCACGCAGCTGCTCCACATGTACGGGGCCGAGATCGTCTACTCGGAGGGATCGAAAGGCTCCAACGGCGCCGTCGAGAAGGCGCTCGACCTGGCCGAGCACGACGCGTCGTACTACATGCCCTACCAGTACGGCAACGAGGCCAACCCCAACGCCCACTACAACGGCACGGCGCTTGAGATCCTCGAGGAGCTCGACGACATCGCCGCCTTCGTGGCCGGGCTGGGCACCGGCGGGACGCTGATGGGCAACGGCCGCCGGCTCAAGGAGGAGCTCGGCGACAGCTGCAAGATCGTCGCCGCCGAGCCGATGCAGGGCGAACCCGTCCAGGGGCTGCGCTCGCTCGACGACGGCTTCATCCCGCCGATCATCGATCTGTCGCTGCTCGACCGCAAGATCTTCGTCACCAACCACGATGCGATCACGTGGACGCGCAAGCTCCTGGACGAGGAGCGCCTGTTCGCCGGCGTCTCCTCCGGGGCGATCGCGCGCGTCGCGGTCCGCATCGCCGGCGAGATCGACGAGGGCAACGTCGTCTTCATCGTCTGCGACGACGGCTGGAAGTACCTGAGCTCCGGGATCTACACCCGGCCGGTCGAGGAGATCGAGAACCTGGATTCCACCGTCTGGTGGTAAGCGGGGAGGCGTCCCGTCGGGCGCTCTTGAGGGGAGCCGGGCAGGCGCTCGTCGGCATGGGTGCGCTGGCGGCGCTGGGAGGCTGCGGTGGCGCGGCGCCGAGTGGCCAGGAGGCGGTCAAGCACGCCGCCCGTCCGGTGGCCGAGACCGACGTCGGCATCCTGATGGCCGCGCTGGCGCTCGAGCGGCGCACGGTCGCCGCGTATGTCGCCGGTATCCCGCTGCTGCCCCATAGCCAGGTCAAGGGCACCAAGGCGTTTCTCTCCGAGGAGCTCGCGCACACCGGCGAGCTGATCTCGCTGATCAAGGCGGCCGGCGGCAAGGCGCCGCCGCGCGCCGACACCTACGACATCGGGGCTCCGCCGCGCGGCAGCTCCGACGTGGTGGCGCTGCTGCACTCGCTCGAGCGGCTGCAGATCGCCAGTTACCTGAAATGGATCCCGCGGCTGTCGCCCGGCCCCGTCCGCGCGGCGGTGTCCTCGATTCTCGCCTGCGACGCCCAGCACGTCGCCGTCCTGCGCGCCGCGCGGGGCATGCCGGCACTCGCCTCGGCGTTCGTCACCGGCAACGAGTGAGCCGCCGGTGGCGGGGACTGCGACGACCCGACGCGAGCTGCTGCGCCCCGGCGCCGCGGACACGGCACGCCTGCAGCGACTGATGAGCGTCGAGCAGCTGATGCTCTACGTGTACGACCACGTCCTCAGCTCCTCGATCCTGCCACCGGCCACGCGCCGGACGATGGCCCAGATCCAGGGGCACGAGCAGGCTCACATCGGCGCGCTGCGTGACCGGCTGCGCGCCCGCGGTGCCCGTCAGCCGCCGCCCCCGCCGAGCGTCGCCGTCGCCAATCATTACCTGGCGGGGCGTCATGTGCGTGGACGGCTCGGGCAGCTGCAGGGCCCGCAGGACGCGCTGTATCTCCTGCGGGCGCTCGAACGAGTCGTCGTCGGCGCCTACTTCGTCGCCCTGCGCGAGATGCGCGACCCGGGGCTGATCGTGCTCGCCGCGCAGATCATGGCCTCCGACGCCCAGCACGAGGCGATCGTCTCCGAGCGGCTGAACCCGGGCGACATCGCCAGCGCCGTTCCGTACGGCCTCGTCCAGGGCGTGCAGTGACGCGCCGTTGGTAGCCTCGACGCCACGATGCGGATCTCCCACGAGCTGTTCGACGAGATGGTGGCTCACGCCGCCCAGGACGCGCCCAACGAGTGCTGCGGGATGATCGCCACGCGCGACGGCGAGGCCGTGACGCTCCACCGCGCGACCAACGCCGCCGCCAGCCCGCTGCGCTACGAGATCGACGGCGCCGAGCAATACCGCATCCAGATGGCGATCGACGACGCCGATCTCGACCTGGGCGCGATCTATCACTCGCACACCCGCTCCGCGCCGTATCCGTCGCAGACCGACATCAACCTCGCCTTCTATCCCGAGGCGCTGTACGTCATCGTCGGCCTGGCCGGCGCGGAGCCCGACGTGCGCGCCTTCGAGATCAGAGACGGCCAGGTCTCCGACGCCGAGCTGGAAGTCGGCTGACGATGGGGCTCCCGGAGCAGGCGCGCACGCTCGTCTGCCCCGGCTGCGGCACGCGGTCAGATCCGGCCAAGCGCTTCTGCGCGGCGTGCGGATTGCCGCTCGTGCTCGATCAGCTGGCGGCGGCCGAAGAGCGTCCGCAGGAGGTGTCCGAGCGCCGCGCGCGGGTGCGCAAGATCAAGCCGCAGCTGGCCGAGGGCGACCTCGTCCGCGTCGCCCACGCCCGCAACCAGCCCGAGGCCGAGTTCATCCAGAGCCTGCTGCTGGAGGAGGGCGTCCCCAGCATGCTGCGGCGCAGCGCCGGCTTCGACGTGCCCGACATGCTCGCCGCCGGACCGCGCGACATCATGGTCGCTCGCTCAGGAATGTCGACGGCCCGCGAGGTCCTGCTCGAGGCCGAGGTGATCCCCGGAGCTCCGGCGGCCGGGACGGCGGCGGCGGGAGGGGCGGCAGGGGCGGCGGCCCGGCCGTGGCGGCTGCTCGCGGGCCTGCTCGTCGCCCTGGCGATCGGCTCGATGGTGATTGTCCTGCTCGCCGCGCTGACTCACTGAGGCGCGCCGGCCAGCTGGGCCAGGTGTGATCGCCAGGCGCCCTCGGTGTGCACGAGCGCGCGTCCACCGAACGCTCGGGTGAGCGCCGCCCGCGGCCCCTGGGGATGCAGGCGGCAGCAGAAGCGCGCCGCCACCCGCTCGCCGGCCTCGCGGGCCAGGAGGTCGATCACGGTTCCGCCGAGCAGCGGCGCGTCGCGCAGGCCGGGGGGAAAGCTCGGCCGGCGGCCCTCGCGCAGGCGCCGGGCGATCGCCGGGCGGGCGTGCTCGGTCTGTCCGCCGAACCAGCGCGCTGAGCCTTCCAGCAGCCAGGCCCAGCGCACCGCGCGCTGGTAGCGGACGAGCCCCATCACCTTGGCCAGGTCTGCGTTGCTCTCGGCGATCACCCGCCGCGCGTACAGGCAGGCCGCGGTCTGATCGAGCATCTGGCGAGACCCGGTCACGTTCGACGCACGTTCGCGCAGCGCCGCGGGGGCGAGGACGTGCAGCTCCTCCGCACTCGCCCAGCCGGCCACGTAGCGGCGGCCCGCCGGCGCCGTCACCAGCCACGTGAGCGGCAACAGCGGGTTGGTCAGCGCCAACCCGAACGGACCACCGTGCAGCACCACGGTGACTCCCTCCGGCGTGCGAGGGAAGACATCGGCGAGCTGGTCACGCGCCCGCTCCAGCGACAGCAGCACCCGGTGGGCGTCGTCGACGTCCGCCGAATCGTGGCGGGCGCGAAACGAGGCCGAGAAGGTCTCGACCCAGGCCATGGGCGGCTTTCCTCTGTCGTCGTGCGCGCCCCGGGG
>DATAUL010000253.1:0-3867 GCA_036268255.1 Solirubrobacteraceae bacterium | reverse complement strand
CGTGGTCTTCTTCTTACCTCGTGAGGACAATGGCTCTCCTTGAGGCCCAGCGCGAAGGCGACGGGACCGTGGGTCCCGTCGCCATCAGCGAGCGGGCTAGAGGGTCTGTACGTTGGCCGCCGACGGACCCTTGGGGCCCTGCTCGGCGTCGTAGCTGACCTTCGCGCCCTCGGTCAGCGACTTGTAGCCGCCGCCCTGGATCGCGGTGTGATGGACGAACAGGTCCTTACCGGCGTCATCGGGTGTGATGAAGCCAAACCCCTTGTCGTCGCTGAACCACTTGACGGTTCCTTCTGGCATGTGTTGCCTTCCTCCGGTCG
The DNA here is from genome assembly GCA_036268255.1 of Solirubrobacteraceae bacterium. GTDB lineage: Bacteria > Actinomycetota > Thermoleophilia > Solirubrobacterales > Solirubrobacteraceae > Palsa-465. The sequence continues at coordinate 3,547 of DATAUL010000253.1, read as the reverse complement.
TGTGCACTGCGAAACGCGGAGGGCGCTGACGAGCAACGACTTGCGGAAACGCGGGGCACTGCGGTGTTATTGGGCGGATGCCCGATACCCTGACCATACCGCATGTGCGCGCCGTCGCCTTGCGGTGCTACGGTCCGGGTACGGGCGTGTCTCGCTCGTGAGGGTCCGCTGGCCGACGCAGCGCACCTCTGAGTATCCATTGGCGCCGGCGACCGGAAGGACCCGGATGTTCCCAAAGCCGCTACGGATTCACTCCTTCGGCCTTCCGCTCGTACCGGATGTGCTCAGTTGAAGACGGCTCGCGAGCGGGCGGAGGAGAAGCGCCTCGAGAAGCTCGAACACGTTCAAGAGGAAGTGAAGAGCGGGTCGCTCGTCATCCGCCAGATGACCGATGAGGAGCGCGAGCGCTATCCGCCCCGTCCTCCCGCGCCCAACCGGCGCGGCAAGCGATGAGCGGCGAGTCCGAGCGACTCCTGGCGCGGATCAAGAACATTCGCCAAGCACTCCCGGCAGCGGACGTCGTCAACCGGTTGAGACAGTCGCCGGCCGGCGAGCCGGCTCCCGCGTCGCTCGAAGATCTGCAGAAGCGCGTCACGTACATCGAGCAGCTCGTGCAGGGGCTGCAGGACTCCGTCTACCGTGAAACCCAGCGCCAGGACAGGCATCTGGCGGAGCTCGAGGCACGCCTCGATCCGGGCGCGCTTGCCGCGGCGCTCGGTCAAGCAGCTCGCGACCAGCAGCCGTAGGCGCCCATGACCGCGTTCTTCATCCCCGACGGCCCCGGACAGGCGGGCGAGGACGTCTATCAGCGGCTTCGCAAGGAGACCGAGACGCAGATGGGCCGTCCGCCCAGCCGCCGCAGGATCATGGAGGTCTGGACGCGCCGCGGCAACCTTGACTGCATCACCAAGGTCGGCGCCCCGGATCCGATTTCGGGAGACATCGTCAGCGCGATCTTCGACATGGGCCCCCACCAGCCGTTCATCGTCTACTGCCTGCAGCCTGGCATGACGCCCGAGCAGTGCTTGGAGATCATCGCCTCCAGCGCCTACTCCGTCTCGGAGTTCACATCGTGAAGGCGCTGCACGAGATCGAGGAGATTCACGCCGAGGTCCACCACTACCGCGACAGCGTCGCGCTGCTGCGCGCCCGGCTCTACCGCCGGGGGATCGGAACCAACCAGCGCCTGCAGGAACTCGAACGCCGCCTGGAGAGCGCCCGGCACCGGCTTCACGCCGCGCGCGCACGCTTGACCCTGAGCCCGTGAGCCCGATCGTCGAGATCACGCTCTTAGGCGGAGACCGTCTCCAGGTGCAGGGGGAGACGACGGAGATCGAGGGACAGATCCTCGCCGCCGCCCGCGGCTCGATCCTCGAGTTCGCCTGGATGACAGAAGCGCGCACCGGAGAGCGGATCGGGATCAACCCCGACCAGGTCCTGATGCTGCGCGCCCTCAGCCCGGCGCCCGATGCCGACGGCGCATCGACCCGCACCGTCGACGCCTGACTCAGGCGAGCCCGACGGGCTCCCGTGGCAGGCGCGCGGACCGCGAGCGCGGCTTCAGACGATCTTGCCCGGGTTGAGGTGACGCCCCGGGTCGGTCCCGTCGAAGAGCGCCTTGAGCATCGCCACCCCCGGTGCGGAGATGTCCTGCTCCAGCCACTGCGAATGCTCGGTTCCCACCGCGTGATGATGGGAGAGGGTCGCGCCGTGATCGACGAAGGCCTGCTGGACGGCCGACTTGACGACGTCGTACTCAGTGGTCATGTCGCCGCCCGGCGACGGCACGAAGGCGAAGGTGAAGTACAGGCAAGCGCCCGCGTGGTAGCTGTGAGACAGGTGGCACATGAAATACCCCTGCACCTTCAGTCGGTCAAACGCTTCGTTGGCGGCGGCGCTGACGGCCTCATAAACGGCCGCCATGCGGCTCCACGGCATCGCCGTCTCGGACACGTCGCCGATGGCACCGCGGTCGAGCAGGAAGTCACGGATGTATGGCGTGTCGAACTTCTTGCGGTCATACAGCGCGCCCGGCCCTGACCCGATGCACAGCCCGCCGTGGTCGCCGACGATCTTCCCGACGGTCCGGCGCCGCGCGGCGACCCGCCGCGGGCTGCCCTCGTAGCCGATGAACGCCAGGCACATCGCGTGCACGTCGAAGCCGCGGCGGCGACGCAGGTACTGGCGCAACGCCCACGACTGCACTCGGTCCAGCGGCGTCGGATTCTGGCGCAGCGCGAATGAGAACTGCGTCTCGTGGGGGTCCGACACGCGCGTGACCGAGACCGGGCACCCGTCAGCGGCGAGGTCGCGCATCGCCGCCAGACCGTCGGCGAAGGTTGGGAACAGGTAGCCGAGGATCGTGCGCTGCTGAGGGAGCCGATGCACCTGGACGGTCGCCTCGGTGATGATGCCCAGCCGCCCCTCGGACCCGAGCACCATCTCGCGCACGCTCGGCCCGCTCGACGTGGCCGGCAGCGGCCGGACGACGAGCGTCCCCCATGGGGTTACGACGCGCAGCCCTTTGGTCAGATCGGCAACGTCGCCGTAGCGGTCGGACTGCATGCCCGACGATCGCGTGGCGATCCATCCGCCGAGCGTCGAATGGGGGAACGAATCGGGCAGGTGGCCCATCGTGTAGCCCGCCGCACCGAGCTGGGCCTCGAGCGCGGGACCCATGACCCCGGCCTGGACGCGGGCGAGGCGCGAGACATGGTCGATCTGAAGTACCCGGTCCAGACGTGTGAGATCGATCGAGAGGATCGGTCGGGGCTCCTCGAGGGCCGGCTCGAGCGAACCGGAGATCGACGAGCCGCCGCCGAAGGGGATGACGACGGCGTCGAAGCTCACGGCGGCCCGCAGGATCTCGGTGACCTGCTGTTCGTCGGCCGGTCGCAGAACGGCGTCGACGACGCGACCAAGGTCGCCGCGCCGCTGCAGGATCAGATCGCGCACGGACTTTCCGCGGCCGTGCACGACGCGGTCCTGAGGATCGACCGACACGAACGCCGGGGTGACCGCGCGTTCCAGCGCCTCGCGCAGGTCGTCGGGCAGCCGCGACGGAGGGACGGCCAGCTCGTCGAAGCGCGGCGGCGGGGCCGTGGGCGCGCCGACGTTCAGCCCGAGCACCTTCTCGATGAAGGGCGCCAGGTCGGGCTTGTCGGCGTGGGTGAACTCCACGCCCTCGGGGCCCCAGCCCCACCATTTCATCGTGCTCATTGCCGTGACCATAGCCTTCGGCGAAACGCCGCGGAGCGGGCCGCGAGTCACATCAGGCTGCGTGCCGGCCGCGCTCCGGAGCCGCTGTGCGGGCCGCTGCAACCAGCGAGGGCTCGTCGGGGCCGGCCGAGTGCGGAGGCACCTTGTCCAGGAGCCGCTGGGGAGTGATCCGGTCTCGGATCGAGACGTCGAGCGAGGCCTCCCAGAGGGGCGTCTCCACCTTGGCGATCGTCTTTCCGACCGTCGTCCCCAGGCCCTTCCAGCCGATGCCCAGGGCAGTCAGGATCACGCCGGCGCCGCTGACGATGCCGGCGGGATCATCCGTCGT
>DATAUL010000252.1:0-4023 GCA_036268255.1 Solirubrobacteraceae bacterium | reverse complement strand
GTACCGCGACGGTAGCGACAGCGTCGCCTGGCACGGGGACCGCATCGCCCGCGAGAGCCCGCGCGACACGATGGTGGCGATCGTCTCGCTGGGTGCCACCCGGCCGTTCGGGCTACGGCCGAAGTCGGGCGGCCCGGGACTGCGACTCCCAGTCGGCCACGGGGACCTGCTCGTGATGGGCGGAAGCTGTCAGCGGACGTGGCTGCACAGCATTCCCAAAGTAGCCAGCTGCCTGGGCGCGCGGATCAGCATCCAGTTTCGCCCGCACTGGGGCAACAACCTGGCCAAGCCCATTGCCGACGGTCGCGACGCCCACTCCCAAGCGCCCTCGACGCCGGCTACAACTCGATTCGTGAGCCGACGATGAGGGTCCGGTCGGGAGGCACGCGGAAGTAGTCGGCTGCATCGGTGGTGATGTGGGAGGTGGCGAGGGACAGGCTCTTGCGCCAACGACTCAGGCTGGGCGTGTCCGCCCGATACACGTCGATCGTCGAGGGAAAGTATGAGGCCTGGTCGGCGTCGATCGCCGACTCGATCGGCGCAGCGGAGCACCGAGATCGCCGGCGTGATCATGCTGTCTCCCAGAAACAGTGACGCGCCGAAGATCCCCAGCGCCGCCAGTGCCAGCTTCGTCCGTCGGCTCCCCGACGCAGGCCGCCGGATCAACGTGATCAGCGCCAGGATCCCGAAGATGCTCTCGCGACTGACGGCAACAGGCTGCGGATCACTTGGACATCTGCGACGCGCTGCCGATTCCGAGCGCCGCGGTGTGACCCGGGCGTGAGAACGTTCGTGGGTCGATCCCGTCTGAGACGAATCGAACCGCAGGCGGGGATCGAGTGGGCGACGGCGGCTCGCGAACTTCTACAGTGCAAGCATGAGCTGGACGGTTGACGTCGAGGCCACGACCGAGCCCCGGACCGCGCAGTTACCGGTCTCGTTCGCCGCCGCTGTGGAGGACGCACTGAGCCGCCCCGCAGTCCAGCAGCCGTCGTGGCCGGACGCCGAGCAGGCCGCGCGCGTGGTCGGAGTGCTGGAGGGCGTGCCGCCGATCGCGGTCGCCTCCGAGGTCGACGTGCTGCAGGCACGGCTGGCGGCCGTCGCCCGGGGGGAGGCGTTCCTACTGCAGGGCGGCGATTGTGCCGAGACCTTCCTGGACAACACCGAGGCGCGGCTGCGAGGCACGATTCGAACGTTGCTGCAGATGGCCGTGGTGTTGACCTATGGAACGCAGATGCCGGTCGTCAAGCTCGGCCGCTTTGCCGGCCAGTACGCCAAGCCCCGCAGTGCGGAGGTCGACGGCGCCGGGCTCCCGTCGTATCGGGGCGACATGATCAACGCGATCGAGCCGACGGCCGAGGCCCGCCGCCCCGATCCGGGCCGGATGATCCGAGCGTTCGCGAACGCCGCCGCGGCGATGAACCTGGCGCGGGCGATCACCGGCGCCGGGCTGGCCGACCTTCACCATCTGCAGGAGTGGAACATGGACTTCGTGCGCCGCTCGAGCGCCGGGGAACGATACGAGCGTGTGGCCACTGAGATCGACCGCAGCCTCCGCTTCATGTCGGCCTGCGGGGTCGATGACAGGTCACTGCGCACCGTCGAGCTGTTCGCCAGCCACGAGATGCTGGTGCTCGATTACGAACGGGCGCTGCTGCGTCTCGAGGGCGAGCGGCTGTACCTGCTGTCGGCTCACCAGGTCTGGATCGGTGAGCGCACGCGACAGCTCGACGGCGCCCATGTCGCGCTGGGCGCGCTCATCGCCAACCCGATCGGGGTCAAGATCGGCCCGACCGTCACGCCAGAGCAGGCGGTCGCGCTTGTGCAGCGGCTCGATCCCGATCACGTCGACGGCAGGGTGACACTCGTCTCTCGCATGGGCAACCATGCCGTCCGAGACCGCTTGCCGCCGATCGTCGAGGCGGTCTCACGAATCGGGCATCGCGTCGTCTGGCAGTGCGACCCGATGCACGGCAACACCGAGGAGTCCCCCTCCGGTCATAAGACCCGGCAGTTCGACCGCATCGTCGACGAGGTCGAGGGCTTCTTCGAGGTCCACCAGCAGTTGGGCACGCACCCCGGCGGCATCCACGTCGAGCACACCGGCGAAGACGTCACCGAATGCCTCGGCGGGGCGCAGAGGATCACCCACGGCCAGCTCGCGTCGCGATATGCATCGGCATGCGATCCGCGGCTGAACACCGAGCAGGCCCTCGAGTTGGCGTTCCTGGTCATCGAGATGCTGCGGCGGACCGCCGTCTGACCGCGGGTAGCGACCGGCCGTCGGGCGGGGCTGGTTTCCGGGGCGCTGGTGGAGACCCGCCGCCCGAGGCCAGCGCGTACTTCATCGTCCTCCCGGCGGAGGCACGCTACTCGCCGCCACTCTGCCTCTTCCAGCCGGCTAGGAGAAAGTCGAGCTTCCTGCGATTGGGAAGCAGCGACGATCCCGCGTTCGTACATGGCTTTCGACGGTCAGTGCCCCCGAGCTGTGGTCTCGGCGGGTGCGCGTGGCTGCACCAGGTGCTGTTTGAGTTGGTGGCGCGATTTGACGCCGAGCTTGCGGAACGTCTTGCGCAGGTGGTAGTCGACGGTGCTGGGGCTGATGAACAGCTGCGCGGCGATTTCCTGGTTGGTCGCACCGTCGGCCGCGAGGCGGGAGATCTGTGCTTCCTGGGGCGTCAGGTCATCGCGGGTCTCGACGCTCCGTTTGCGCGCGTGCTCCCCGGTCGCTTCGAGTTCGACACGGGCGCGCTCGGCGAACGCTTCCATCCCGAACTCCGTGAACAGCTTGTGGGCGTAGCGCAGCTGCTCGCGCGCGTCGAGCCGGCGGCGCTCGCGGCGCAGCCATTCGCCGTACACGAGGTGCGCGCGGGCGAGCTCTACCCGGACGCGCGTCCGCTCGAGCCGCTCGAGCGCCTCGCCATAGAGCGGCTCGGCCGCTTCGCCGTCACTCAGCAACGCGCGCGATCGGGCCTCAATCCCGAGCGCCCAGTCGGTTCCGCTGGTGCGGGTAAGCTCCGACAGCCGGCGCAGCCCGTCGGCGGCGAGATCGGCCTCACCGCACCGGGCTGCCGCCTCGATCAGCTCGACCAGCCCCCAGGTGAAGAACGCCAGATCCTGCGGGTAGTCGGCGGCCTGGCGGGCGGCACTCAGCGCATCCTCGTAGCGGGCGAGGCCGTTGTAGAGCACCGCGGTCGCGTACTTGCCGACGCCGATCGTCCTGCCCTCGCCGCGCGCGGTGGCGTCCCTCTCGCCGGCCGCGGTCAGCCGCAACGTCTCCGCCATTTGGCCACGCCAGGCGGCGAGGAACAGGCGAGCGTGGGGCACGTCCGGGTTTGCGATCGCATCGCTGACTGCGCGTGCCTCTTCGCTCAACGTCTCCGCCACGGCGAAGTGGCCGGCGAATAGATGGATGCCTGCCCGCAGGTTGAGCGCCAGCGGCAGCACGGTGAGCGCGCCGGCATCGCGGGCGAGCTGGACTTGGCGGGCGGAGAGCACGAACCAGCTCTCGTCGTCCCACAGATCCATGGCGGTGCGGCACGCGAGCCATAGCCAGCGGATCCCCTCATCGCTGGAGAGTTGGTCGCCACGGAACGCCCGCAGTGCTCGCTTCAACATCGGTGCCCCGGCGGCGTGACCCTCCGTGTGCAGCACAGCCAGTCCATCGAGCAGGAGCTCGGGCGCTCGCTGGGGCTCCGGCGACGGGGGCGCCCGGCGTGCGGCATCGGCCGTGTTGCGCACGCCGTCGCGGGCGCCGAGGCGACCGGCGGAGATCGCCGCGGACAACGCCTCCAGGTAGGTCACGCGCGCAAGGACGATGTCGAGCGGCTCGAGCCGCTTGGCGGCGCTGAGCAGCAGCGGGGGAGCGTCCCGGCCGCGGTTGACGCCAAACTCGATCTGACCGCGCAGCAACTCGACCTGGGCGCGCTGTAGCTCGGATAGGGGGCCGGACTCTGCGATGGCAACCAGTCGAAGTGCCGCGTCGAATGCGCCGGCTTGGTGCTTGGCCTGTGCCGCTGCGAG
>DATAUL010000251.1:0-21747 GCA_036268255.1 Solirubrobacteraceae bacterium | reverse complement strand
CGGTCATCCGGCGGATCGAGCGCTCGTGACCAGCCCAGGCGGTCCAGCCGGCGGACGTGCTTGCGACGCACCGCCAGCTCCACGCCGTCGCCGACGGCCGCGTCCACCTTGGAGATCAGCGACGGGAGTCCGGCGGCCATGGGTGGGATCTTGCCCGATCCGGGCCGCCGCTTACCACTTGGTGCGGTCTCGAGCCGCTCACAACTGACCTCCGTCAGTCGGAGATCGCGGTCGCCCGCTGGCTGATGGGCACGACCACCCACACGTCGGCCCCGCCGTCCGGCAGGTTGCGGGCTCCCGCAGCGCCACCATGGGCCAGGGCGATCATCCGCACCACGGCGAGCCCGAGCCCGACTCCGCCGCGCTGGCGGGCCGGGTCGGCGCGGCTGAAGCGATCGAACGCGCGCGGTAGCAGCCAGTCGCTGAACCCGTCGCCGTGGTCGGAGACGTGGATCTCGACCCCGCCGCCGGCGAGCCGTGCGCCGAGCGTGATCGGTCCGTTGCCGTAGCGGAGGGTGTTGTCGACGAGGTTGGCCACCGCCTGCTGGAGGCGATGGGGATCGGCGTGGATCGTGATCTCGAGCGGAATCGACTCGAGGTCGACCCGGAGCTCGCGGCCGGCGTCGCTGATGATCGGAGCAAAGCGCGCACCGAGATCGTCGAGCAGCTCCCGCACGGGGACGTCGTCGGGATCGATCGGCAGGGTCCCGTCCTCGGCGCGCGCCAGCAGCAGCAGGTCCTCGGCGAGTTTGGCGATCCGGTTTGTCTCCTCGATGGCCGAGCTCATCGCGACGCGCAGTTGCTCGACGTCGCCGCGCTCGCGCAGCGACACCTCGAGCTCCGCCTTGAGCACCGCCAGGGGCATGCGCAGCTCGTGGCTGGCGTTGGCGATGAACAGGCGCTCGTGGTTGAGCCCGGCTTCGAGGCGGTCGAGCATCTGGTTGAGCGTCGTCCCCAGTCGCCGGATCTCGTCCTGGCTGGAGGGCAGGGGGAGACGCGTGCTGATCTCCTCGGTGGAGATCGTGGCGGCGCGGCGGCGCATCTTCTCCACCGGGCGCAGCGCTCCCGCCGCCAGCGCGTAGGCGGCCAGCGTCGCCAGCAGGAGCGCGGGGGGCACGCCGATCGCGAGGTTGTTGTCGAGCTTGTCCAGCGCGGCATCGCGCTCGGCCAGCGGCACGCCGACGACGACGATTCGCTGCTCGCTCGGTAGCGGCAGGGAGTACAGCCGGAAGGTCTCACCGCGCTGGATCAGATGGGGCGAGCGCAGCGCGGCCGCCAGCTCGGAGGAGTGCAGCAGGGGCGGCTGCGTGGGTCCGGCGCTCGTGCCGAGCACGCGGCCGTTGCGGTCGAGCACCTGGACGACGTTGTCGTTGCCCGCGGGCAGTCGCTGCAGCAGCCCCTGGGTGCCGGCGGGGTTCTCCTGGCGCAGCAGAACGGCGATGTCCTGCGCGCGGGCGCTCAGCGACTGGTTGATGTTGTAGTCGAGATCCGAGCGGAAGTGGAAGTACAGAAACGCGATCAACGCGGCCAGCAGCGTGGCCATCACGGCCGCAAAGGTGATCGTCAGCCGCCAGCGGATCGGCAGCCGGCGCAGCCAGCGCTGGAGATCGGTGAGGCCGTAATCGGGAACGAGCCCCCGTCGCGGCCGGGGGAGGGTGATCGAGGGAGTTTGGCGTTGTGTCAGGTCTCGTCGCATACCCGGTATCCGACCCCCCGGACGGTCTGCAGGCTGTTGCGGCCGAACGGCCGGTCGATCTTCTGGCGCAGGTACCGGATGTAGACCTCGATCACGTTGGAGCGGTTCTCGTACTCATAGCCCCACACCTGTTCGAGCAGGTCAAAGCGCGAGAGCACGGCTCCCGGCTCGCGCATCAACGCCTGGAGCAGGGCGAACTGCTTGCGAGAGAGATCGATCGGCGTCTCTCCGCGCCACACCTGATGGCGGGCCGGGTCGAGGCGCAGGTCCCCGATCTCGAGCACGACGGATCGCTGGATGCGCCCGCGTCGGCTCATGGCGCGGACCCGGGCCAGCAGCTCGTCGAAGGCGAACGGCTTGACGAGGTAATCGTCGGCGCCACTGTCCAGGCCGCGCACGCGATCTCTCACCTCGTCGCGGGCGGTCAGCATCAGCACCGGGGCGTCGACGTCCTCGCCGCGCATGTGGCGGCAGACCTGGAAGCCGTCGATGTCGGGCAGCATCAGGTCGAGCACGATCACCGCATAGTCCGTCGCGCTGGCGCGCACGATCGCCTCGCGGCCGGTGCTGACGAGGTCGGCGGCGATCGAGTCGGTCGCGAATCCACGGACGAGCACCGGTCCGAGCTTGCGGTCATCCTCGACGATCAGAACGCGCATGTGATCCAGCTTGTCACTGGGGGGCGGCTCGGCGCGAGCCGCGGAGGATCCAGTAGCCCACCGCCGCGACCGCCAGCCCGAGCACGACGTAGTCGGCGTACGAGATCGCGCCGCGCAGCGAATCCCAGTTCTGGCCGAGTATGTCGCCCAGCAGCGCCCACGCGAGCACCCACGGCAGGCATCCGATCGCTGTCAACACCATGAAGCGCGTCAGGGGGATCCGGGAGGCGCCCGCCGGCAGCGAGATGAAGGTCCGGGCCACGGGCAGGACGCGGGCGAACAGCACCGAGGCGGCCCCGTAGCGCTCGAACCAGCGGTCGGCTGTGGCGAGATGCCGGCGGCTGAGCAGCCGTCCGGCGGTCGCGTGACGATCCATCCATCTCCGCCCGTAGCGTCCGACGAGGAACGCCAGCAGCGAACCCACGAGGTTGCCGATCAGCCCGGCGAGGACGACCGCGGTGAAGTTCTGGTGACCTTGGCTGACCGCGAAGCCGCCGAACAGCATCGTCGCCTCCGAGGGGATCGGGATGCACGCCGCGTCGAGCAGCATCAGGACGAAGATCCCGACCAGGCCGAGGTCGGCGACGGTATCGGAGGCGGTGTTGAACAGCGTGTCGCTGACGACAGCGGTGACGAGCATGCCCCACAGGATCACGACTGGACATGAGAATGACCTGAAGCGCCGAGCGCCCTCGCCGTGAGCACGCCCCAGCTCCCCCCGAGCAGCATCCCGGCGACGACGTCGGTCGGGTAGTGGACGCCCAGGTACACGCGCGAAACCGCGACCGCGCCGATGATCACGACCGCGGTCCCGGCCACCAGCAGCCTCACGCGTCGGGACGCCGAGCCGGACATGAGCACGACCGCCAGTACGACGAAGAACGCGGTCGCCTCGGTGGCATGCCCTGATGGAAAGCTCGTCCCGCTGACCGCCTCGAGCTCGTGAACGGGGGGACGGGGCCGCGCGACGATGGCCTTGTCGACGTTCTGGATGAGGATCGCGCCGAGGACGCCGGCGAGCACGGCAAGCCCGCGCGACGGCCGGCGCAGCAGCGCCGCGGCCAGGGCGATCACGATTGCGGCGGGCACGAGCACGGCGCTTCGCCCCAGCCACGCCGCCCCGTGGGCGAGCTCCGTCAGAACCGGGGTGCGGTCACCGGCCGCCCCGCGGACGAGCGCCAGGTCCTCGCCGTGCATCAGCGTCGCGAGGCCGTACAGGCCGAGGCCGGCCACGATCACCATCGCCAGCGAGGTGAGCAGCCAGAAGGCGGGACGGACCAGCGCGTTCACATGGCTCAGTATCGAAGCTTCGGCGCGTGTCCACCTCGGGTCGTATTCGATTGCGACCTGAGAGGTAGGCGGACGCGGCGGAAGATCGTCCGGAGGGTCGTTGTCCGGCCGCGATCGGACACGTAGCTTCAGAGGCATGACCGAGAGGACACCAGCGCCAGCACGCGGCCGCGAGCGCCGGGCCACCGGTGAGCGCTCGGGAAAGCCGATCGCGCACGCATTGACCAAGGTCCCCGAAATAGGCGCGATGTTCTGGGTGCTCAAGCTGCTGACGACCGGCATGGGCGAGGCGATGTCGGACTTCCTGGGCCAGCAGAGCGTGCCCCTGGCGGCCCTGATCGGGATCCTCGGCATCTGGGTGGCGCTGCGCCTGCAGCTGCGCCAGATCGAGTACCGCGCCGTCTACTACTGGTTCGCGGTGATGATGGTGGCCATCTTCGGCACGATGGTGGCCGACGGCATCCGCGACGGCGTCGGCATCGGCTACGGAGTGACGACCCCATTCTTCGCCATCGTCACCGCCGCGATCTTCTATGCCTGGTATCGCAGCGAGGGGACGCTGTCGATCCACAGCATCACGACCCCGCGGCGTGAGCGCTTCTACTGGGCGGCGGTGCTGGCCACCTTCGCGCTGGGGACAGCGGCCGGAGACCTGACCGCGATCGCCCTGAAGTTGGGGTTCTTCCCGTCGGTCTGGCTGTTCGCGGCGATCATCGCGGTGCCGGCCATCGGCTACTGGCGCTTGCGCCTCAATCCGATCCTGGCTTTCTGGGGCGCCTATATCGTCACCCGGCCGCTCGGCGCCTCCTTCGCCGACTGGTTCAGCAAGCCGACCAACGGCGGCCTGAACCTCGGCGACGGACTGGTCGCCGCCGTCGAGCTCGTCGTCTTCATCGGCCTGGTCGCCTACGTGGCCCGCACCAAGCTCGACGTCCAGCCGGCGCGGGTGCACCACCACCGCCATCGCCACCCGATTCCCCCGCTCGCGGCCGAGCCGGAGTAGCAACGGTGTCCAGCGGCGCGCTGGCGCCGCGGCGGCCGCGGCAATATAGGTGGATGAGCGAGCACCTCGAGCAGCTGCTGCTGACACTCTGGGAACGGGCACGCCGCGCTGAGGCCCGTCACCGGCGGCTCGTCGACGTGGCGATCGCGCTTGCCGTCGCGGCGCTGAGCATCGTCGGCCTGGCCGCGCAGCATCGGCTCGGCCACACCGACCTGCTCGTCTTCTGCGCGTGCCTGTGTACGCCGATGCTGCTGCACCGGCGCAGTCCGATGCAGGCCTTCGCTCTGATCGCTGCGGTCTGCTTCGTGCAGTGGCTCGTCTCCGGCCCACAGTTGGCCGATGCGGCCGTCCTCCTCGCTCTGTACTGGGTGGCCCGCGACGGCGGGCTGGCTGAGCTGGCGCTGGCCGCCGCCGTGGTCGAGGCCGGGGCGATCATGGCCGCCGCGCGCTGGTCCCCGGCCCGCCCGCTGCGTGACTGGGTCGGCCTCACCGGCCTCACGGTGGCCGCTGCGGGCCTCGGCGTCACCGTCCGCCTGCGCCGGGCCCTGGTGGCGTCATTGCACGAGCGGGCCGCTCGCCTGGAGTTCGAGCGCGACCAGGAGGGGCGGCTCGGCGCCGCCACCGAGCGCGCGCGCATCGCGCGGGAGATGCACGACATCGTCTCCCACAACCTCACGGTGATGATCTCCCTCGCCGACGGCGCCGCCTACGCGATGGACGCCTCGCCCGAGCAGGCCCTCCCGGCGATGCAGCGCGTGTCGAGCACGGGGCGCCAGGCGCTGGTGGAGATGCGCCGGCTGCTCGGCGTCTTTCGCGACGACGAGCCCGCCGAGCATCCGCTCGAGCCCCAGCCGAGCCTCGAGCGCCTCGACGATCTCGTGGCGCGCGTCAACGCCGCTGGGATCCCGGTGTCGATCGAGATCGACGGCGAGCCCCGAGAGCTGGCCGACGGCGTCCAGCTCGCCGTTTTCCGCGTCGCCCAGGAGGCGCTGACCAACACGCTCAAGCACGCCGGGCGGCCGGCCAGCGCGCACCTGGCACTGCGCTGCGCGACCGAGCAGGTGGAGCTGGAGGTCATCGACACCGGCGTCAACGGCGGCAGCCGGGGTGTCCGCGGTGGCGCCGGCGGTCGTGGGTTACGCGGCATGCGTGAGCGAGCGGTCGCCTACGGCGGCGAGCTGGAGGCCGGCCCGATGGCGCAGGGAGGCTGGCGGGTGCACTTCAGCCTGAGTGCCGACACCGCGAAGCGCTGACATGGCGATCGGAGTCCTGCTCGCCGACGATCAGGAACTGATGCGGATGGGCTTTCGCATGGTGATCGAGAGCCAGCCCGACATGTCGGTCGTCGGGGAAGCCGCGACCGGGAGCGAGGCTGTGGCCGCGACCGAGCGGATTGGCCCCGACGTCGTGCTGATGGACGTGCGCATGCCCGAGATCGACGGGGTGGAGGCGACGCGTCTGATCACCGCGGCCAACAGCGACGCGCGGATCATCATCCTCACCACGTTCGACCTCGACGAGTACGTCTACGCCGGGCTGCGCGCCGGCGCCAGCGGCTTTCTGCTCAAGGACGCGCCCCCCGGCGAGCTGCTGTCGGCCATCCGCTCGGTCGCCGACGGCGATGCGGTGGTCGCTCCCCGGGTCACGCGCCGGCTGCTGGCGGCCTTCTCGCACCGTCTGCCCGCCCCCGCGGAGCCGATCGCTCCCGCCGAACTCGCGCGCATGGAGCTGCTCACCGCCCGGGAACGCGAGGTCCTGCTCGAGGTCGCCCGCAGCCTCTCCAACGCTGAGATCGCCGAGCGCCTGGTCCTCTCGGAGGCGACCGTCAAGACCCACGTCGGGCGCATCCTCGCCAAGCTTCAGCTGCGGGACCGCGTCCAGATCGTCGTGTTCGCCTACGAGACCGGATTGATCACGCCCGCCCAGGGCTAGACGCCGAGCGCGCTCGGCGAATCTCACGCGGGGTTGGGGCAGGAGCCCGTCGAGCAGCGCGGTCAGACCGATGTCGTAGGCATCGCGGTCACGGGCCGGCGCCCAGTATTTCCGCACTGCGGCGAGCGCCGGCAGCTGCTCGGGGTCGACGCTGGTGGGCACGTCGACGACAAATGGCGGGCGGCGGAGTGCCGCCGTGCGCTCCAGGCCACGCCGGATGATCAGCTCCCCGACCGTGAACTGCCAGATCGCCCGGTAGCCGTCGGCCGCCTGGCTCCGAGACAGCCCGCCGGCCATCAGGCCGGCCACGATCTCCTCGATCAGCCACAGGATCTCCGGGGCGATCAGGTCGCCTTGGGCGAGCACGTCGACCACCGAGCCATAGCGTGCCAGCCCGTCGCGCATGAACCCGCAGGCCTGCTCCACGCGCTGGCGCGGATCACGTGAGAACCGGGGTCGCCGCCGCTCGGCCGCCAGCCGGCCGAGCAGTAGCACCAGCAGCTCGTCCTTGTCGCGTACGTGGCGGTAGATCGCCTCAAGACGCGTCGAGCAGCTGCTGGAGGGTGCGACCGCTCGCGACCGACTCGGGCCGCTCGTCGGTGATCTCGGAACCGGGGCGCGCTTCGTCGTCGCGGCGCTTGATCAGCAGCCACTGCGGCTTTTCGCCGCGGCGCGTCCGCTGCAGGGCAAAGCCCCCGCGCAACTTCTCGCCGTGCAAGACGAACACGGCGTGGCCCCGGTCGAGTGCCTCGGGCCACGGTACCCGGCCGCCCTGCTCGTAGGTGCCGCGGTCCCACACGATCACTCCGCGCTTGCCGCCCCCGCCCTCATAGGAGTTGTGCTCCATCGAGTGGTCCTCCACCTGGACGGCGAAGCGCTTGACGGCCGGGTCGAGCGACGGGCCCTTGGGCACGGCCCACGAGCGCATCATCCCGTCGACCTCGAGGCGCAGATCGAAGTGGTGGGCCGTCGCCGCATGCTCTTGAACGACGAACTCGCCCGCGCTCACGCCGCGAACGGCGAATTGCTCGTGCCCTTCGGCCGGAACCTCCTGCACCTGGGCCTCGGGACCGAGGACGGCGACGAGCTCCTCGACGGCTCCCCGTTCACCCTCGGCGTGGACGAGCACGCTCTCGAGGTCCGAGCCGTCGCGGACCCAGCCGCGCACGCCGAGCTCGCGCGCGCGGGCGAGCACGGCGTCCCGGTCACCGCGCGCCGCCGCGCGGATCGCGAACCGGGATGTCCGTGACGCTGGCATGGCCTGTGCCTAACGTACCGTTACCCGCCGTGGTCGCCTATCTGAAGCGCCTGGTCTCCTCCCTGGCGGCCTATCAGCTGGCGGACGTCGTCTCGCGCGTGATCGCGGTCCTGCTGCTGCCGGTCTACACGCGGTACATCGATCCGGCCGGCTACGGGGTCGTCGAGCTGCTGGCCAACGGCGTGATCCTGATCAGCATCGTCGTCCGCCTCGGGATGATCGAGGCGTTTTTGCGCTTCTATTACTCCGACGAGGATCGCGAGCGCCGGGATGCCCTGGCCCGCCGGGCGGCGGCCTTTCTGCTCGTCACCACGACGATCGGCGCGGCCGCGCTGGCGCTGGCAGCCGGGCCGCTGAGCAAGCTCGTGCTCAGCCATCGCGACCCCACCACCTTCCGAATCGCGGTGCTGGGGCTGTGGTCGTTCACCAACCTTGAGTTCGCCTACGCCCTGCTGCGCGTCGACGAGCGGCTGCGGTTGTACGCCACCGCGTCGGTGAGCAACGTCCTGCTGACGGTCGCCGCCTCGGTCGTGCTCGTGGTCGGCGATCACGACGGCGCCCGCGGGCTGTTGCTCGGCAACTACGGTGCCTCCACCGTCGTTCTCCTGGCGCTGTGGTTCAAGCTGCGCCGGCGGCTGCTGCCTCGCCGGATGGCCGGCGAGCGCATGTCGGAGCTGCTGCGCTTCGGTCTGCCCACCGTCCCAGCCGAGGCGTCGGTGTACCTGCTGAGCATCGTCGACCGGTACTACATCTTCCACGACCGCAGCCCCCGTCTCGCCGGCCTTTACTCGATCGCGATCAAGCTGGCCGGCGCGATCGCCTTCCTCGTACGGGCCTTTCAGTATGCGTGGCCGCCGCTCGCATACTCGGTCACCGACGACACGGAGGCCGCGCGGCTCTACGGCCTGGTGACGACCTACTACCTGTTGATCGCCGGCTGGGCCGTGGCGGGGCTGGCCCTGCTGGGCCGTTGGATCCTGCAGCTGCTGACCACCCATGCCTACCTGGGGGCCAACCGGGCGCTTCCGTGGGTGGCGCTCGGCTGGGCGCTGTACGGGCTGTGGGTGGTCTTTCTCACGATCGCCGGCAGGGCGCGGGTGACGACGCGCAACTTTCCGGCCGCGCTCGTCGGGCTCGCCGCCAACGTCATCCTGCTGCTGCTGCTCGTCCCGCCGTTGGGCCTCGCGGGGGCGGGAATCGCACTCTGCGGCGCATATGTCTTCATGCTGGGGTTCATGCACCTGTTGACACGGCGCCAGTTCGCCGTCCAGTTCGAGTGGCTGCGCCTGGGCAAGCTCGTCCTCGTAATGGGCGGCCTCGCGGTGCTCGGCGACCTCCTCCTGCCCACCCACGGCGCGGTCGGGCTGCTCGTGCGGTTGGTCGTCCTGGCGGCGATCGGCCCGGCGCTGGTGGCGACCGGCTTCGTCCATCCGGCGGAGCTGCGCCAGGGCCGCCGTCTGGTGGCACGCCTGCGCGCGGGCCGTCGCGGGGCCCAGCCGCCGGAGGCGGGCAGTCCGTGAGCCGCCCGCCCGTCAGCGTGGTGATGCCGTTCGCCGGCTCCCCGGCGGCGGCGCGGGCGGCGCTCGACACCCTCACGGCCCTCATCACCGGGCCCGACGACGAGTTGATCCTCGTCGACAACCGGGGAATCGTGCCGCCCGGCTCCCCGGACGACAACGGCCTGGTGCAGGTGGTGACCGCCACCGCCGAGCACTCGCCGGCCTATGCGCGCAACACGGGCGCCGAGCACGCCACCCGCGATTGGATCCTGTTCCTCGACGCCGACTGCCAGGCCCCGCCGGATCTGCTCGACCGCTACTTCGACGCGGAGATCGCCCCCGGGGTGGGCGCGCTGGCGGGTGCGGTCGGCCCGGCAACGGATACGGCCCCGCCCACCCTCGCCGCCGGTTACGGCGCCGGAAAGAGCTTTCTCAATCAGGACTCCCACCTCAGCCATCCGTTCATGCCCCGCGCGGTGGCCGCCAACCTGCTGGTTCGCCGGGTGGCCTTCGAGCAGGTCGGCGGGTTCTTCGAGGGGGTGCGCGCGGCGGAGGACACCGACTTCAGCTGGCGGCTGCAGCTCGCCGGCTGGGAGCTTCACGGTCGCCCGCAGGCCGCGGTCACGCATCGCTACCGC
Organism: Solirubrobacteraceae bacterium; assembly: GCA_036268255.1. Classification (GTDB taxonomy): domain Bacteria; phylum Actinomycetota; class Thermoleophilia; order Solirubrobacterales; family Solirubrobacteraceae; genus Palsa-465. The sequence goes on along the minus strand of DATAUL010000251.1, from coordinate 11,772 downwards.
ACCACCGTCCGCGCGCTGCGCCGTCAGTGGCGCGGCTACGCCGCGGGCCGCGCATGGCTGGCCCGCCGCTATGAGGGCTTCGAGCCCGAGCCGGCTCTCGCGCGGGCCGCCGGCCGGGTCCTACATCGTCAGTCGCCCGCCGCTCCCGCTCGCCCCGCCAGGGACGCCTCCTCGCCGCCAGACGGCGCGGCCCCGCGGCGCGCCCATCTCGCCCTCGACGCCCTCCTCGGCGTCGAGGAGCTGGCCGGCTTCGCGCTCTCCAATCGTCCCCGCCGCCACGACGGAGGGCCGACAGCTGTGGTCCTCGTTGCCGATCGCTTCCCGGCGCCCGGCGATCCGCTGACCGACTACGCGCTCAGACTTGCCGGTGCGCGCGTGGAGGCGAAGTCCCGACCGCCGGTCGTCGACCGCTCGGTCGCCCGGCGGCTGACGATTGACTACCGCGAGGACGAAGGCGTCGTCGCCCGCGCGATCGGCCTCGCGCGCCTGCTCAACCGTCACCCGCTGCGCTGCGCGGCCGATCTCTGGCGCCGGTCGCCCGGCAGCCCGGGGTTGGCGGCGATGGCTCCGGCGGTCATCCGTCTGCAGCGCGATGCGGACGCCCGCGTGCACGCGCTCGGTGGTGAGGCGAGCCGCACCGTGGCCGCTCGGCTGGCGGCCCTCGCCGGCCGCGAACTCGATTAGGGTATGCGCGTCTCGGTCGTCGATCCGCCGGCGTTCACCCCCCCGTACGACCACGCCCTGTGCGCGGCACTGGCCGAGGCCGGTGCCCAGGTCGAGCTCGTCACCAGCCGCTTTGCCTACGGTGAGGTGCCGGCGTCCGACGGCTATACGGTGCGCGAGCTGTTCTACGGTCACGCGCGCGGCGCGGCCGGTTCGCGGCTGCGCAGGGTCACCAAGCTCGTCTCTCACGTGCCCGACATGCTGCGTTATCGCGCGCTCGCCGGGCGCACCGCCGACGTCGTGCACTTCCAGTGGCTGGGGCTGCCGTGGGTCGACGACCGGCTGATGCCGGACCGGCCGGTCGTGCTCACCGCGCACGACCTCCTGCCGCGCGAGCCGCGCCCCGGCCAGCTCGCCGCCCAGCGTCGCCTGCTGCGTCGGGTCGACGCCGTCGTGGTGCACTCGCAGTACGGCCGGCGCCAGCTCACCGAGCGTCTCGGGCTCGCCGACGACAAGGTCCACGTCATCCACCACGGGGCGTTCTCTCCCGGACTCGCCGGCGCACTTCCCCCTGAGCTCGCCGACGACGGTCGACCCGTGGTGCTGCTCTTTGGCCTGTTGCGTCCGTACAAGGGGGTGGAGACTCTCCTGCGGGCCTGGGCGGGGATCGAGGACGCGCAACTGTGGATCGTCGGGCGGCCGATGATGGACCTTCCCCCGATGCCCGTGGGGGCAAGCCTCGTGGCGCGCTTTGTCAGCACCGAGGAGGCCGGCGCCCTGCTGCGCCGCGCGGATCTCGTCGCGCTGCCGTACACGCGAACCGAGCGCTTCGATCAGTCCGGCGTGCTTGCCACCGCACTTGGTTCGGGCCGGGCCTCGGTGCTCTCGGATATCGGGGGCTTCTCGGAGGTGGCGGCGACCGGCGCCGCCAGGGTGGTGGCGCCCGGCGATGCGGACGCGCTGCACGATGTGCTGGCGGCGCTCATCGCCGACCCCGGGGAGCGCGAGCGGATGAGCGCGGCCGCCCTGGCGGCAGCCCGCGGGCCGTACTCCTGGGACGTGGCCGCCGAGGCGACGCTCCGTCTCTACGCGGCGGTGACCGGCTCGCCGGCGCGGCCGGCCTGACGGCGGGCCACTTCCTCGCGCACCCGCGGAGCCACCTCGGTCCCGAACAGCTCGATCGAGCGCAGCACGTCGGCATGGGCTACCGCGCCGACGCTCATCTGACCGATGTAGCGGCTGTTGCCGAACAGCTCGTGCTCGAACAGGATCTTCTCGGTCACCTGCTCGACCGAGCCCGCGGCGACTGCGCCCTGGGGCGAGCGCAGCGCCTCGTACTCGGGGCGGCCTGACGGCGGCCAGCCGCGCTCGCGCCCGATGCGGTTCATCATCGCCAGATACGGGGCTGCGAAGGCGGAGTCGGCCGCGGCCGGCGTCTCGCCGACGAACGCGTGCGTGTTGATCGCCAGCGGCAGGGCGGCGGCGTCATGGGGTGGGTGGGGTCCGGTCATCGCCGCGCGCCGGTAGAGGGCGACGAGCGGCGCGAAGCGCTCGGGCTGGCCGCCGATGATGGCCAGCGTCATCGGGAGACCGAGCGTCCCGGCCCGTACCACCGACTGCGGCGAGCCGCCGACGGCCACCCACACGGGAAGCGGATCCTGCAGCGGACGCGGGTAGATGCCCGCGGCGTTGAGCGGAGCACGCAGACGACCGCTCCACGTGACCCGCTCGGAGTCGCGGATCTTCAGCAGCAGGTCGAGCTTCTCGGCGTACAGGTCGTCGTAGTCGTCGAGGTCGTAGCCGAACAGCGGGAAGGACTCGATGAACGAGCCCCGGCCGGCCATGATCTCGGCCCGTCCGCCGGAGATCAGGTCGAGCTCTGCGAACTGCTGGAAGACCCGCACCGGGTCGTCGGAGCTGAGCACCGTCACGGCGCTCGAGAGGCGGATGCGCTCGGTGCGAGCGGCGATCGCGGCCAGTGCGATCGCCGGCGAGGAGATCAGGAAGTCTGAGCGGTGGTGCTCGCCGATCGCGAACACGTCGAGGCCGACCTCCTCGGCCAGCTCGGCCTCCTTAAGGAGCTCGAGCATGCGCTGCTGCGGGGAGACGCCGGAGCTCAGGTCGGCGAAGGTGGCAAGTCCAAGTTCCATGAGAACGAGGTTAGCAGGGTAGTTGCGGGGACAACTATTCTCACCGCGTGCCCTCGGCCTTCTCCCAGACGACGGGCACGCCGGCGCGGGCGTAGCGCACGAGCCCGGCGAGCGTGGCGACGATCACCAGCAGGTAGTAGTAGGCCAGTGCCGCCCCCGGAACCGGCACGCGCAGCCGTCCGGCGAGCGCCAGCAGCAGCCAGGCGAGCTGCGCGCCGAGGACGATCGCGTAGACGAGCCCGTCGCCGGCGAGCGCGATCGAGCAGGCGAGCAGGAGGATGTGCAGGATGCCGCTGGCGTAGCGCAGCACTCGGTGGGAGACGATCTCCAGCAGGTACAGCGGGCCGCCGCCGCGCAGCAGGTCGCCGGAGAGCACGTGGCGCCAGATCTGGGCGTGCATGCGGATCTTGCGGTCGTACTCGTCTTCGGCGTCCCGGGCGGGCTTCTCCCAGGCGACCGCCTGCGGGTCATAGACGGCGCGCCGGCCGCGCTGTGCCATCCGGTAGGGCAGTCCCAGGTCGTGGCCGATGTGCGAGGCGGTCTCGATGTAATCCGATCGGCGCACCGCGTAGATGCCGCCGTTGCCGGCGGTGATCGAGCCCATCGCCGACTCCGAGGCCCGCTGCCAGAGCTCGAAGCGCCAGTAGACGCCCTCCCGGTTGGAGCCATCGGCTCGCTCCAGCGCGAGGCGGCCACACACGTAGGCGACATCGGGGTCGGCGAAGTTGGCCACCAGCTGGCGCAGCGCGTCGGGCTCCCAGCGGGCGTTGGCGTCCGAGAAGCCGATCACCTCCGCGGTCGTCGCGCGCGCGCCCCGATTCTGGGCGGCGACCTTGCCGGCCCGCGGGCAGCCCAGGAGGCGCACGCGCGGATGGCGCGCGGCGAGCGCGGTGACGAGCTGGTCGGTCCCGTCAGTCGAGCCGTCGGAGGCGACGATGATCTCAAGCAGCTCCGGCGGGTAGTCGAGCGCGAGCAGGTTCTCCACGCGCTGCTCGATCACCGCCTCCTCGTCGTGAGCGGCGACGATGACGGTCACCGTGGGAGTGATGCCGCCCTTGCGGACCGGGCGCGGGCGCAGGCGCGCCACCGCGGCGGCGAACAGCGAGTAGAGCGCCTGGGTCCACAGCAGCCCGGCCAACGAGACCCAGAACAGGACCTGCAGGACGACCACGCCGCCAACAGTACTTCGCGTGACGTTCGCCTAAGTGCCGCCCACTAAGGTGCGGGACCGTGCAGCCATGGCAGGACATCATTCGCAGGACCTTCGACCTGCTCGTGGGCGGGTTCGGGTCGGCGTTGAGCGCGCCGCTCGTGGCGCTGCTCGCCCTCGCGGTCAGGCTCGAGTCCCCAGGCGACCCCATTTATCGCCAGACCCGGGTCGGACGCGACGGCGCGCTGTTTGAGATCTACAAGCTGCGCACGATGGTCAACGGCGCCGAGCACCATGGAGCGGGCCTGGCGATCTCCGCCGGCGACAGCCGCATCACGCGGCTGGGGAGGCTGCTGCGCCGGAGCTCGCTCGACGAGCTACCCAACCTGTGGAACGTGGCCCGTGGCGAGATGTCGGTCGTCGGCCCGCGGCCCACGCTCGAGGGCCAGGTCGATGCCTACACGCCGCGCCAGCGAGGCCGCCTGGCCGTCAAGCCGGGGATCACCGGCTGGGCTCAGGTCAACGGTCGCGCCTCGCTGCCGTGGCCCGAGCGGATCGAGCTCGACCTCTGGTACGTCGAGCACCGCTCGCTTGCCCTTGACGTGGAGATCCTCAAGCGAACCGTCCGCTCGGTCGTGTCGGGCGGTGGCATCTACAAGGGAGCGACGGGCGGATGGCAGCCCCCGACTCAGACCTAGCCGTCCTGATCACGGGCGTCGGTAAGCGCTTCGCGCTCGTCTCGGCGTTCACGCAGGTGGCGACGACGGTCGCCGCCGATCCAAACCCGCTGGCGCCCGCCCAGTACGCCGCGACGCACCGCCGCTCGGTCCCGCGCTTCGATGACCCGGCCTACGTTCCCGCGCTACAGGAGCTGTGCGACGACTTCGGCGTGGGCGCGGTCGTGCCGCTCACCGACCTGGACCTCGAGATTCTCGGCCACGCCCGGACCGCCGGCCAGCTGCCGGCCTTCGTTCCCGACGGCGATGTCGCCCGCGCCACCTTCGACAAGTACGAGACCCACCTGCTGCTCGAGCGCCTCGGCCTGCCGTCGCCGCCGACGGTCCTGCCCGGCGTGGCGCCAAACAGCTACCCCGTGATGGTCAAGCCGCGGTGGGGATCGGGCGCGCGCTCCATCTTCCACGCCGCCGACGAACACGAGGCCGAGTTCCTCGCCGCCTACATCCGCGAGCCGGCGATGCTCCAGCGGGCGATGCAGGGCCCTGAGTTCTCGATGGACTGCATGTCGGATCTCGACGGCCGCTGTCTGAACGTCATCCCCCGCACGATGATCGAGTCCCGGGGCGGCGAGTCGATCAAGGGCACGACGATCGCCGACGAGGAGCTGATCGACCTCGGACGGCGCGTCGTCGAAGCCCTGGGCTGCCGGGGGCCCTGCACCGTCCAGGCGTTTCGGGACGCCGAGATCGGCCTCGGCATCACCGACGTCAACACGCGTTTCGGCGGCGCCTGCCCGGCTCACCTCTACGCCGCCCTGCCCGGCCAGACCTACCCGGAGCTGATCGTGCGCATCGCCGGCGGCGAGCACATCGAGCCCCACGTGGGCGACTTCCGCTCCGGGGTGACGTTCACCCGCTACTTCTGGCAGCTCGAGCTTGACGAACAGATGCGTCCCACCGGACGCGAGATCATCTAGGACCGTCCCTGTGGCTTGCGTGCCATGGCCCACCGGTACCCGGACGGCAGGTCAGGCGAAGTGAGTTGGATTCGGTCAGCGGGGATCGTCGTCGTGCTCATGGAATCCTCCAATCTATCTCCGAGGACGCGCCCCGGCTCAATTGTGTGACATCGCCCGGCGCTCCTGCCACAGACGCGCGGCATCGCGGTACCCGTCGGGGAACTCGCGCCGCGAGAGCTCGGCGAGGTGCTTGAAGGCGACGTGGACGTGCTCGCCGCTCGTGTGCAACCGGCGCGCCGCACGGGGCGCGCACCCGTAGGCGACGATCGTGACCCAGCGGCCCTGAAGCACCTCGAACGGATACGCGGTGACGAGCGCCCGAACGTCAACCCGCAAGCCGGTCTCCTCCTCGATCTCCCGCCTGAGGCAGGCGGGCAAATCCTCGCCCAACTCCGGCCGGCCTCCCGGCAGCTCCCACTCGCGCCGCCAGTTGCGACAGACGAGCACCCGCCCGCCGGCGTCCAGGCACACGCCCTTGACGCTCAGTGGTGCGGGCCCACCGCCGGTCACAGTTCGGAGATCACCTCGTCGACCGTCAGTACCCGCCCGACGTTCGTCATCGCGTAGTTCAGGGCGGCGTGCTGCCACTCGTCGCTCGTGGTCGAGGTGCCGTCGGAGACGACCGTGATCGCGTAGCCGGCGTCGGCGCCATGGCGGGCGGTGTGCTCGATCGACATGTTCGTGTAGCAACCGGCGATCACCAGCGAGTCCACGTCCAGCCCGCGCAAGAGGATCTCCAGGCGCGTCTCGTAGAAGCCGTTCATGCGCATCTTCTCGACCACGTGATCGCCGGCGACCGGCTCCACGCCCTCGACGGCCGCCGCCCCCCACGAGCCGCGCACGAGCGCGTTCGTGTCGACGATGCCCTGAAACAGCGGCGCGTTGGGGCGCAGACCGAGCGACCCCTCCTCGACGATGTAGTGCACGTGGATCACCGGCACGCCGGCGGCGCGGGCGGCGTCGGCCAGGCGGGCGACGTTGGCGACGACGTTCTGACTGGCGGCGTGAGCCGGCGCGCCCGTCTCGGCGAACGCGCCCTGCTCTCCGATGACGTCGTTCTGCATGTCCTGGATGATCAGCGCGGTGCTCATCTGGCTCCTCAGTGGTAGGGGAGGTGATTGGACGCGACCTTGGTGGGCAGCCGGTAGACGGAGGTCGAGCTGGGGATGTAGAGCATCTTCCAGTCAGGACCACCCCAGGCGATGTTGCCGACGTTCTCGGGCACCTCGATCACCCCGAGATGCTCGCCCGCTGCAGAGATCACCCACACCCCACGTGGGCCGGTGACCCACACGCTGCCGCGCTCGTCGACCTTCATCCCGTCAGGGATCCCCTCCTCGACCACGCCGGTGCCGATACCGGTGAAGAAGTCTCGTCCGCCCGATAGCGAGCCGTCATCGTCCACGTCGTAGATGCGGATCAGCGCCCGCGTGGTGTCGTTGATGTACATCTGCTGCTCGCCAGGGGTGAAGCACAGCCCGTTGGGCTGCTCGAACTCGGTCTCGCCCACCACCAGCTGTGGATCGCCGCCGCCGGCCGGGATCATGTACACGCCCTGAAAGGACAGGTCCTGTGCCCGGGGGATGCCGAAGTGCTCGATGCGGCCATAGCCGGGATCGGTGAAGTAGATCGTTCCGTCCGAGCGGGTGATCACATCGTTGGGGCTGTTGAGGTACTTGCCCTCGTAATGCCACGCCAGGGTCTCGCGCACGCCGTCGCGTCGCTCGCGTATCAGCGAGGAGGTGACGTGCTCGCAGACGAGCAGGTTGCCCTCGGGGTCGTAGACCATGCCGTTGCCCTTGTTGTTGGGCCGGCGCAGCTCGACGACCCCCTCCTTCTCCGACCAGCGCCGGCGCACGTCGCCGGGCATGTCAGAGAACAGGAGAAAGTCTCCCGCCCTGTCCCACAGCGGGCCCTCGGTGAATGTGAACCCGGTCGCCACCCGCTCGACCTCCGCCTCGGGGTCGAGCAGATCCGACAAAGCCTCAGACTTCATCTCAATCGCCAACGATTCCTCTCCTCATGTCGCGTGCCGGCGCTCGATGCCGGCCAGCACTTCGGCCAGGTCTTCGAGGCTGGCGATGTTGTGACCGGCCAGGAACCGGTCGATGTAGGGCAGCGCCGCCTTGATGCCGGCGCCCAGCGGCTGGTAGTCGATATGCCCCTTGAGCGGGCTGACCCACACGACGGCATAGGCGGTCCGCGCCAGCCGCGCCATCTCCCGCCCCACCAGCTCGGGGTCCTGGCGCTCCCAGCCGTCGGAGACGATCACCACGACCGCCCCCCGAGAGAACGCCCATCGGCCCCAGTGATCGTTGAACGACTTCAGGCAGGCGCCGATCAGCGTTCCGCCCGCCCAGTCGACGACCGTCTCCGCGGCACGAGCCAGCGCGCGTTCCGGATCGCGAGTGCGCAGCGCCGCTGTCAGCCGAGTCAGCCGCGTGCCGAACGCAAACACCTCCACGTGGCCGGCGATCACCGCAGCATGCAGGAACAGCAGCAGGCCGCGCGTGTAGGCCTCCATCGAGCCGGAGATGTCGCACAGCACGACGAGCCGCCGCGGTCCATGCACCCGGCGGCGATAACTCCGCTCCAGCGGGTCGCCGCCGGTCGCCAGCGAGCGGCGGGTCATGCGGCGCAGGTCCAGCAGCCGCCCGCGCGGGTGCGAGCGCAGCCGGCGCGTGCGGCGCTGCGGGCGCACGGCGGCCAGTTCGGCGAGCAGCTGCCGGGCCTGGTCGAACTCCTCGTGGGTCATGGCGCCGAAATCGCGCCGGCGCAACACGTCGGTGGCGCTCCAGCCGACCTCCATCTTCTCCGGCTCGGGACCGTCGGGCTGTGATCCGCGCACCGGATCGGCGTGGCCGGCGGCGCGTGGGCGGGCGAGCTCGGGGGAGCGCAGCCGCGTCGGCGGGATCACCGGTGCGCGCAGAAACCAGGCGTTGAACGCGCGGTCGAAGGGCTCAAGCTCCTCGCGGCGGGTCACGAGCGTTGCCCGGAGCGTCCAGTACACGTCGTCCTGGCGGGTGATGTCGACCGCGTCGAGGCCCTTGAGCGCGTCGACGATCCGTCCAGGCCCGATCTCCAGGCCCGCCTCGCGTAGCACCCGCCCGAAGGTGACCACGTGGCGTACGACGGCGTTAGCCTTGAGCCCGGTGGATCCAGGCTCAGCGGGCAGCGCGCGCCTCCGCCAGCAGGCTGACCAGGGTCTCGTCGGCGACAAGCTCGAGGTCCTCCTGGTACTTGAGCACCGAGCCGAGCGTCGACTGCACCAACTCGGCGTCGAGCTCGCGCTGCCCGAGCACGGCGAGCGCCTGCGCCCAGTCGACCGTCTCGGCCACCCCGGGCGCCTTGGTCAGCTCGAGGCCGCGTAATGCCTGCACGAACTGCACGGCCTGAGCGGCGAGGCGCTCGGGCACCTCGGGCACGCGCAGACGGACAATTTCGATCTCCCGTTCGCACGACGGGTGGCCGATCCAGTGAAACAGACAGCGGCGCTTGAGCGCGTCGTGCAACTCGCGCGTTCGGTTGGAGGTGAGCACGACGATCGGCCGGTGGCGGGCGGCGATCGTGCCCAGCTCCGGGATCGTGATCTGAAAGTCGGACAGCAGCTCGAGCAGGAACGCCTCGAACTCGTCGTCGGCCCGGTCGATTTCGTCGATCAGCAACACGACCGGTTCAGGTGCCGAGATCGCCTCCAGCAGGGGACGGCGAATGAGGAAGCGCTCTCCGAACAGCGCGTCTTCGTCGACCTGGCCTCCCTCCTGCGCGGCGCGGATGTGCAGCAGCTGGCGGGTGTAGTTCCACTCGTAGACCGCATGGTTGACGTCGAGCCCCTCGTAGCACTGCAGACGGATCAGGGGCGTCCCCAGCGCCTGGGCGACCGCCTTGGCGGCCTCGGTCTTGCCGACACCGGCCTCGCCCTCCAGCAACAGCGGCTTGCGCACCTGCAGCGCCAGGTACAGGACCGTGGCCAGCCCGCGATCGGGAAGGTAGGAGGCGCTAAGGAGCGCCTGCTCCAGCTGGTCGATGCTGCCGATCTGCTCCACCCTGGGGCGCATGTTAGTCGGCGAGCGGGGTAGTGAGCCTATAGACTGAATCACTGCCGGGCGGCTTCACCATAGAGTGCGGCTCTGGCACGAAAGCGGCAAGCTGAGAACGGGAGAGCGGTGAGAAGCAGCGACACCGAAGCACTCATGCCGGTATCGGAGGCGGAGGCCATCGAGGGGTTCGGCGACGGCGGCAACGTCACCGTGCTGGCGGGCGGGACGATCTTGATGCCCGAGGTCACCTACGGGCGCTACCCCAAGGGCGGCCGGACGCTCATGCTCCACCGCGCGGGGCTCGACGCGGTCGCCGACGGCGGCGCGGTGACGTTCGGCGCGATGACCTCCCTCGATGCGGTGGTGGCCGCCGGCGTCGAGCCGCTGGCCGCCGCGGCGGCTGTCGTGGCCGATCCGGAGATCCGCGCGCAGGCGACGATCGGAGGGAATCTGTGCGCCGCGCCCGGGGTGGAGGCGCCCCGCGGCGATCTGCAGGCGCCGCTGCTGGCGATGGGCGCTCGCGTGCGCTCGGTCGGCCCCGGGGGTGAGAGGACCGAATCGGTCGACGAGTACCTGGCCGGCCCGCGTGATCGCCTCGTGCTCAGCATCGAGGTCGACCGCCCCGCGCGCGCCGCCTACATCACCCAGCGCCGTCCCCACTCGCACTCCTACTCGGTGATGGCGATCGCCGCCGCCGAGGTCGACGGGACGGTGCGGATGGCGGCGGCCGGAGTCGCCCCTCACGCGGTCCGGCTGACGGGCGTCGAGCAGGCGCTCGCCGGCGGCGCCTCGCCCGCCGACGCCGCCGCCCGGGCGACCGAGGGCGTGGAACCGCACGACGACGCGCTGGCCTCGGCCTGGTACCGGCGCGAGGTCCTGCCCGTGCTCGTGGCGCGGGTCATCAAACAGCTGCAGGGAGGATGAGCCGATGGAACTGACGATCAACGGCGTGCCGCGCGCCACCGCGAGCTCGCCGGTCACGCCGCTGCTCACCGTGCTGCGCGAGGACTTCGACATCACGAGCGCCAAGCCCGGGTGCGAGCAGGGCGGCTGTGGCACGTGCACGGTGCTCGTCGACGGCGCCCCGCGCCGCGCCTGCCTGGTCGCCGTGGGCACGCTCGGCGGCGCCGAGGTGACGACCGTCGAGGGGCTCGGTGGGGCCCGCAGCCTGGCGGCGATCCAGAAGGCCTTCAACGACCGCTACGCCGCCCAGTGCGGGTACTGCACCACCGGCATGGTGATGGCCGCCCAGGCGCTGATCGACTCCACCGACGAAGCGGTGACCCGCGATCAGGTCCTCGACGCTCTCAGCGGCCACGTCTGCCGCTGCACCGGCTACGTCAAGATCGTCGACGCGATCATCGCCGCCTCCACCGGCGAGTTTGACCACGACGACGCCGACGACTTCGCGGCCGACCCGTCGCAACCCGAGGTCGAGCCGAAGGGTGCACCGGCATGAAGGCCGTCGGCGCCAAGCTCCCGCGCTACGACGGGATCGCCCACGTCACCGGGCGGACCAACTTCGTCGACGACCTCAGGGCCCCGGGCATGCTCCAGGCGCGCGCCCTGCGCTCGCCCCATCACCATGCGGCGATCCGCAGCCTCGACACATCCCGCGCCGAGAAGCTGCGCGGCGTCCGCGCGGTCGTCACCCACACCGACGTCCCGAAGAACGTCTACGGGCATCTGGAGGCACTCGGCGTTCCCGCCGACGAGCCGCTGCTGGCCGAGGACGTCGTGCGCTGGAAGGGGCAGCCGATCGCGGCCGTGGCCGCCGAGGACGTTGACACCGCGATGGAGGCGCTCGAGCTGATCGACGTGGAGTACGACGAGCGCCCGGCGCTGTTCGACATCCGCCTGGCGTTCGAGCCCGACGCTCCTCAGGTCCACCACTGGGGGCCGGTGTTCCCGCACTTCGGTCCTCACAACCACCGCCGCGTCCGCAAGGGCGACGTCGAGTGGGCCTTCGACAGGGCCGACACGATCGTCTCCGGCGTCTACCGCCCGCAGGCGATCGAGCACTGCCCCCTGGAGACCCAGGCGGCGCTCGTCATCCCTGAGGCCGACGGACGA